>CAZPSD010000059.1:0-15057 GCA_964589055.1 uncultured Bacteroides sp.
AAACCTATCATTTTTTACAGTTTGCAAGACAAGCTCAAATAGCAATGCTTACGGTAGACGAAGCCCACTGTATCTCCCAATGGGGACAGGACTTCAGACCGAGTTATTTGAAGATCGTCCGATTTATCCGGCAGCTCCCGCGTCGTCCTATTATCAGTGCATTTACAGCGACAGCAACCGAAACGGTAAAAGAGGACATTGTCTGTGTTTTAGGGCTCATAAATCCCACGGTTCTGGTGACCGGATTTGACCGGAAAAATCTCTATTTTGCAGTAGAGACACCCCGAAAAAAGGATGCTTTTCTATTACGGTATGTGCAGGAGCATTCCGGCGACGGCGGTGTGATCTATTGTGCCACCAGAAAAAATGTGGAGGCAGTTTATGAAATGCTTACGTCAATGCAGGTGCCCGTAACGAAGTATCATGCGGGTTTAAGCATAGAAGAGAGAAAACAAAATCAGGAGGATTTTATCTACGACAGGAAGCCCGTTATGGCAGCCACCAATGCTTTCGGCATGGGAATCGATAAATCCAACGTCCGATATGTCATTCACTACAATATGCCCCAGAGTCTGGAAAACTATTATCAGGAAGCGGGAAGGGCAGGTCGTGACGGGGAAGCTGCTGAATGTATCCTGCTGTATTCGCCTCAGGACATGGTAACAAATCGGTTTCTGATTCAGAGCAGGGAGCAAAATCCCGAAATGACGGAGGAGGAACTGGAAGCAATCCGGGAGAGGGATGAGGAACGGCTTCAGGCGATGCACAATTATTGTATGACGAAAAACTGTTTGAGGGAATATATTCTTTATTATTTCGGAGAATCGGGCAGCAACCGTTGTGAGAACTGCTCGAATTGCCGGAAGGAATTTGAAGAAGTCAATGTGACTGAGGATGCTAAGAAAATAATCCGATGCATAAAGGAAATGCGGCAGCGCTATGGCATCAATGTGGTTGCAGGGACACTGCTTGGAGATAACCGGGCGAAGCTTAGGGAATACCATGTTTCGGATTATTCAGCCTATGGAAGCTTAAAGGAACAGACAGAGGCAGGCATTAAAGAGATTATCGGTCAGATGATCGTTGAGGAATTGCTGACTCAGACCAAAGATAAGTATGCTCTTTTAAAAATCACACAGAAAGCAGAGGCGGTGCTAACAGGAGAAAAAGAGGTTTTCCTGAAGAGACAGATCAAGGAAGAACCGTCAGGTTTGGCGGCAGGACTGACAGAATGGGATGCCGGCAGCGTTTCAGTAAAAAAACGAAAATCGGATATTTTAAATTCCAGAGGTCTTGAATTGTTTGATGTACTGCGGAGATTGCGCACGGAAATCGCAAAAGAAGAAAGCATTCCGCCTTATCTGATTTTTTCGGATAAGACCCTGGTGGATATATGCGTAAAAGTGCCTTTTACCAAAGGGGAAATGTTGGCGGTATCCGGCGTCGGTGAAAATAAATATGAGAAATACGGAGAGCGGTTTATCGCGCGGCTGCGGGAATTTACCGGCGGTATCAAAGAAAAATTCTATTTTGGGGAACCGGCAGAGGTATTCCCGCCGGTTAAGACAGGGCGAACAAAGAAACAACCCCAAATTCCAAAAGAAGATTTCATGTTAACACCGCAGCAGGCAAAAGCATTTCCATATAAGGATAAGTATCTGGTGACGGAACTGGCAGAAGCTTTAAATGCGCTGCGGACATTGGATCGTGTCAAGAAGATTTCCGGTGCAGAGATTTTTCGGTTTATCGTGTCACAGGAAATGGCAGGGGAACGATATGTTGACGGCAGATGGAGAAAGGAAATATTGGATAAAGGCGTCGAAGCAGGTTTGTTCTTTGCACCGCGTATCAGCAGAAAAGGCACTGAATATGAGGATGTCTACTACAATGAACAGGCACAGAGGATGATTGTGGAGCATTATAGTAAGTGAATGCACATATTGGAACATTGGAGTATATATTTTATAAACATCCATAAATCTGGAATTGATTCAATCACTAATCAATGGTAATATGCAAGTAAAGCAACACTTTGCAGTCACACATAAGAATATCAATCAGATAAGTCAGAGGGAAGTTAAATGTTCCACATTTTGACAGAGAATTTCTTTGTTCCACTTGCTTCGCCGGGGAAAATTGCATATTGGGAATGTATCTGTAAGCTGTTTAATGTGATGGATAACCAGCTTTCTTTTGGTGTGGAAAGAGACGTTTTAGTAGAAGAATTACAGTACTATTTTGAACAGACGAATGCTGCATCTGTTATGGAAGAAGATGTTGAGGGCAGTGACAGCAGAGGTAAAGCAAACTGGATGCTGCGAAGGCTGGAATATTACGGATGGATTGAAATTGAGACAGATAAAAGTTATGTGCAGCGGGTGAATTTTAAAGAGTATGCAGTTAAAATTATAAAGACGCTGACAGAGATTGCGGAAGGTAGACAGATTGAGTATCAAGGATATATTTATACGATTTACAGTCTCGTGAAAAGCAGCACTGACAATCCCGGTATTGTGTTGATGCAGATATTGGAGAATACGGATTTACTTGTTACCGGACTGAAGAACTTGAATTCTAGTATCAAACATTACATTGACGAATTAACAAAGCATAAGACAGTTGCAGAAATTATGAATGCCCTTTTTAATGATTATATTACCAACATTGTTGATAAGGCATATCATCGGCTGCTGACCTCGGACAATGTATCCAAGTTCCGTCCGGAGATTGTGGAACGTCTGGAGAGCAAAAGCAAAAGCAGAACATACATAGAGAAAGCCAGTGTGGATATTGCAGGAATAAAGGAAATATCGTTGGAGGAAGCGGAAGAACTGGTATATCATTATATACGTGGAATTATAGATGCATTTCAGAATATGGATGAAATTTTGGTGGAAATCAATCACAAGAATACACAATATCAGAGAGCGGCGATTAATCGGGCCAAGTTTCTTCTGACAGGAAGCGAGGATATCAGAGGACAGATCAAAGAGCTTTTGATTGGTATTAACGAGAAAATGAACGAAGAGAAACTGGAACTTGGGGGAATTTACCGAATTGATTTTTTGGATGAATTGATACAAATCTACAGTATGTCTGTGATCGATGAAAAATCCCTTTATTCCGCCATAGAGGGCAAAAAGGAATTTCAGCCATCACAGATTGCTAATGAAGAACCAGACTTGGAACTTCGGCAGGAAAAGCTGCGTAAAATGATGGAGAAAATGCAGCGTGTGATGAATCCTGATAAAATAAACCACTATGTAAAGACACATATGGGAGATCACGGACAGATACATGCGTCACAGCTTCCGTTGGAGAATACAGAGGATTTTGTTAAAATTATTTATGTGCGGCTGTACGGACAACGTAAGAATATGGTATATACAGTGCAGATAGAAGAAGAGACAGAGATGAATGGATATCGGTTTCGCGATTTTATAATCCGGATAAAATAAGATTTTCTAGGAAATGGCGGATTTGGTTGGATGAACAGAACGTTCGGAGAAGCGCAGAATAAAGCACAGAAAGAGAAAGGACGGGCAGGATGGATTTTCTGGAAGGAATGCTTCAAAGAGACAAGGGTGAATTTACAAGAATTTGTAATCGTCTTTTAAGCAATTGTTTTGTATGTAAGGGCAATTCTGTGACTCGGGCAGATTATTATTTTATATTAAAATATAAGGAAAAATTTTCAGAATATCTTTCTATACTGGGATACCGCCTGGAGATCAATGAGGAATATGGAGTTGTGCAATTGACCAATCCGCAGAATTATAATCGATACAATCTGAAATTATTTGAATCTATTATTCTTTTGATTTTGAGAATCCTATTTGATGAAAAGAAAAGAGAATTGTCGGTCAGCGATGAGGTGATCGTTAATTTAGGTGATATTCATGACAAGTTCTTAAGTTTGAAGATTCGGGACAAAATGATTGACAAAACAACGCTTCGCAATGCATTAAGTGTTTTCCGAAGATTTCAGATCATAGAAACTCTGGATAAGGATCTGGGAAGAGAAGATTCTAGAATCATCATTTTTGACTCAATATTAATGGCTGTCCGGGTGGAGGATATTAAACGGGCGTATGACAAACTGGAAAATTACCGGAAGGGAGCAAAAGCGGATGAAGAAATTGACGAGAGTGAAGCTGATTAACTGGCACCGCTTTACCAACAGTACGATTGAAATAGAGGACTCTACTTTAATTTCAGGGGAAAATGGAGCCGGAAAGTCTACATTGTTGGATGCTATTCAGTTTGTGATCACCTGTTCCGCCAATTATTTTAACAAGGCCGCTCATGAGAATGGCAAGAGAAAGTTGACGGGATACATACGCTGTAAAACGGGAAGAGAGAATAAACCCTATGAGCGGATCGGAGAGATCAGTGCTCATGTCGCATTGGAATTTTATGAAGAAAAGAAAGAGCGTTATTTTATTGTGGGTGCCGTGATTGACTCCGCATCCGAGGGGCAGGAAAAATGGGCGAGATATCTTATGGATGGTGTGCGACTTCAGGACGAGCTGTTTTTCATGGGGAAAACACCACGATCTGTCACGCAGTTTCGTACAGCCAATGCGAAAAAAATAAAAACTTGGTGTACCACAGATAAGGATGCAAAGGTCATGATAAGAAATCGGTTCGGGAGAATTGAGGAAAAATTTTTTCGGCTGATTCCGAAAGCCATGGCATTTCGTCCGATTGATGATATCAAAGATTTTGTCTATTCCTATGTGTTGGATGAAAAAGAGGTCAATATTGATATCCTCAGAGAAAATGTGAGAACCTATCAAGATTTACAGAGAACGTTGGAGAATGTCAAAATTCGAATCGGAAGGCTGGAAGTGATTGAAAGGCATCATGATCTGGCAGTGGACGGTATAGAGAAAGACCGGATGTATGAGTATTTTCTTACTCGGGCAGAGGCGGATATCACAAATGAAAAGATGACAGAACTGGAACATGAAGTACAGAGTGAGAAATTTCGTCTGGAGGAAAAGAATGCCGGAATTACCGCATTGGCGAAAGAAAAGCAGGAAAAGCAGGAAATACGGGATAACTTAAATGCGGAACTTTCACAAGATAAAGATTTTCTGGCGCGAGATGTACAGAAGAAAAAACTGCAGCAGTTGGAAGAACGGAAAATTCAACTTTTGGATGAACGCAACCAGTTGATGGAAAGTATTAAAAAGGCAAAAGAGCAGGTTAATACGCTGCTGGAAGTAAAAGATGTGGCTAAGTGTGTTTGGGATTACCAGAAACTGCTGACGCAAGTGGAGCAGATGCATGAACTGGCGGATTTTAAGCAGACTTTGCAGGATGTAATTGACTATAAAGCGCAAATGTACGGAAAGGTACAGAGGAAAAAGGCGGAGATTGAAATCCGAAGGGTTGCGGTGGATCAGGAAAAACAGGAGTTGGAGAAACGCATCGAACTGCTGAACAGGAAAAAACTTTCTTATCCGGATGAGGTAAAACGAGTAATGGATGCGATTAAGGCGGAATTCGTACGAATTGGGAGAAAGCCGGAGCCAAGGGTATTGTGTGAATTGCTGGAAATCACGGATGATGCATGGAGAAATGCGGTAGAGGGTTACCTGAATACACAGCGATTCTATATTCTGGTAGAACCGGAGAACTTTGATATTGCTCTGGGAACTTATGATCGTCTTAGGAAAGAAAGGAAAGCCTATGGCGTTGGTTTGATCAATACCCAAAAGCTCGACGAGTATGATTCGGCTCCGGAAGGATCGCTTGCCACAGTGGTAACATCTGCAAATGTGTATGCCAAGCGCTTTGTCAATATGGTCTTGGGAAAGGTACATATGTGCGGTCATTATAGCGAATTGAAGAAATATCCAACATCTATTACCAAAGAGTGTATGAAATATCAGAATCATGTGGCAAGCGCGATAAAGCCTGTGATTTATGAAACACCTTTTATCGGAAAGAATGCATTTAAGGTTCAGTTGGAACAGGCAAAACAAAAGCAAACAGAAATTGAAACGACGCTTGGAGGTATAGAGGAACAGCTAAAGCAGTTGGATTATGTCATGGCACCGTTGGCGACAGATGTGGATACGGATATTAAGTATCGTGCAGATGTACTTAGTGAAATCTGGGAGAATAAGGAAGAGATCCGAAAGTGCAAAGCGAATATTGCTACATTAGAAAAGAATACAAACATGATTCAGAAGCAAATTCAACTGGAAGCTTTGGAGGAAATTATTAAAGAGCTGGAAAAAGAGTTTATGAGTTTGCATCAGGATGTGGGAAGAATCGAGGAACGCATACGGATGACCAAAGAGGATATTTCCAATAAGCAGGTCGAGTATGCAGAAAAGAAAGCAGCTTATTTTGAATTAGGAGCAAAAGCAGGAGAGAGACTTCTTTCGTGGAATACTCATTACGAAAAGCAGAATGCTGATAAGACGCATGAGCAGTTTTGGGAAAGCTTTGCCAGAAGAAAGAAAGCAAATCTTACAACTGTCGATAACGCTGAAAAGAATATGGAAAAGGCAATGGTGGAATATAAGACAGCCCATGATTTTGGCGCTGCACCGTCGATGGACGGATATCCGGATTTTGCTGCAGAGTATGATAAATTGAAGAATTCAGAACTTCTAAACTATGAAGAAAAAGTACAGTCTGCCAGAAATGCGGCAGAGGAGGAATTTCGAGAGCAATTTTTGTCTAAGTTACAGGAGAATATGAAAGTCGCACAGAGTGAATTCAAGGAATTAAATAAGGCATTGAATGATATTATTTTCAGCAACGAAAAATATGAATTTATTTTCATGCCGAGCAAACGTTATCGGCAGTATTATGAAATGATCATGGATGATTTTAACGCGATGCAGGGAGAATCTATTTTCAGCGGACTTTTTCATGAAAATCACAAAGAGGTAATTGATGAACTTTTTGAAAAACTTGCTCTGGATAACGAGAATCATGCGAAAGCATTGGACGAGTTTACGGATTACCGTACCTACATGGATTATGACATTAAGATTATCCACAGCGACGGAAATTATTCTTTCTATTCCAAGGTATGTGAGGAAAAGAGCGGCGGGGAGACTCAGACACCATTCTATGTCACTGTGGCGGCATCCTTTGTACAGCTGTATAAGAATAATATAGGCGGAGAAGCAATAGGACTGGTAATGTTTGATGAGGCATTCAATAATATGGATGATGAAAGGATTGGCGGTGTTTTGGAATTCCTAAGAAGATTGCCGCTTCAGATTATCATTGCGGCTCCTCCGGATAAAATTCAATATATCAGCCCGTTTGTGGAAGAAACGCTATTAGTTATGACTGATGAAAAAGTAAGCTTTGTGGAGAGATATTATAATGGTGCAATATGACAAAAAGATATTGAACGGGCTGCTGGATTCTTATGAGAACAGTCGCATGTTTACGGGTAAAAATAAAGTAAATATCAGCATTAATTTCCCCTTTACAAAAGAGAAGCTTCCTGCATATTTTGATGAAAGTTCTTATGAGTATGAAAATATACACAGTGTAATGAGAGAATTGGAAAATCGGGGATATATCCGAATTATCTGGAAGAAAGGAAAAGAAAATCATATTATCTCCAAAGTAGTATTGAATCTGGAGCAGTTGGATGATGTCTATCAGTATGTAAAACGTGTTTCAAAGACCGAACTGGTTACTGCCAACATGGAAATGCTGGAGAAATATCGTGGGCTATACGATACTCCGGTTTGTCAGAATTTTATAGCTTATCTGTTGAAGAGACTGCATGCACATCAGTCTGTGAAAGAATATGTGGATTTGGAGGATTGCCAGAAGACAGAAATGCTTTTGAAAGGGATTTTTGAAATAGAAAGTAACCGGAAACAATGCTATATTCGGGAGTTTTCCATAAAAGTATTCCATGATTCCAAAGCTTTACAGAATATCAGTAGCCGATTAGGGAAAATATTTCAGAATTTCAGTGAAGGATTTGCGGAAAAGGATATTGCGGAAATACTGTCAGAATATAGTATATACCATACACCCAATTATGTGTATTTCAAAGGTGATGTTTTTTTTACGATTTATCAGACAGAATATGATATCGGGAATCTAAGACAGGGGATCGGCATTTCCGGAGAGGATTTATCTGCAATTCAGTTTGGGGAGATGTCTGCCATAAAAAGGATAATAACGATTGAGAACCTTACGACATTTTTTCGATGGGAAGAGCCGGAAAGTCTGATCATCTATCTGGGAGGATACCATAATTCAATTAGGAGGACACTCTTAAAGGCAGTATATAAGGCTTTGCCGAATGCTGAATATTATCATTTCGGGGACATTGATGCGGGCGGATTTGAAATATATAGAGATTTGTGTGTGAAAACGCAGATACCATTCAAAATGTACAGAATGGATAGGAAAACTTTGGAAGCATACCAAAAATATGGTAAGAAATTGACAGAAAATGACCGCGTCCGTTTAAAGAAATTATTAGAAGAGAATATTCAAGCGGCTGGGGAACTTTATGAAGTGATAGGTTTTATGTTGGAGAATGATGTTAAGCTGGAACAGGAATGTATAATAGAGTAGGGTTTTAGAAAAATCGGGCTTTTTGCAAGAGGAGTACGTGAAGGTTGGGATATGGTGGGGAAATCAGGAAACGGCAGATTTCGAAAGAGATTAGGCTTTCGAATTAAAGAAGTGTATGTTATAATAAGCCTAACGAATTTTGAAATAAATATACAAATCATGTTATTCCAATAAGCCATAGAGAGGAGAATTTTATGGGAAGAGCAGGAGGCGGTGGCGGCGGAAGATCAAGCTCCGGCGGACATAGTTCGGGAAGACCAAGCGGCGGTCACAGCGTAAGCAGACCAGGCGGCGGTGGAAGCCGCGCAGGAAGTAGCAGCAGAAGCTTTGGCGGTGGTGCAGGTGCACCCAGAGGCGGTCCGGTCGGTGGAGGACCGCGTATGCCAAGAGGAGGACCGGGGATGCCGCCTCCGCCGCCGAGAGGCATGGGACCGGGGATGCCACCGCCACCACCGAGAGGCATGGGACCGGGAATGCCCCCGCCGCCCAGAAGAAGGCGGGTGAGAGGAGGCTATCGTGGCGGCGGATGTCTGTCATCAGCGATTGTTACGTTTGTGGTCATTGTTTTGGTGCTGATAGCGTTTCAGAGCATGACTGTACGGATGGGAAGAACGACCCGGCTTTTTAATTCGGATTCGTCCAACAGCCAAAGCAGCACGATTGTGAGAGAAAAGCTTGATACGGACAATTCATACATAAACGACTGTGTAATAGATGAATTGGGATGGTTCGATAATGTATCGAAAACAGAGAGCCGTTTAAAAGATTTCTGGGAAAAAACAGGCGTACAGCCGTATATCATATTAAGAAATTATGATGCGAGTCTTACTACCGATTCGGAAAAGGATCAATGGGCATCGGACTATTACGATGAACATTTCGATACGGAGAACATTTTCCTGTTTGTATATTTTGCGGAAGAAGATACGGACAATGATGTAGGATACATGGCATATGCCAACGGATATCAGACATCATCGGTCATGGATTCGGAAGCGATAGAAATCTTCTGGAATAATATAGATAAATACTGGTATACCGATTTGTCTACAGATGATGTTTTTGTAAATGCTTTTGACAACACGGCAGGGACTATCATGCATGTTTCCACCACAAGTAAGGATATTTTTAAATGGATACTTATTGTCATTGTTGTTATTTTAATTGGTGCATGTGTCATTTATCTGGTAAAACAGAAGAATCAGCGTGCCAAGGAAAAGGCAGAGGAAGATCAACGAATTCTGAATACGCCGGTCAATGACATTGCAAAGGATGATTTGGAAAATAAATATTTATAAACACATTAAAAAGAAAGGCAGGTAGAGAGATTTGGGTTTAGCAGACACATTAGCAAGAATTCCAAAGATTTTGGAAGCGAACATCAATGCACTTTTAGACAGGTGCGAGGATCCGGCAAAGATGATTGATCAGCTTTTGATTGACTATAAGAGAGATTTGGTTGATGTAAAGCGTGACACGGCTGCTGTTATGGCGGATGTGAAGATGGCTGAAAAGAAGCTGGAGGAATGCGATGCTGATATTGCAAGAAAGCAGAAAGCGGCAGAAAATGCGCTTAAGGCAGGCAATGAGACCGATGCCCGTACACTGCTTGCAGCAAAGCAGAGCTTAGAGGTTACCCGTGAAAGCTTACTCCAGAATCTGTCCGTGGCACAGAAAAATGCCGAGATGATGCAGGAGGGCTATAATAAGCTGGTTCGTAACATTGAGGAGCTTGAAGCAAGAAAAGATGCCGCAAAAGCGAAAATCTCCATGGCAAAGGCACAGGATCGAATCAACAATACTGCTGCAAAAGCGAACAGCACCGTTAATCTGGATGCTTTTAACAAATATGAACAGAAAGCGGAGAGAATGCTTGCAGAGGCAAACGCTGCGGCACAGCTTGATGCGGAGACGGTTTCCGTAGAAGATCTGACTTCTAAGTACACAAGCAGCGCTGATTCTGCATCCGTAGATGATGAACTTGCAGCTTTGAAAACGAAACTGGGGTTAGAATAATCTTTAAGGGATATGATATTGGCAGGCGGAGGAATACTCTGCCTGCTTATCTTTTTATGTGACAGAAACATATTGCGATTATAGTTGAATGAAAGTCCGGCTGTCGGAATTTGGATTGCTGTGATTCTGACTTTTGATATATATTACGGTGGAGTGAAGTGAATGAAACAACTGGAGCTAAATGAATTGATTGCACTGTCTGATGAAATATGTGCAGGGCTTACGAAGGAAAATGTAGGAAACATTGCAGCAGAGAGGATGACATTAAAAGAACTTCTTCATGATGATTTACTGAAGTTTGCTGTGTTTTTGGCAGATGCCGACGGTAGGATAGAACAAAATGAGGTTGAAATTATACGCGAGTATCTGAAGCTTAACACGGATGAAAAGAGTTTAAGCGATATTAAAAGCCGCGAGAATATAGATGGCAAGTTTGCAGAGGAAGTGCCGGAAAGCCTGAAATATGCTGTTTTAGCGGATGCCGGACATAAATTGAATCCGGACCCGTATAAAGGGCAGAAGGCAATGGTATTTTACGATACCTTTAAACTTATGGGACAGACAATTCTGGCTTTAAGTCCGCGGGATGTGAGTGATGTAACCGGTCTTAAATTTACTTTGTATGTGGATCGCATGGAGAAATTTATCAAGGAATTTGCGGTATGGTATACGGGAAATCAGAAATTTTACAGAATTGTAGAACCGGCGGTACCCGATTCCGGGACAGAAGCCGGGAAGGCTGAAAAATTGGAGGATTTACTGGAAAATCTGAATGCGTTGACAGGACTTGAAAATGTAAAACATCAGGTTAATAGTCTGGTCAATCTGATCCGTGTGCAGAAAATGCGGGAAAATCAGGGAATGAAAGTTTCAGATGTGTCCAAGCATATGGTGTTCATGGGAAATCCCGGCACAGGGAAAACAACGGTAGCCCGGATGCTTGCAGAAATCTATAAATATTTGGGCGTATTGAGAAAAGGGCAGCTTGTTGAGGTTGACCGTTCCGGGCTGGTGCGGGGATATGTGGGTCAGACAGCTTCGAGAGTACAGGAAGTGGTGGAGGAAGCGCTTGGAGGCATTCTTTTTATAGATGAAGCTTATACGCTGACGGTAAAGAAAGGAGAAGGCGATTTCGGGCAGGAAGCAGTTGATACCCTGTTGAAAGCAATGGAGGATCACAGGAAAGATTTGATCGTGATCGTGGCGGGTTATACAGACCTGATGGATGAGTTTTTGGAATCGAATCCGGGGCTGCGGTCAAGATTTAGTAACTTTATTCATTTTGATGATTATACAGCCGATGAGATGATGGAAATTCTCCGTAAAAATCTGGCTGATCAGGAATACAGATTATCCGGGGAAGCAGAGGAAAAGGCGCTGCAAATCATGCGGGAGTGGGTGGCGAATAAGCCGGAAAACTTTGCGAATGCAAGAGATGTCCGGAATTTCATGGAACATGCCATTTCAAATCAGGCATCAAGAATTGTAAAGCTGGAAAATGCCGGGACGGATAAGGCGCTTCTTGGAACAATAGAAGCGGAGGATTTGGTTACGTAATTATTTGTACTCTGCGCATTAGTATGCATGATACAGATGCATAGATAAAATTTGCGGAAAAGCAGAAAGCAACGATCATCGTATGCACGGCTTTGGAGAGAACAGAATCAGGCTGAGAATTGGCAGATTGGGTAGATTTTTGCTTGGTTGTAAAGATATAGCTGCGGATATTTGGAATTAGTATAGTTAAAGATGATCAATGTAAGCCTTTAACATATGGTAGAAAAGAGTCTGATCTCTTCTGGGGAGTTGCTCATATAGAGCAAGAAAGTCTTCAGACGGTTTGCGGTCTGACGTGACTTGGACATTATCCAGAATATCTCCGGCAGAACAATCTAAGGTATTACATACATCAATTAAGGTGTCAAGGCTCATGCTTGTGACACCGCGTTCTACCTGGCTAATGAAACCAAGCGACAAATCAACTCGCTCGGCTAACTGTTCCTGCGTCAATTTCTTTTGATTTCGGTAGTATTTAATATTTCTTCCAAGAATCATATAGTTAATTCCCATCTAGAGATTACTCCTTTATATTATTTCAGGGTAGCCAAATATAAGTATTTTCTAAAGAACTTAAAGCTTCTTATGTTAGTTTATCCTATTTCATTTTCCATTAACACCCATTATATAAACAGAAAGAAATATATTTAAAAGAGAGCAAAAATAAAAGTATTACTATTGATTTGACGAAATTATAGTGTTAGTATGTAAAAGAAAAGAAAGTAATAGTGTTACTCAATAAGAAACAAAGATAAAAAATGATGACAATATATATCATCATGAAGAAAAGTATAATCCAGCAGCGTAAAGTCGCAGGAAGCAAAATAAAAGAAGGGTAAAAAGTGTGAGTATGAGACGAATGAGAAAAGTATGGGCAGCATTATTGGCAGTATGTGTGTTATGCAGTACCTATGAAAGTAATGTACAGGCAACAGATCAGAGTACATATACCATGGCAAATGATTTGCCAGAAACTATGGCAGATACTGTAGATAAACTGAATTTTGGCAATTATGGGTCCGGAGAAGCAGCCGTTAGTGAAGAAAGCACGGCAGGGGATGCACAAGGTAATTTTGAAAATGAAGCAGAAAATTCTGAATCCAAAAATGATAGCGAAAAGGAAGATCAAGATAACGTCGATACATCAGAGAAGACAGACGAAAACAATGATTCTCCGGAAGAGGCAGACGAAAATGAAGGGGAATATGTCGAAGGAGAAACCGAGAATGAGGAATCCGTGGACGAAACGGATAGCAAAGACGACAGTCTTGAAGAGGAGACGAACAGCGGCGAAGACAGCGGTCTTGAGGAAGAACCAATTGATGAAAATAATAGTTTAGAAGAAATTGGAGCAATCAAAGAAACAGATTCTCCGGCTGAGGAAACGGTTTCAGTTTATGCCGTGGGGAGTGGAGAAGTCAGTCGTATTGAATGGCTTTCCGCGTTGGTAGATACGTTTGGTATATCTGTGACCGAGGATAACTATCCCGATAATTATTATTCAGATGTGGACTCATCCTCGGATCAGTACCATGTTATTATGCTGGCAACGGAATTTGGGTTGGTTGATGTGGAAGCAGGGGAGGAATTTCGTCCGGACGATCCCGCTGTGAGAGAATTCGCAGCCCATACATTGAACTTCTGTCTGGGATTTATGCCTGCAGAAGAGAATACTTATACTTACGGTGAATCAACGGAGGTTACTTATGCTGATGACATTCAGGTGGCTGTGGAACGTGGGTGGTTCCAATTGGCAGATGGCAGTTTCTTACCGAATGCCGCGATTACCACTGCAGAAAAAAACGCAATGCTCATAGACGCAAAGAGCGTGCTCGATGAAAGAAAGGCTGATGTAAACTATGATAACAGCTATACATTTGCGGACGACGTAATTGATTTGACCGGAACGGATGTAAGAGCAGAGCTGACGGATGTTAATGTGCTGACATTTTATGAAGGCTCTGAGGGTATAACAGTGGGGAAGAAATACGGCATGGAATTTGACGGATTCCCGATGGTCTTTCGGGTTACGGAGATTACACAGTCAGAGGACGGGATGGCAGTGCAGTTTGAGACTGTCCCGTTAGAGGAAGCATTTGCAGCCATTGATATGCAGGGGAGCACGGGAATCGATCTTGCCATGGTGCAGGCGTACAGTGATGATGTGGAACTGCATTATATTGTGGGTGGCACGGAAGCAGAGGAGTGGGAAGATGGTACGAAATATGACACCTTGGAGGAGGTAGGCAATCGGGAAATTAGTGCGGTAGAAGCGGTTAAAACTTATGCGGTTTCCGAAGGTAAATCACATGAGATTGAACTGGCGCCGGGAGCAAAAATAACTGTCAGCTGTAAGGTAAGCGATGTTAAGCCCCACTATGAAATAAAGCTTCTTGAGGGCAGGGCGCATGTCGGGGTAGATGCCAAAGTGATTTTTAGCTGTAATGTCAGCGCGGAGGCGATGGAAGCGGCGGGTATTTCTCCGACGCTTGAATTAGTGCGTGTGCCTATTGCTTGTGTCGGTTATTTTGGGGTTAAGACAGATCTGACCATGTCAGGATCAGCAACGCTTAATCTTGTGGAAAACGTTTCACTGGGACTTTACTATGAGCATGGCGATTTCCGCATGGATCACAGCTTTTCAAAAGATTCTTTTACGTTGCAGACGCGTATGGAAATCAGCGCGACAGTGACTGCTACGCTTGGGATGAACAGTTGTAATATTATGCAAGGGGAACTTTATGGAAAGTTTGGGGCGAAGAATGTGTTGGATTCGATTACCTATAGTGATGGGAAAATGCCAACGACCTGTGCCCATCATAGCGCATGGCTGTTTGCTTCCGTAGGCGGATTTGCACAGGTAAAGATAGGATCTTACAGTAAGCCGTGGAGTAAGAACTATTC
>CAZPSD010000060.1:0-14867 GCA_964589055.1 uncultured Bacteroides sp.
GCAAGCCTTGATTTTACTGCATTTCTCAGTTCAACGACTTCATCGTCGGGAACAACAAAACATCCCTTATCGCCGGCGAGTTCGTCAGCAGCATAACCAACCGATCGATACCATACCCGATTCCTCCGGTAGGCGGCATACCAATCTCCAACGCATTCATAAAATCTTCATCCGTCGTATTCGCTTCCTCATCTCCTGCCGCAAGCGCCGCTTCCTGTGCCTTAAACCGCTCTCTCTGGTCAATCGGATCATTCAACTCTGAGTACGCATTACACATCTCTCTGGCTGTAATAAACAACTCGAAACGCTCCACATACTCCGGCTTGTCCGGCTTTCTCTTGGTCAGCGGAGAAATCTCCACCGGATGATCCAATACAAAAGTAGGCTGAATCAAATGTTCTTCCACGAATTCTTCGAAGAACAAATTGATGATATCCCCCTTCGTATGGCGATCCTCATAATGCACATCCTTCTCATCCGCCAGCTTCTTTGCCGCCTCTGTATCCGGCACCTGATCGAAATCAATTCCTGTATATTTCTTCACAGCCTCTACCATCGTAATTCTCTCGAAAGGCTTTCCTAAATCAATTTCCACATCTCCATAAGGAACTACGGTTGTCCCGCACACCTCTTTGGCCACATGTCGAAACATATTCTCGGTCAGATCCATCATACCGTTATAATCCGTATATGCCTGATACAATTCCATCAGCGTAAATTCCGGATTGTGTCTTGTGTCCAATCCCTCATTACGGAATACACGCCCAATCTCATAGACTCTTTCTAATCCGCCTACGATCAGTCTCTTCAAATACAATTCCAAAGAAATACGCAGTTTAACATCTTCATCCAAGGCATTATAGTGCGTTTCAAAAGGTCTTGCCGACGCACCGCCGGCATTCGATACCAGCATAGGCGTCTCTACCTCCAAAAATCCCTGATCGTCCAAATAACGTCTGATAGAACTGATGATTTTAGAACGCATAACAAAGGTTTTCTTTACCTCTTCATTCATGATCAGATCGGTATATCTCTGGCGGTAACGGATATCTGTATTTACCAGACCATGATATTTCTCCGGCAGAATCTGTAAGCTCTTGGATAAAAGAGTCACTTTCGAGGCATGAACGGAAATCTCACCTGTCTTCGTCTTGAACACTTCGCCCTCAATGCCTACGATATCACCTACATCATATTTCTTGAAATCAGCATAAGATTCTTCCCCGATGCTGTCTCTTGCCACATAGGACTGGATATTCCCCTGCAAATCCTGCACGTTGCAGAAAGATGCCTTACCCATAACACGTTTGCTCATCACACGTCCTGCTATAGATACCGTTTTCCCTTCCAGCGCATCGAAATTGTCTTTGATTTCCTGACTGTGGTGTGTCACATCATATTTGGTAATCTGAAAAGGATCTTTTCCGGCTTCCTGTAAGGCTGCCAGTTTTTCTCTTCTTACTTTTAAAAGCTGGTTAATATCCTGTACCTGCTGTCCTTTTTCCTGATTTTGCGCTTCTGCCATTTTTCCCTCCATGTCAGAGCAGTTAACTGCTGCGGATACACGTTTTGACATAACTTCCCACCCCCGCACGGAACTTTCAAGTTCCGACCGCATCATACTGCTCGCTATATCATTAATTAGATCTCTGGATCTCTAATACTTTGTACCGGATCATACCTGCCTGTGTCTCCACATCTACCGTATCGCCCACTTTGCTGCCGATCAGTGCTTTACCGACCGGAGACTCATTGGAGATTTTGCCCTTTAAGCTGTTAGCCTCTGTAGAACCTACAATCTTATATTCTAACTCTTCGTTGAACTCTACATCTAAAATTTTAACCTGACATCCGATGTTGATTTTGTCTAAGTCTACTTCGTCTTCTATGACAACTTCCGCATTTTTTAAGATCTTCTCTAATTCTTCAATTCGAGCCTCTATGTCACGCTGTTCGTCTTTCGCTGCATCGTACTCAGCATTTTCGGACAAGTCACCCTGCTCTCTTGCCTCTTTAATTTTCTGAGCTACTTCCTGACGTTTGACAACCTTTAAATCATGTAACTCATCTTCATATTTTCTAAGTCCTTCATAGGTTAATATATTTTTCTTCTCATGCATGGCAAATTCTCCCTTACTATATTCTAAGCGGTACACAAAACAACCCCTGTTCTATAATATAATCCGCCTATTTAACTAATATATAATACCTACTTTTTACCATAGTGTCAAGGTATTTCAGGCAGGAACGGTATAGATTATCCTTACGGAAGTCCAGATACAGGGCTGATGCTTCCCTCTGCTCACGGGATACGGCGGCGCCGTTATTTCTTTCGCCATACTTTTCAGTCTGAACTACCAGACCGTACTCATAATAATACTCTTCCAAAAAGCTGCCAAGTTCCTCTCTGATTTCCATCCCCGGCATCGGGTTATACAAGATCACACATTGATTGATTCCGGGCAGATAGGGCTGCAAAATTTCCCAAGTCATTTCCATCTGCCAGCCGGCGTTTTCTGCACTTCCAAGACATATGACCGCCTTGTGCGGATATCCGCCCTGTTCCTCCATCCTTTGCGCCAGTTGGCACGCCGTCAGCCGTTTGATGGTTTCCATGCGGGGATGCCATTTTTTCTGCATTTCTTTGGGCATAAGTTTATCCATGCCGGGAGCGAGAAAAGTATCTGTCATACCTTCCGCCCGATAAAGCACTGCTTCCATCGCCTCGCAAAGTGTCCGCGGCTGCCAATTCTTTTTTCTGTAATAAAACACCGGAACCGGGCAGGCATATATAAGAAACTCACAAGCGCTGCCGTCATAGTCCTGCCGCCCCGGTCCTTTCTTTTGGGAAAAATTGATTTCCTGCAGGCAAAAGGCGGTCAGTTTCGCTTTCTGCCACCAATGTTTCTTCGCCACAGCAATATCCTGTCCCGTGTTTTCCTTTACCGGATAATAATAGATGATCGTTTCCTGTTCCATATGCGCTCCCATCCCGGTTCTGCGGAATCTTCCGTTCTGCCGGGAACTCCTGCTTATGAAACAATATATGCCGTTTTTGCTCAATCTAACCCTGTATTACAATGTATTTTTGAATCTTATTCTACCTGTCAGTTCAATTTATTGCCGCATTTGTCGGCCGGATATGCACAGAACGCTTCTCTACATGGACGCAACCAGTTGATTCAGTTCTTCAAAACTTTCTACCAAATTCACGCTCTGTCTGAGTCTGGCGGAATTCGGATATCCAGCAGTATACCACGAAACATGCTTGCGCATCTCCCTGATCCCGGTATATTCTCCCTTGGTCTCAAGCTGCAGTCCGGCATGGCGCATGATCATTGCCTTCACTTCTTCCATGCCCGGTTTGGGAAGCACCGCCATGTCTTTCAGATATGCTATGATCTGTGCAAACAGCCAGGGATTTCCTCTTGCCGCCCTGCCCACCATGACGCCGTCACAGCCGGTTACTTCCATCATCTTTTGTGCGCTGACACCGTCCGTAATATCGCCGTTGCCGATCACCGGAATGGATACTGCCTCTTTCACACGGGCAATGATCTCCCAATCCGCTTCGCCTGCATAATACTGCTCCCTTGTCCTGCCATGTACCGCCACCGCACCGGCTCCTGACGCCTCCGCGATCCTGGCGATCTCCACCGCATTGACATGATCCTCGTCAAAGCCCTTGCGGATCTTGACCGTGACCGGCTTATCTATGGCTCTCACCACAGCCGAAATGATTTCCCCGACCAGCTTCGGCTGCTTCATCAGGGCAGAGCCTTCACCATTATTCACTACTTTAGGCACCGGGCAGCCCATATTGATATCCAATATGGAAAAAGGACGGTCTTCTATCTGTTTCGCCATCTCACTGATAATCTTCGGATCGGAACCGAACAGCTGCAGGGAAGCAGGTCCTTCCTGCGGATGAATTGCCAGAAGGCTCTCCGTGTTTTTATTTTTATACAAAACCGCCTTGGCACTGACCATTTCCATACAGGTAAGCCCGGCTCCCTGTTCACTGCACAGCAAACGAAAAGGCAGGTCTGTTACGCCTGCCATGGGAGCCAGTATGATATTGTTATCCAATGTGACATTGCCGATCGTCAGTTTCTTAATATACTTACTCATAGTTCTCTCCAAGTATCACAGACAGTTTCCGCCTACGAAATATCCTATTGCCCGAAAACGCTCTTTATTCTTTGCACCGCACATCTTACCGGCTCAGGCAATATCCTCAGGCTTTTCATGCAGGATAAACACTCTGTAATACAACTGCAGAGACTCTAACATCTCCTGCCTGTTTTTGCGGATTTCCCCTACCAACAGCCCGCTGCCGATGTCATCATAAAGCAGATCATCTTCCTCTGCATTAGTTTCAAACGCAATGCTGCCGTCCTCTTCAAACACAATGGTAAAGATACCGCCGACTTCTTCCGTGAAAAGAACACAAATGATATGCAGTTCTTCCTTGATCGATTCGGGAATGCCCGCAAACTGCTCATTAAAATAATATTTCTGTTCATAAGCATTGGCCCCGCAGAGCACAATTCTTTTGTCCTTACACATATCCATACAACCCTCGCACCGACACTTCTCCCGCATAGACATTCACCACACCGCCGTCTTCTTTCTCCACGATCAGTTCCCCTGTCTTATTGATCCCCCGGGAAATGCCGGTATATTCGCCCGCCGGATCCAATACTCTGACCTGTGCGTCCACATTAACCAAATGTTTCTGATAGTCAACTATCAGTTCCGACAGATCCAGTGTCCGCTCAAATTTTTCATAGTTATGCTCGAACCGCGCCAAAATATGTTCCAGTAAAATCGCCCTGTTGATCTGCTGTCCGCTTTCTATTTTCAAGGAAGTGGCAGTCTGCCGGATTTCTTCGGGAAACTCTTCAGCGCTGCTGTTGTTGACATTCACGCCGACGCCTACCACTACATATTGGATCTCGTCCATTTCCGGCGTAGTGCTCATCTCCGTCAGCATACCGACGACTTTTCTCTTGTTGACCACTATGTCATTGGGCCACTTAATATCTGCTTTAAGCTCCGTGATCTCTTCAATCGCTTCCGCAACGCTCAGCGCCATCACCAGCGTCAGCATGGATGCCTTATCCGGTGTAAAGGAAGGTTTCAAAAGGATCGTAAAATAGGTATTGATGCCGGAGGGAGACTGCCACTTCCTGCCGCGGCGTCCTTTTCCGGCCGTCTGCATATCGGCAACTACTGTCGTACCGTGCGGATCACCTTCCTCCGCATAGCGCTTCGCATCCGTATTGGTGGAACCGGTAGCATCCGCATAATACAGCTTTCTGCCAGCCCATTTCGTGCGCAGTCTGCTGGCGATTTCACTCCGGGAAAAAATGTCCGCCGGACTTTCCAGCAGACGGTAGCCCTTACGCGGGACGGATTCGATCTGGTATCCTTCTTCTTTCAACTGATTGATCACTTTCCAGACCGCCGTGCGGGATACCCCGAACTGGTCGCATAATTGCTGTCCCGACACATAGTCCGCGCTATTCCTTAATAATGTTAAGATATCTGATTTATCTGTTTTCATACCTACCGCTTTCATTTCCTGATTCAATTCTACAGACATATCTTAATCAGTTGTTACATCCCACACCCGTTGTCGGTTTTCATAGAGATTTCAGCATACCGGGCGTGAACTGCAATAATTGTTGTATATCCATTTTCCATCGTGTTTCGACCGATACGGTCAATATGTACAGTCTTATAACGCATACTCTCCCAGTGTCACAGCCATAACCGCCTTAATCGTATGCATACGGTTCTCCGCCTCGTCGAACACGATAGAGCGGGAAGATTCAAAGACTTCGTCCGTCACTTCCATCTCATTGATTCCGTACTGCTCACTGATCTCTTTGCCAATCTTCGTATTCAGATCATGGAAAGCCGGAAGACAATGCATAAACACTGCCTTTTCGCCCGCATAATCCATCACCTGCTTATTAACCTGATAAGGCATAAGATCATGAAGCCTTTCCTCCCAAACCTCCGCCGGTTCCCCCATGGATACCCATACATCCGTATAGACAACATCCGCACCTGCAGCGCCGGCTTTTACATCCTCTGTCAGCGTCACGCTGCCGCCGGTCTGTGCCGCAATCTCCTCACAGGTTTTCACAAGCTCCTCTGCCGGAAAATATTTCTTCATTGTGCAGGCTGTAAAATGCATTCCCATCTTTGCGCAGGCAACCATCAGAGAATTTCCCATATTGTAACGGGCATCCCCCATATAGGTAAGTCTGATTCCTTTCAAATATCCGAAATGTTCCCGAATCGTCAGAAGATCCGCCAGCATCTGTGTAGGATGAAATTCATTGGTTAAACCATTCCACACCGGCACCCCCGCATGGCGTGCCAATTCGTCCACAATCTCCTGTTCGAAACCGCGGTATTCGATACCCTCATACATACGTCCTAAAACACGGGCTGTATCTGCAATGCTCTCTTTCTTGCCGATCTGTGAGCCTGCAGGATCCAGATAAGTGGTTCCCATTCCCAGATCATGCGCAGCCACTTCAAAGGAACAGCGGGTTCTTGTGCTTGTTTTTTCAAAAATCAGCGCTACATTCTTGCCGCGGTGAATATCCGTCGGAATGCCTTTTTTCTTTTTATCCTTTAAATCTGCCGCTACATCCAGCATATATGTAATCTCTTCCGGCGTAAAATCCAGAAGCTTTAAAAAATGTCGTCCTTTTAAGTTCATATTCTGTTCCTCCTTATCGCCAATCCCACAATAGGACGGTTCCTAAGAACCGCCCTACTTCACAACCTAAATCTTATGAAATATTCAGACTTATCATTTTGCTTATCATTCTGATTCAGGCACTATACCTGCAATCATATCTGCTGAAACGATCTCTATTTCAACACTTCTTTCACAGAAGCGGCAAGTCCTGCAAGCCCCTGGATCTCGGAAGGAATAATAATCTTTGTAGCCTGACCGTCAGCAGCCTTCTCGAATGCTTCCAGACTCTTAATCTTAAGAACCGCCTCGTCTGCGCCTGCCTCGCGGATCATTCTGATACCGTCCGCAGTAGCCTGCTGTACCTTAAGGATTGCTGCCGCTTCACCTTCGGACTCACGGATCATCTTCTCTTTCTGAGCCTCGGCACGAAGGATTGCCGACTGTTTCTCAGCCTCAGCCTCCAGGATAGCGGATTCTTTCTTACCTTCTGCGACTAATACAGTGGATTTCTTCTCACCTTCCGCACGAAGGATTGCCTCACGACGTTCACGCTCTGCCTTCATCTGTTTCTCCATTGCATCCTGAATAG
Source organism: uncultured Bacteroides sp. (assembly GCA_964589055.1). Classification (GTDB taxonomy): domain Bacteria; phylum Bacillota; class Clostridia; order Lachnospirales; family Lachnospiraceae; genus UBA3282. Next base: position 7,314 of record CAZPSD010000060.1, read on the forward strand.
CTGCCGGAGGAATGATATTCTTAAGTTCTACACGGTTTACTTTGATACCCCATGGATCTGTGGCGATATCAAGGGATGCTCTCATCTTCGTATTGATCACTTCTCTGGATGTCAGCGTCTGATCCAGTTCCATCTCGCCGATGATATTTCTCAGTGTGGTAGCCGTCAGATTCTCAATCGCCATGATCGGGTTCTCAACGCCGTATGCGAATAACTTAGGATCTGTGATCTGGAAGAACACGACAGTATCAATTCTCATGGTTACGTTATCCTTGGTGATAACCGGCTGCGGAGCAAAGTCTACAACCTGCTCTTTTAAATTCACTCTCTTAGCTACCTTATCGATAAAAGGCACTTTAAGATGAAGACCTACAGACCATGTCTGCTGGTATGCGCCCAATCTCTCAACTACATATGCGTGTGCCTGCGGCACGATCTTGATACAGGATAACAAGATCAGTACAATTAAAATCAAAATAATAACTAATGCTATCAATCCGCCCATTTTATACCTCTTTCTCTTTTCTCTCTTCTACAACAAGTTTCACGCCATTGATGGCTAACACGGTAGTCACTGTACCCACCGGCAGCCGCACACCGTCCTCTTTCGTTCTGGCAGACCACTCCATGCCGCCTACATTAACCTGCCCGGTTCCCTGCAGATTATCGATCTCGCTGATTACGATTGCCTGACGTCCTACCAGGCTCTCCGCATTCGTTCTGATCCGGTCCTTATTAAAATACTTGACCGCCAGCGGTCTTGTAAAAAATAACAACACGGCAGATACCAGAAGAAACAGAATAGTCTGTACTGAAAACGGCACCCTGAGCAAAGCTGCAATCGCCGCAACCAGCGCCCCGCCTGCGAACCAAATCGTAGTGAGACCCATTGTAACTAATTCTATGATGACCAGCACTACCAGAATAACCAGCCAGACAACTGTCATACTCATAGTCTGCACAAGCCCTCACTCCCTTCTTTCGCGATCAATTTACATAATATAGATATTTTACTATATTATCCACTTGCTGACAACAAAATTCTTGCCCGCATATCTTAATCTTTCCTTAAATTCTCCATCAGATTAGTGCTTCTTTACCAAAAAACCTGATGGTCGACCAGAATTCCGTCATGGTTACCCGCTCTTCTGAAGTGGGTTGCGTCACCTACGTTAGTCTCTCCGTTGATAGCCGCAGTCGCTGCCTGATAACAACTCTCCGGGATATTGCCGTTCGTATAAACCCTGGCGACTTTACCGTTTAATGCCGGCGTAAACTGTCCGGAAGCAAAAATAACGCCGGAAACAGTGTTCGGATATGCCCCGCTTCTGACGCGGTTCATGACAACGGCTCCTACTGCCAGTTGCCCGTTGCATGTCTCGTTCCCTGCCTCACAATAAATAAGCGCCGCCAGAAGTCTCGTATCATCGCCGCCGACTACCACAGCTCCCTGATTTGCCGTCAATTTCGCCTGCCGCTCCGCTTCTTCTCTCTTCTTAATGGCGATCAGTGTCTCGCCTTCATCGATATGGAAATCCAGGTCTACATATTCCGCGGAAACATAGCCAACGTCATCACCAAATTCCACACTGATCCAGTCTTCATTCACTTCTTCTATGATCTCCAACTCATCATCCTGCGCCATCAAACCCAAAACTTCCGCATCGGTGTCAGGCTCTTTGCGCACACACAGCGTCTCTGTCTCGATGGTAACGATCAGATTTCCCACCTCATTTGCCATCTCCTCCGCATCCTCCCCAAAGAGAAGATATTCATCGCTCGCCCAGCCGACCAGATCTCCGCTTTTGAGTCTCGTCCAGCCATCTTTCCGTTCCAGGATCCTGCCGCCGCAGTCCTTGTACAGTACACCTACTTTCTCCGAGTCCTCCGATGCCTCCGCTCTGACATTCATCGCCACCTGAACATTGACCATAACCAGATCGGATTCATTTGCTTTCTTCGCGTTGCTCGCTTCTGACATCTGTGTCAGTTCCTCGATCGCCTTTTCGTTGGAAGCTCCGGCAGACGGGTCAACAATCTGTGCAATGCCGGTATTCAAAGAATCCAGATACTCTTTTCTGGAAGACGCCCGGACATCCATATGAGACATACCGGACAGAACAAAACCCAGAATAAGGCTGATCATCAGAATATAATTTCTTCTGCCTTTCAGCATATTAGTTCCTCCGCATAATACTTGTTAATAATTTTTAATAGATTGTTACAAAATTGTTACATCTAAATTTTGGATAATTTTAGCAAAACGCCTATCCTTTGTCAAGTTTATGCAGCTTGTCTCAAATTTATGCCTGTTTTTATGAAAATACCGGTCATAGTTGACCTAACGACGGCATAACCTGATCATCAGGTTAACACATCTCTTTATTCTACAACTTTTTTGATTTCTCTACCGCAGCAAGAAGCGCATCCATTACCGCACCGCGCATACCTTTCTCCTCCAAAATGCGTACCCCTTCTATAGTAGTGCCCCCGGGTGAACATACCATGTCTTTTAACTCTCCGGGATGCTTACCGCTTTCCAACACCAGCTTTGCGGAGCCGTAAACTGCCTGCGCCGCAAATTCATATGCCTGCATTCTCGGCATCCCCGCTGCCACCGCTGCATCCGCCATGGCTTCAATGAACATAAACACATATGCCGGCGAACTTCCGCTGACTGCTCCCACTGCATCCATCAGTCCTTCCGGCACTAAACTTGCCCTGCCGAAGCTCTCCATCAGCCTGATACTGTAATCTGCCTCTTCCTCAGATACTTCGGCATTCACACAGACACCGGTGCATCCTTCTCCAACCAGTGCCGGCGTGTTAGGCATACAGCGGACTATCTTCATTTTCCTGCCGAAAGCCTGTCCGATCCATTCAAGAGTCTTTCCTGCAGCGATACTGATAATCAAGGTATCCGGCTTCACGGTATCCTTAATTTCTTCAATGACCTCCTGCAAAAACTGCGGCTTTACGGCAAGCACAAGCGCCTCTGCCTCTTTCGCTGCCGCAATATTCGACTCTCTGACATCTATGCCGAATTGTGTCTGTACATCTTCCAGTGTTTTTCTTGTCTTGGCAGAGCCGATGATATCCGCCGGTTTTACCATTTCGTTCTGCAGCATACCGCCGATAATCGCCCTTGCCATATTTCCCAGTCCTATAAATCCTATTTTCATATTCTCCTCCGCTACTTTTAATTGTTTTTATAATGATTCCAAATAGTTTAATCCAAATTTAATTCTCAATTTGTTCAAGAAAGTATGACAATAAATAAAATTTAGCAGTATATTTTGAAAACCATCCTCATCAGACACTTCTGCGCTGCCTATATGCTTCATACATTAAGACTGAGGACGCCACCGCCGCATTCAAGGATTCCACGTCCCCTTCCATCGGTATTTTCAGGTAAGAATCCGCACATTTTGCGGTATCTTCCTTCAGCCCGTTACCCTCATTTCCGATCAGGAACGCGGTATGTTTTCTATAGTCATATTCATCATAATATCTGCTCCCGCCAAGATGTGCCGCATAGACGTTAACTCCTTGCTTTTGCAAGGTTTTCATCGTCTCCCGGATGTCCTGTGTATAGACGAAAGGCACACGATAGACGGAGCCCATCGTGGCGCGGATCGTTTTCGGATTATAAATATCCGCCGTCCGGCTGCTCATGATAATGCCATCCACACCGGCGCCTTCTCCTGTCCGTACTATGGTTCCCAGGTTTCCCGGATCCTGTATGTCCTCCAGGAGTATAAATAACAGTCGTTTTTCTTCTTTTTCGGCTAATAATTGATCTATTTGATAGTGAAATTGTTCCATTACACATAATATGCCCTGCGGGGTCTTCGTGTCGGACATCTTCGCAAACACATCATCCGCCGCGATCTCACAGGGCACCGCCGAGAGTTTCTCCTGATACCGGCTGTAGATTTCTTTTTCTATCCTCCGGGATATGTATACCTTACGAATCCTGTCAACAGGCGCCTCCTGAAACATCTTGATACCTTCCACTACAAAGAGCTTCTGTTTACTGCGCTCTTTCGCTTTCCGGGACAACTGCACCACTTCTTTTACGGATTTATTGCTGAGACTTGTGATCATATCCTCCTCCATATTAAAGCGTTTATCGCTGAGAAATACACTCAGGCTTTCCAATACCGCATGATGATTAAGAATATCCATGCCCTTCATGTGATAAACCCCGCAGACACACCGCCTGCGGGGACTCTGTTATTGTTTATTTTAAAGTGACAAAATCTTCGATACCTCATAAGCGTATTCCGGAATATCTTTCTGCATGTTCAGCGCTTCTTCAATATCGAAGTCCAGAAATTCACCGTGCTGGTATCCTACCACTCTGTTGGTCTTACCTTCACAGAGAATATCCGCCGCATAGGCACCCATGATAGATGCATAATAACGGTCTTTGCAAGTAGGTGAACCGCCTCGCTGCATATAGCCTAAGATCGTTGCTCTGGTCTCAATACCGGTAGCTGCCTCGATACGTCTTGCCATAGAAGTGGAATGCCCGATGCCCTCCGCATTGATGATAATATGGTGGGTCTTACCACGCTTTCTGTTGGAAATAATATTGTTGATAATCCGCTGCTCATTATAATCATATTTCTCGGGAAGCAGAATATCCTCGGCTCCGTTGGAGATACCGCACCACAATGCAATATACCCTGCATTTCTGCCCATTACCTCGATGATACTGCACCGTTCATGGGAAGAGGAAGTATCTCTTACCTTGTCGATTGCCTGCATCGCCGTATTGATCGCCGTGTCAAATCCAATCGTGTATTCCGTACAGGCAATATCCAAATCAATCGTCCCCGGAATGCCGATAGTATTGATGCCATGTCTCGCCAATGCCTGCGCGCCGCGGTAAGAACCGTCTCCGCCGATGACAATCAAACCGTCAATCCCGTGTTTATGACAAATGTCGGCGCCTTTCTGCTGTCCTTCCTCCGTAAGGAACTCATGACAACGCGCCGTGCCTAAAATGGTACCGCCCCTTTGAATGGTATCGGACACGGTCCACTTCTCCATATCGATAATCTCTTCATTCAGAAGTCCCTGATAGCCTTTTTTAATGCCTTTGACCTTAACGCCATTGGCAATCGCTTTCCTGACAACCGCACGAATTGCTGCATTCATGCCCGGAGCATCGCCGCCGCTTGTTAACACACCGATTGTTTTGATTTCTTTTGCCATCTTTTCCTCCATTCCGAAGCATCTTACGCAGAGCCTGCCCGCTATTCTACCTGTATTTTACTCTAAAGATATTAGGTTTTCAATATCTTTCTATACAACCTTCACATTCTCCCTGCCAAACTGCTCCTCCAGCCGCCCAATGAGAATGCCCTCCGCACTGACATTCCAATTCTTCGGCAGATCCCATCTGGATTTGGGATTCTGAACATATATGACAACACTGTCATTTCCTTCCGATTCTTTCAAGGTATCAAACAACGCCGTCTTTTTCTCCTCATACTCTTCTTTCGTGGCGAACTTGATCCAAAGTTTTTTGGAAACATCGGCAAACGGGATGATCTTTTCACAGATCAGCTTGCCGTCCCGATCTTCTTCCACAGACACTCTGCCTTTGATAAAGACTTTATTATCCTCCGCAATAAGACTGCCGTATTTCTCATAATCCCTCGGGAAAACAATCACTTCGACAGCTCCCACCAAATCTTCCACCTGCAGGAATGCCATCACCTTCTCGTTCTTGGTATATTTGATTTTCTTCTCTGCAATCATACCGCCGATCGTGGCAGATTTACCGTCCTCCACAATCGTGGCATTGGTCTCTTCATCCAGCGCAAAGTCCGCCGTCGTGTTTGTGATGTTTTTGCGCCATACATCCTGATACTCCTCCAGCGGATGTCCGCTGACATAGATGCCAAGCACTTCCTTTTCAAAGGCAAGCTTCATCTCTTTAGAGTATTCCCCCACATCCGGAAGTTTTACCTCATAATCTTCTTTTTCCTCATCGGGAACGATATCGAACAGGGAAATCTGTCCCGCCATATTATTTTTCTTATCCTGCTGGATACTGTCTACGATCTGGATATACACGCTCATAAACTGTTTGCGCGTGCCGCCCAGACTATCCATGGCTCCTGCCTTGATAAAATGTTCAATGGCGCGCTTATTTACTTCTTTATCCGCCACACGGGTGATAAAGTCTTTCAGATTCGTATACGGTCCCCGTTCCTTCCGTTCCTTTACTACCGCGTCAATCACCGGTCTGCCCACGCTTTTGATCGCCGTCAGCGCATACCGGATCTGATTGCCCGACACAGAGAAGCCACTCTCCCCTTCGTTGATATCCGGCGGCAGTATCTGGATTCCCATACTGCGGCAGGTCATAATATATTCCGATACTTTGCGGGGATTATCAATGACAGAAGTCATGAGCGCTGCCATAAATTCCACCGGATAATAATATTTCAGATACGCCGTCTGATATGCCACCACCGCATAGCATGCCGCATGGGATTTATTGAAAGCATATTTCGCAAAATCCATCATCGTATCGTAAATATGGTTCGCCACCTCGGCACTGATGCCGTTAGCCTCACAACCCGGCACTCCTTCCTCGGGGTTGCCGTAAGTGAAATTCTTGCGTTCCTGCTCCATAACGTACTGCTTCTTCTTACTCATGGCACGGCGCACCAGATCGCTTCGTCCCATGGTATAGCCGCCTAAGTCCCGCACGATCTGCATAACCTGCTCCTGGTACACGATACAGCCGTAGGTCGGCGCCAGAATCGGCTCAAGCTGCGGGCAGTCATAGGTCACGGAATCGGGATTATTTTTACCCTTAATGTACTTAGGAATAAAATCCATCGGTCCCGGACGGTACAAGGAAATACCCGCGATAATATCCTCTAAGCTCTGGGGCTTCAATTCCTTCATGAAACTTTTCATTCCGCCGCTTTCCAACTGGAACACACCGTCTGTCCTGCCCGTTCCGATCGAAGCCAGAACAGCCTGATCATTATAATCAATGTTATCAATATCGATAAAAATGCCCGTACTTTTCTCTACCATGCGAACCGCATTCTGAATTACGGTCAAGGTACGAAGCCCCAAGAAGTCCATTTTCAGAAGCCCCAGTTCCTCGATGGTCGTCATGGGAAACTGTGTTGTGATGGAGCCGTCGGAGCCGCGGGAGAGCGGTACAAAGTTATCCGCCGCCTCCGGACAAATCACCACGCCTGCCGCATGCATGGAGGTATGCCGCGGCAGCCCCTCCAGTCTCTTACTCATATCAATCAGCGTATGCACCTGCTCATCTTCCCGGTACAGCTTCTTAAACTCCGGATTAAGTTCCAATGCCCTGTCGATGGTAATGTTCAGCTCATTGGGAATCATCTTGGCAATGCCGTCCACATAGGCATAGGGCAGATCCATCACGCGTCCGACATCACGAATGACAGCCTTCGCCGCCATCGTACCAAACGTAACAATCTGCACTACCTTATCCGCTCCATATTTGCGGCCGACATAGTCAATGACCTCCTGCCGTCTCTCATA
>CAZPSD010000061.1:0-14856 GCA_964589055.1 uncultured Bacteroides sp.
GTACATATGCACTGGCATATTTTCCCAAGAAGGAAAGGCGATACACCCATACAGGGACCGGTATGGGTGCTTGGCAAAGAGGAAATGAATGCAGAACAATATAAGCCGGATGAAAAGAAATTGGAAGCGTTAAAGCATAGACTAAATATGGAATTAGACAAATTGTCAGGTGTATAGTGAAAAATAGCATTTGTTTTTTTGGGTTATAAGAAATAAAACTGTGAAATCCCTTGCAAATACTGATTTTTTACCTATAAAAGTACTTGAAATCTGACATATCAGCAGGAACATGCGCATAGTAGAAAACTTCATATCTGAGGGGTATAATCTAACGGTTAAAGAAAGCGGCAGATTTGAAGTTGATGGAGGAAAATATATGCGAATTGGTGTATATCAGTTTCCGGTAACTGGTAACATAAAAAGCAATAGAAAAAAGATAGCAGAGGCAATATACGAGGCGAATTGTAAAAAAGTAAAATTGCTAATTTTTCCAGAGTGTTCTTTGACAGGCTATCCGCCAAGAGATGTGGATAACCCTTCGAATGTGGATTTTGATGAACTTGATGATGCATATTTTTTATTGCAAAGGTTGTGTGATACTTATGAAATGAATATTATTGTTGGAACAATAACAAAAGTAAATCATGCATTCTATAATTCAGCTATATTTTTTTCTCCGCATAAAGAGAGAGTAATTTACAATAAGAAAGCCCTGTGGGGATGGGATAGAGATAATTTTTCAATTGGAAGTGAGAATGGTATTGTTCAAATTGAAGATTGGAAAATAGGAATAAGGATATGTTTCGAAATACGATTTCCGGAATATTTTAGAGAGTTATACAAAGCGCAGACAGACCTTAATGTTATTATATTCTATGATGTGAGCGATTTTGATGATATAGCCAGATATAAAATGATCAAGGCTCATATATTAACAAGGGCGGCTGAGAATGTTGCATACACAATAACCGTAAATGCAATAGCACCTTTTCAAACAGCACCAACTATATTATGCGATAAAAGTGGACGAGTATTATGTGAGGCAGAAAGAAATAAGGAACAGATGCTTGTTTTTGACTTAGAAAAAAAAGAGAATGATTTTGGTGAAACAGGACGAAAAGAGATATCAGATTGGCTGTTGTTTAACCAATAAGACGTGGTCTGTTAAAATAGTGCAAAAGTAGTGTAATTGACTTATTTGGATTAACCATATCGGTCAATGTGTTGACCAGATTGGATTAACCAGTTGAGTCAACAAACAAGGCAAAGTATAGGGCAAAATATGATGGAAAGTACAGGTAAAATACTGATCACAAAATTGTATGACAAGCTTCTTACCATGCTGATACAGGACAATCAGATTCTTGCGATTCAGGCACAGAGAGAAGACGATCATGCGGTAGGGAACATCTATGTAGGAAGAGTTGATAATATTTCTGCCAACATCGGCGCCGCTTTTGTGGATCTGGGGAATCGTTATCTGACCTTTCTGCCGTTTTCTGAAGCTAAGGAAGCCTATGTTACCAACCGGCAACCAGACGGCACCTTGAGAATCGGTGATGAAGTTCTGGTTCAGATTGTGAAAGAACCGATGAAGACCAAGCTGGCAGGGGTTACGACAAGAATTTCGAGAACGGGAAATTATACGGTAGTCAGTCTGCCGAAGTTATCTGTATACAGCGGTTTGAAAGACAGACAGGCAGACATCATCATGAATGAGTATATGTATGGCGGAATATCAGACGGGAAAATAGCGGATGATGATGCCGTACAAGGAGAAAATATACAGGTTTCTTCCAAGTTGAGCAAAAAGCAGCAAATGAGATTCCGCAAGATAGAGGCGTTACAGCATATCGCAGACATTTGTCCCTTGATTGTCAGAACCAACGCAGGAGAATTAAGGGAAGAGGAACCGCTGATTGCAGAGGCGAAACGTCTTTCTGAGGAAGTGCTTCATATTGCCGGAATTGCGGATAAGCGTGCCTGCTATAGCTGTCTGTATCAGAACAAACCGGATTATATTGGATTCGTACAGAATGCTTACCAGAGGGAATATGATGAAATCATCACGGATTTGCCGGATGTGTATGAAACATTGAAAGCTGAAATGGCGGATTCTTTACAAAATAATATTTCTGTACGATTCTATGAGAATGCGCGGCTTCCGCTTCATAAATTATATTCTGTGGAAACCCAAGTAAAAGAATTGTTAGATAAAAAAGTATGGCTCAAATCAGGCGGATACCTTGTGATCGAACCGACAGAAGCCTTAATTTCCATAGATGTGAATACAGGAAAATGTGAAAAGGGAAAAAATAAGGAAGAAACTTTTTTACAGATAAACATGGAAGCTGCAGAGATGATTGCCATACAGCTTCGTGCCAGAAATTTATCGGGCATGATTCTGGTGGATTTTATCAATCTGAATAAGAAGGAACACGAAACACAGTTGATCGAATATATGCGCAGCTTGTTGAAAAAGGATCCTGTAAAAGCCAACGTGGTAGATATGACCGGACTTGGACTGTTAGAACTGACTCGCAAAAAGGTAAATTCCAGCTTTGCAGAACAGATGCGGCAAGGGTGAATTTGCGAAAATTATAGCAAGTAAAACTGACAGTGATTGAGAATTAGAAGATTTGTAGTAAAAAAATAAATGAAAAATTATGAAAAAGCAAGGAAACAATTTATGGAATTTCTTGGAATGGAAAAGGTAAAAGACGGTAAATATCTAAAAAATTATGAATTGACTTACCTGAATAAAGCGGGAAAAGAGAAAAAATATGAAATTGTCAGCCGGAGTGAGATCGCCAGTTCCGATGCCCTTGGTAAAAAAGTCAGTGGCGTGTCGATTGTGGCATATTACAAAGATAAGCTTTTGCTGCTTCGGGAATTCCGCATGGGCGTAAATCGTTATATATATAATCTCTGCGCCGGAATGATCGAAGAGGGCGAATCCATGGAGGAATGCATATCACGCGAGCTATATGAAGAAACGGGGCTTTCCGTGAAAAAAATCCGCACCGTGCTGCCGCCTTCCTTTGCGGCGGTTGCTTTCTCTGATGTGAAAACACAGATTGCTTTTGTGGAGGCGGAGGGAGATTTTGAAGACCATACATCCGACAATGAGCAGATTGAGGCCGGATTCTATACCAAAGAGGAAGTGCGGGAACTGTTGGAGACGGAAGAATTCAGCTCCAGAGCACAGATGGCAGCCTATTTCTTTATGATTGGCTGAATGTAAGGTAGCGCAAAGACGAAAAGGGCAGGTAAGTGCTGTGGCTTATGAAAAACTTTTAAATGAAATCTATGCGGCGGTATCGCTCAAGTATCTGTGGAAAGAATATCAACCATATTTTATCAAGAGCGAATCTCCGGACTGGATTAATGACACGATGGATTTTGGACTGGAAGTTAGTCAGGCACTTCTTCCGTATGACGGTCAGGAGGAGAGATTTATTGAAAATTATCTTGGCTGTCTGAAGGAGGAACTTCCTCCGCAGGCGTTTGAGAAATATGGTGAACGCCTGAATTTTTACAATGGAAGATTTTGGGCGATATTACCGGACCGCGCAGCGCATCAGGATTATCTTTCCAAAGCAAAATACCGTTTTGACAAAAAACTGGAAAAGTTGAATACAAATTATGTGCACAAGAGATATAATGGACTTTATCTTTTTTTGCATCCGACGGATGAGAATGACATTGATGAGGGAGCGCTTTTTGAGTATATGCGTTTTTCGCAGGAAAAGAGAAAAGAGCATTTTGACTGGGTGTTTCTAAACTGTGTGAGGACGATTTATGTCTGCAATTACAATGCAAATACGATTGAGCCGATTGTGCTGCCGCAGAATGCAGGAAATTTTCTGAATACGGAAGCGGAATACTTGCGTTACTGCCGTGACTGGGAGAACGGAACTGCGTTAGATTTATAGATATTTCTTTACCAAAAGCTGATTTGCAAAGAAAAGCAGGCGAAATACAGTTCGGTATCTATGCGTGCAGTCTGAAGGATTCTTCTTTTAAGGCGAAATTTGCCAACATGGATGTGACTGAATGTAAGTGGCTGGCACATGATAGACAGCAGCCGGATGAAGAGCTATGAGACTCGCAGGATCATATGGGGTTCATAAATATATATGGAAAGTGTAATATAGATAAAGCAGATAAGGAAAGGATGTCTCCTGAAATGAAAAATATGAAATATTATAGTATGAGGATCATATCAGTCATTGTACTGCTGTTTTTTGACCAGTATACAAAACTGCTGGCGGTTCAGAAATTAAAAGGGAGGGACAGCTTCGTGATCATCAATAAAGTGCTGGAATTCAGCTACTTAGAGAACACAGGAGCCGCATTCAGTTCCTTCTCCGGCAGACAAGTATTTCTGATTGCCTTAACGACTCTTGTGATTGTTGTTTTAGTTTGGAAATATTGGCAGCTCCCGTGGGAGAAACGTTTCATGGGAATGAGATGCGGTTTCTTGTTTATTATAAGCGGCGCCGTCGGCAACCTGATTGACCGTATCCGGTGCCGGTATGTGGTAGATTTTATTTATTTTGTGCCGATTGATTTCCCCAAATTTAATGTTGCCGATATATATATTACGGTCGGCGTGGTTATTTTGGCAGTTTTGATGTTTTTCTTTTATAAAGAAGAGGAACTGGAAACGCTGTTTTCTTTTCGCCAAAAAAAATCTAAGCAAAAATAAGTTGGCAGACTTATACTTAAATTGATGAGTAAAAATGTATATTTCGCCAACTTATGAATGGATGGCTGAACTGTTACGAACTGTTACAAAATAGGATAAAATATTCGAAATTAATCATTGACAAATAAAGCCAAAACAGTTATGATAATCGAGTATGCCGCATAGCGAGGTAGAAGTATGTCTATTTAGGACATCACCGAAGCTAGCGAGTAAATGAACACAACGTTCATGAATAGGAGGTGCCATATGTACGCAATTATTGCAACAGGTGGAAAGCAGTACAAAGTATCTGAGGGAGACGTTATCAAAGTTGAGAAACTTGACGTTGAAGTAGGTGCTTCTGTAACATTTGACCAGGTTATAGCTGTTAGCGATAAAGAACTTAAGGTTGCTGCTGATGTTGAGAAAGCATCTGTAACAGGAACTGTTATGGATCAGGGCAAGGCTCGTAAAGTTATCGTTTACAAGTACAAGAGAAAAACAGGCTATCACAAGAAAAATGGTCATAGGCAAGCATACACACAGGTTAAGATCGACAAAATCAATGCATAGCATTTATTCGATTTATGCATAAGCGTCTGTGCGGCATAGAGTGTTTCAGACGCATAAGAATTCCGTGTATGATGAAGAGGTGTGAGATGACAAAGATCACATTTCAGAAGACAAGAACAGGAGAATACCTTGGATTTACATGCGACGGACATGCAGGATATGCCGATTACGGCAGAGATATTGTGTGTGCATCCATTTCCGTATTGGTTATCAATACCATCAATTCTCTCGAAGAAATTACGGGAGAACGCATGAGTGTTGAAACAGACGGGAAGAGAGGAACCATTCAGTGTTCCTTTGTAGATCAGCCTTTGAAGGAGACTTCCAAGGTGCTTATGGATTCTCTGGTGCTCGGACTTACCCAGATTGAGAGACAATATGGGAGTAAACATTGTAAATTGACATTTGAGGAGGTGTAATACCATGTTAAATATGAACCTTCAATTTTTTGCACATAAGAAAGGTGTTGGTTCTACTAAGAACGGCAGAGATTCCGAATCCAAGAGATTAGGTGCAAAGAGAGCTGACGGACAATTCGTTAAAGCAGGAAATATTTTATACAGACAGCGCGGCACTAAGATTCATCCGGGCAATAATGTAGGCATCGGCGGTGATGATACACTGTTCGCTTTGATTGATGGCGTTCTTCGTTTCGAGAGAAAAGGAAGAGACAGGAAACAGGCTTCTGTATATCCTGTAGAGAAATAATGAATGAATCGGGCTTCGAACATTAAGATGTTTGAAGCCCTTTTTCAAGTTGAAAATTTTCAAATTGAAAATAATTAAGAAGTATTGTAATAAATTACAGTAAGGCAATGAGGAAGAAGTAGCTGCAATATGCAGAATCAGGAGTCATTTTATGTTTGCAGATCGTGCGAAAATCTATGTAAAGAGCGGTAAAGGCGGAGACGGACATGTATCTTTCCGCAGAGAGAAATATGTGCCGAACGGCGGACCGGACGGCGGAGACGGCGGCAACGGCGGCAGCGTTTATTTTGTGATAGATGACGGGTTAAATACACTGACAGACTTCAGGCATATCCGTAAGTACTGCGCCAAAGACGGCGAGGAAGGCAAGAAGCGCAATTGTGCAGGAAAAAACGGCGAAGACATTATGATCAAAGTGCCGGAAGGGACTGTCATTAAAGAGGCTGAAAGCGGCAAGGTCATCACGGATATGTCCGGCGAAAACCGCAATTTTCTTCTGTTGAAAGGCGGCAGGGGAGGCAACGGTAATCAGCATTATGCCACCAGTACCATGCAGGCTCCGAAATATGCACAGCCGGGGCAGCCTGCGCAGGAGCTTGAGCTTATTTTGGAGCTTAAGGTTATTGCTGATGTGGGATTGGTAGGCTTTCCGAATGTCGGAAAATCCACATTCCTTTCCAAAGTGACTAATGCAAAACCGAAGATTGCCAATTATCATTTTACGACACTGAATCCTAACCTCGGTGTGGTTGATCTGGAGGATGCCAAAGGCTTTGTTATTGCGGATATCCCCGGATTGATCGAGGGCGCTTCCGAAGGAGTTGGGCTTGGACATGAATTCTTACGTCATATAGAGCGCACCAAGCTGATCGTGCATATCGTGGATGCCGCGTCTACGGAAGGCAGGGATCCCATTGAGGACATCTATGCCATCAATAAAGAACTAGAGGCTTATAATCCGGAGATTGCAAGCCGTCCCCAGATCATTGCCGCCAATAAAATCGACATGATATACACAGAAGATGACCCTGTGGCTGCGTTAAAGGCAGAATTTGAGCCGAAAGGCATTCCGGTGTATGGAATTTCGGCTATCAGCGGAAAAGGGCTAAAAGAGCTTCTGTACGCCATTAACAACAGACTTGCAAAGCTGGATACGAAACTGACTATATTTGAGCAGGAATATTTTCCCGAGTTTCATTTTGGTATGGACAGCGAGCCGTTTACGGTTATCTATGATGAGGAAGCTGATGAGTTTGTGGTTGAAGGACCGAGAATTGAAAAAATGCTGTCTTACACAAATCTGGAATCCGAGAAAGGCTTTAAGTTCTTCCAGGATTTCTTAAAAGAAAATGGCATTTTAGAACAATTAGAAGAATTAGGAATTAAGGAAGGCAATACGGTCAGAATGTATGGACTTTCTTTTGATTATTATAAGTAAGGCGCTTTGGCAGGGAGGACTTTATGACAAGTAAACAGAGAGCATATTTAAAAGGGCTGGCAATGAATATCGATTCCATTTTTCAGATTGGCAAATCCAGCCTGACACCGGAACTTGTGACAGCAATCGGTGAAGCATTCAACACGAGGGAACTCATTAAAATAGCGGTGCTTAAGAACTGTTTTGATGATCCCAACGAGATTGCTCAAATCGTTGCAGAGAGAACCCGCTCCCAGGTGATTCAGGTAATCGGTAAAAAAATCGTGTTGTACAAACCCGACAAGAAGAATCCGAAGATTGAGCTTCCTAAGGCATAGGGCGAAAATTACTGCATACAGATATGGCAGGCCAGAATGAAGGATATGAGCGGAATATGAGAAAAGTTGGTATCATGGGCGGGACATTTAACCCCATTCATAACGGGCACTTGATGATAGCAGACAAAGCAAGAGAACAATTTGAACTTGATGAAGTTCTCTTTATGCCATGCGGAGTGCCTTATATGAAGGAGTCCCGGGAAGTGGAGACCAGCAGGATCCGCGCGGAAATGACAGCGCTTGCAATCCAGGACAGACCTGCTTTTGCTTTATCAAGAATGGAAATAGAACACCATGGTAACACTTATACTTACGAGACATTAGAGCGGTTAAAAGCGGAATATCCTGATACTGTGTTTTATTTCATTTTGGGTGCGGACAGCCTTTTTAATTTGACAAATTGGGCATTTCCGGAACGTATTTTTGCAAATTGCCATATTTTGGCGGCTATGCGGAATCAAAAAACAATGGGACAGATGGAAGAGCAGATCAGATATCTGCAGGAGCATTATGGCGCAAGCATCTTTTTGCTGGAAACGGAGTATTTGGACATCTCTTCTTCGGATATCCGCAGAAAAGTCGCATTGGGGGAATCCATAGCGGCGGATGTGCCAAAGAATGTTGCAGAATATATTGCAGCGCATAACCTTTATAAAAACCATATAGGATCGTATGCCAATAAGGATTACAGGACAGACAGAATATGAAATCATCAGACATCAATAAACTCAGAAAAGCAATGGAAAAGGAATTAGAAGCCAAGCGTTATGAGCATACGCTTAGTGTGGCATATACTGCTGCGAATCTGGCTATGGTGTATGGGGAAAGCATTGATAAAGCGCTGGTTGCCGGTATGCTGCATGATTGTGCCAAATGCATGAGCCACTCCAAGCAGATAAACATCTGCATGAAGAACCACATGCATCTGTCGGAAGCGGAGCTTGTGAAAAATTCGCCGTTAATTCATGCGAAAGCCGGAAGTGTTCTGACCAAGACAAAATATCAGATTAGTGATGAAGATATTCTGAATGCCATCTGTTATCATACGACCGGAAGACCGGATATGAGTCTGTTGGAGAAAATCATATATATAGCCGACTATATCGAACCGGGGCGGAAACATGCAGAAAACCTGCCGGAAATACGCAGGCTGGCATATCGGGATCTGGATGCTGCTTTATGTAACATTTTAAGTGACAGTCTGACATATCTGGCTGCAAAAGGCGGGCATATAGATCCTATGACACAGAAGACTTATGATTTTTATGTGAATCAGAATAAAGGAGATTGAGACCTATGGAAAATACAAAATCCAAAGAAATGGCAAAATTAGTGATTCAGTCACTAGAAAATAAAAAGGCGGAGGATATCAAAGTAATCGATATCAGCGAAGTGTCTGTAATTGCGGACTATTTTATTATAGCCAACGGTAATAACAGAAGTCAGATCCAGGCTTTGTCAGATAATGTGGAGGAGATTCTCGGTAAGGCAGGATATCCGGTGAAGCAGATTGAAGGCTATCAGAATGCGAACTGGGTTCTTCTTGATTTCAATGATGTAATTATTCATATCTTTGACAAAGAGAACCGTTTATTTTATGATCTGGAGCGTATTTGGAGAGATGGCAAGCTGATCGACAAGGACACTCTTTTACAGTAAATACTATTTAAATTAAGAAAAAAGGAGCCGGAATATGACAAAAACTCATAATGCGGCTCCTTTTTGGATATTGAGAAATCTCCATGTGCTCTTATGCAGCACAATTATGCCGATCACATTTGTTTGTTACGAGTCGATTTCTCTGGTTTCGCCGCCTGCATACATATAAAATGTAATGATATAAAGACCGGCAATACCAACCAAAGCATAAATAATTCTGGAAAGCCATGACATATTACCAAAGATAAATGCTACAAGGTCAAAACTGAAAAGACCGATCAGACCCCAGTTAATAGCACCGATTATGGCAATCGTCAGGGCAAGACAATCTAAACCTTTATTTCTCATTGTTTTCCTCCATTCATAAGAACTGTCAGGCTTTTAACAAACATCCTGCATAATAAAATAGTAACTGTCTGGCGAACCGGACAGTTACTATTATTATGCCTTATGTAATTTCTGTTATGCTGGAAAAAAAACCAATTGAAAAAATGAAAAGTATCGAAGCCTCACAAATATATTTATTGCCGATATAATCGGAACACACCAAAAACTTTACCCAAAATCTGGCAGTTATCTACAATAATTGGATCCATAGAATCGTTTTCGGGCTGTAAACGAATATGACCGTTTTCTTTATAAAAAGTCTTAACCGTAGCAGAATCATCGATCAAAGCAACTACAGTATCGCCGTTATTAGCCGTATCACAACTTCTTACAAAAATCTGATCACCACTGTAAATTCCTACATTAATCATAGAATCACCTTTTACTTTCAGCACAAAGGATTCTCCGCTCGGAACGATTTCGGCGGGGACGGGAAAGTAACTCTCTATATTCTGATCGGCTAAGATCGGCTGACCGGCAGCTACCTGCCCGATAACCGGAAGAGATACCATCTCCGTGCGAACCATCTGAAAACTGTCATCACAGATCTCAATAGCACGAGGCTTGGTAGGGTCGCGTTTGATATAACCGTTCTTCTCCAATGTCTCTAAATGAGAATGAACGGAAGAAGTAGATTTTAAATGAACAGCCTCACAAATCTCTCGTACAGCCGGCGGATAGCCGCGTTTGAGAATCTCATCTTTAATATAATCAAGAATTTCCTGCTGCTTTGCAGTGATCTTACCATATCCCATAAACAATAACCTTATCCTTTCTCACAAAATTTATTATTCAAGTTATCTTTATCATAACATAGTAAAATATAAAAAGCAAACATGTATTCAGAATATTTGTTCGAAAAAATCATTCAAAAGTATTGACATACGAAAATATGTTCGGTATAATACAAAACATGAAGAACATTTGTTTGCAACGTTTGTTCGAAAAAGGAAGAACAATTAAAATTTTTTTATATCAAATCAAAATCAGATTTCCTGTGAATATCTGAGAGAAAGGATAAGGTGATGGCTATGAATAAACATAGTATGAGACATTATCACGCAGAAGATACAAGAAGTGAGAGAAGAATTCGGAATAACAGAATCAGAAGACAACGGGAGATGCGGAAGAATTTTCTAATGTTTATTATGACAGTATGCCTTATTATCACATGCTCCGTTTCCCTCAACGGATTTAGATCTAATGCAAAAGATGATTCTATTAAGACTTCTTATAAATATTATAAGAGTATTACAATAGATAAGAATGATACATTATGGTCTATTGCAGAGGAATATATGGACGATGAGCATTATGATTCCGTTACTGATTATATCAATGAGGTAAAAAACATGAACTCATTGATGGGTGATGAAATTCAATATGGAGAACATATTGTGATTCCTTATTATGATGATGCTTTTGTGGGATAATTTGCTTCCCTGATTTATCACATATGTTTTTATACATAATGTTTATATTATCTTTTACTGGATTTTCTTCATCTGGATTTTACAATATTTTTTTATTTAGCCGGAGAGAAATTTACTATATATGGAAAAGGCTTTCTGCCTGTGTATATGCATAGGTCAGAAGCCTTTTCTGTTTTAATTTCCTTTTATGTTAATGCAAAATACTATTTAAGATCGCGTTTCTCCCGCAGTTTGACTTTATCAGCGGCATATCTGCGGCGTTCATCTTCCAGAGCAGCATAATGTTTTTTGGTCGTATTAACATCCTTATGTCCCAGCACATCTGCAACCAGATAAATATCACCTGTCTCGCGGTAGAGAGATGTACCATATGTGCTTCTTAATTTATGGGGTGTGATCTTTTTCAGGTTCGTGACAGTAGAAGAGTATTTCTTAACCATATTTTCTACTGCACGGACTGATATTCTGCGGTTTTGAAGGGATAGAAACAAAGCATTCTCATGACCGGACTGCGGAATTATATGATGCCTTTGTTCTAAATAGTCCCGGAGAGCGTTTTCCACCTCTTCTCCGAAATAGATTACAGCTTCATAACCGCCTTTACGGCGTATCTTAATACCATTATTTTTGAAATCAACGTCTTCAATGTCCAATCCGACACATTCAGAGACCCGGATTCCGGTTCCGAGCAACAAGGTCAGAATTGCCACATCTCTTGTTTTGGTCATATTATGGAAACGCTGCTGGGTCTTGGAAAGACCGGTACCGTCCTCTGCCTGATCTAATAAAATAGCGACTTCATCTGCATCCAGGCGAATAATTTCTTTTTCATGCAGCTTTGGCATCGGTACAAGTACGGCTGGATTTTTCTGAATCAGTTCTGCCTGATAATAATAGTTATAGAAACTCCTGAGAGACGCCAATTTGCGTTTCTTGCCCCGCTCGTCATTGGTGTAGATCTTGCCGTCTTTCTCATAATAGGATAGATATTCCATATATTCTTCAATGTCTTCCCGTGTAAACTTTTCTAACAGGGAAAGCGGAAAATCTTTAATGTCCATCTTAGCACAATAGCTGTTATTATCATGTACATATTCAAAAAAAACACGCAGGTCATAAGCATATGCAAGTCTTGTACGCGCGGAAGTGTATTCCGTGATTCCACGGAAGAACTGCTTACAAAAAGAAGGGAGTGTTTCCAAAACCTCCCGCATTTTTTGAACATTATTTATATTTTGCTGGTTGTGATAGTTATTGTTGTTTTTGGCTTCCATTTTTCCAACCTTCTAAATTGCTATTCAGAATTGCCGTAAACATCCGTTTCTTAACACCGGGCGTTTCTAAATTGATGTCGCGTAGCAGATTCTTAATATATTCACGTTTTGTATGTCCGTCTGCCGGACAGGGGCTTTTGACTACCGGAACGTCGTATTTATGAATAAAACCGATCACGTCTGCTTCATTCATATAGATAAGTGGACGAATAACGGTAATACCAGTACGATCCAGATATGTGACCGGACAAAATGTATGAAATCTTCCCTCATAGATGAGCGACATCATCATTGTTTCCACAACATCATCCTTGTGATGCGCATAGGCAACCTTATTATATCTGATGGTTTTCATAGCATCATTTAAGGCGCCTTTCCGCATTTTCGCACACAAAGAACAGGGATTAGCTTCTTTACGATCTTCGAAAATAATTTTACCGATATCTGTTTTTACAATGTGATAGTCCACATCCAAAGAAGAACATAATTCTTTGATTTTATCCAGGTTCAAATTATTAAAGCCAAGATCTACGGTTACGGCACACAGTTCAAAAGGAACCGGGTAAAAGCGCTGTAGTTCGTGAAGAGCATAGAGCAGCGTAAGACTGTCCTTTCCGCCGGAAATGCCTACGGCGATCTTATCTCCGGTTTTGATCATTTGATAATCATCGATTGCTTTTCGTGTAAGACTTAATACTTGTTGTAATTTCATAATTTTATTATACAGAATTTTTGTTTTTATCGCATTAAAATTTTATAAAAAATAATGCAGATTATGAAAAAAATGGTATACTAGAAATATCATATTTACAGTGAGGGTTTTTTCATGAAATTTAAGTTTGACAAGAAATATTTGTATTGGGGCATTACGGCTTTTCTGGTGATTGCCGCAAGTATTCTCGTTTATTATATTTTGTTTCACAGTTCCAAATTTTCCCACAGTGTTCAGTCATTTATCAAGATAGCAATGCCGATAATAGACGGTTTGGTTTTGGCATATCTGATCACACCGGTTTTAAACCTGATTGAAGGAAAGGTTATCAAGCCTTTGTATGTAAAGGCCAAAGTACCGATGACGCTAAAAAATAAGCGCAGAATGCGCGGCTTTTCCATTTTGGTAACGATTGTGCTGATACTGCTTTTGCTCTATGAATTCTTCAGTCTGGTCATACCGGAAGTGATCCGCAGTATACAAAGCATTATTTTTCAATTCCCGGTTTATGTTAATAATCTTACCAGTTGGGCGTTAGGACTGTTAAAAAATAATCCTGATCTTGAGAAAGTTGTTGATGATCTACTGGACCGATATTCAGTTAAGATTTTAGAGTATCTCAATACAAATCTACTTCCTCACATCAATGAATTGATTAAGACATTATCTTTAAGTGTAATCGGGATTTTTAAGGCATTTTGGAACTTTATCATAGGCTTTATTATTTCAATATATTTATTGGGCAGCAAAGAAAAATTTGCAGGACAGGCGAAGAAGATTTCCTATGCTTTTTTTGACCGCAAAGCAGCAAATGAATTGATTAGAAATTTCCGCTTTATCCACGGTACATTTATTGGCTTTATCGGTGGTAAGGTTATAGATTCCCTTATCATAGGTATTATATGCTTTATTTGTACCAGTATTATCAATACGCCTTATGCGCTGCTTGTCAGCGTCATTGTGGGTGTAACCAATGTAATTCCGTTCTTTGGACCATATATAGGAGCCATTCCCAGTACGTTTCTTGTTCTGATGGTCGACCCGAAACAGGCATTATACTTTGTAATATTGATTATAATTATTCAGCAGTTTGACGGAAATATTCTGGGGCCTAAGATATTAGGTGATTCTACCGGATTATCCGGATTCTGGGTTATTTTTGCAATTACCATATTCGGTGGCTTATTTGGCGTTTTGGGAATGATAGTCGGCGTGCCGATTTTTGCGGTATTCTACGCAGGCGTGAAATCAATCGTGAACAGACTTCTTAGAAAAAAAGGTTTGCCCACCCAGATACAGCCATATTTAACAGTTGGTCAGATTAACGAGGGGAAAATCTTTACAGAATATGTTCCTCAAGTGAAAAAGAGAAAAAAACATAATGAAATAACTGAGAATACATCGACAGAACAAGCGCAGGAACAAGAAGTTTGAGTAAAGGATAAGCAGGAATAGAATTTTCAGCGATGAAAACGGCAAGACGAATCTTAATTTGTCTTCTATCAACGGAGAATTGTTAATTATTTCACAATTTACGCTTTATGCAGATTGCAAACATGGAAACAGACCTTCTTTTACTTATGCCGGTAAACCTGAGTTGGCGAATATGCTATATGAATATATTATAGATAAATGTAAAGAATCGGTAACAAAAACAAAGGTTGC
>CAZPSD010000062.1:0-14402 GCA_964589055.1 uncultured Bacteroides sp.
TTTGCCAAGATTAACTTTTAATTCAGTTGCAGTAATAGACATATCATCATCCCCTCTTGAAGAATCAATAATTATTGTCCGAAAAAAGAAATATCTCTTTTCAATTATATTATACACAAATCGCACGATTTTATCAACCAAATCGTGCGATTTTTTGATCCTACTGTCCCGAAACAGCACGGCTGTTGGTGTAATGACTAAATGCAGGGCTGTCAAGTATTGAAGCCAAAATGCAGCAGCGCCGGGTAAAGCAGATGATTATGCCGTTCCTGCTACTCCTGCGACATTCCTGCCTGCTTGCGGATAGATTTTAATTTTTCTGCAAATGTCATGTTCGTGACCTCCTATTTGCTATGACAAATATAGAAAAGGGGGATTGCACTACAAGGTCTCTACCCATGATTTCAATTCTTCCTCAGACTGCGCACCATTCAGCATTTTACCGGAAAGCAAAATCGCCCCCGGGCAACTGGGCTGCAGCCTGCTGTTGGTCTCACCCATGCCGCTTCCGCCGGATGTTGCAAAGGGAACAATCGTCTTGCCGGAAAAATCATAGCTTTCTAAGAAAGTATTGATGATCGTCGGTGCAACATACCACCAGATGGGAAAGCCCACAAAAACAACATCGTACTTCGCCATATCATCCACCTTTCCTGCAATGGCAGGACGGGATGAAGAGTCATGCATCTCAACGGTACTCCTGCTTTTCTGATCCATCCAGTTCAAATCTTCACTGGTATACGGAATTTCCGGCTTAATTTCATAAAGATCTGCATCTGCTGCCTCTGCCAGTTTCTCTGCTGCTTTCGCGGTAACGCCGCTTGCTGAAAAATAGGCTACTAAAATTTTCTTATCCATAAAAAGCCTCCTTGTCCTTTCTTACGTCTGCTTATGTTTACTGGTTATGTTATAATGCGTTTATCCAGACACCTTGCCCTGCTTCTGCCTGTTCTGCTTATCTGCAGCAGGTTAAAAAACGGACGCCTGCTGAACCTGTTCAAGATATAACGCCTTCACAAAACAAAATTCTATAGAATCACGCAGACGCAATCTTCACACTATCCATACCCTCTATCAAATTTCTGGCAAGCACACTGTCCGCCTCATTGATCCGAATCGTAAAGACGTTTTTCTCATTGCTGCCATTCCACAAAAACCGCTCCCATAATTTCTTTTCCTGCCATTCTACGAAAAAGGAAATGCGGTTAGATAATAAAAGCCTCTCCAGCTTATCCTTGCTCTCCACACTGTATACCTTACAAAACGGAATCTCATGATTAAAAAATAATTCGTTGAAATCTATCGCTGCCATATCGCCACCTCCACACAACTAGCTTCTCTCTTTCGTATCCAGCTTTATGTCAACTCTTTTGTCTATTATATACTAAATATTGTAGTAATTACAACATTTTTCTACATTTTCAACAATATAACCGTAACAGTGTCTTGAAAAGCTGTTTTTTCTAGGGCAGCAATTTTAAGATTTCCCACACCCCATGAGTTATGCCATCCTCAGCATGGTGCTTCGTAATATAATCCGCCGCCGCCTTGCACCCCGCAGAAGCATTTTCCATCGCAATACCGATACCGGCATACCGCAGCATATCTATATCATTATCCGCATCGCCGAAGGCGGCGATCTCTTCCCGGCACAATCCCAGCTTGTTTGCCACAAACTCGACTCCCGCCTTCTTTCCGGCATCTTGATTAGCAATTTCCAATAATTGTTCTACGGAAGATGTTATGTAAACTTGTTTGGCAGCCTTTTCAATCTGTTTCCAAATCCTGTTTTTACTCTCTTCATCCCGAACAATCACATCCATGCTGTCAAGGTTGTTCTTATGTTCTCTCAAAAAAGCTACAATATCCTCCTGCATGTGTCTGGTGGACTGTACGTAAGCAACCGCCTGCGGCGCAGCGCCATACTTAACAGGATTCTCCACATATTCTTTGCCGGCGTAGGCAATCCCATCGATAAATCCTTCATAACTTACGGTTTCCTCTGCCGTTACCTTCAAAACAGCCTCCAATGCATCGGCAGACAGCTTGCATCGTCTGATACATTGTCCGGTCGGCACATGATATACTGTGGCGCCATTGCCGCAGACTGCATAACGGATTCCCGCTATTGCCATCACATCCTCGGGCAGGGTCGTATAAGCACGCCCGCTGGCGATCACTACTTCGATACCTTTGACGATCAGCTCTTCTATTGTTTTTTTGTTTTCTATCGACAGTTTCCCCTCCTGATTTAAGGTTGTCCTGTCTAAATCCAGTGCAATACATTTTATGCTCATTTTGTCTCCAATATTCCTTTAACTGAATCTATATCTCAGTTAATTCAATAATCCCTACATGCAATCTCTCAGGAATATACCCGTTTCTAACATTTCCGGGAATGTAATCATATTTCTGTCCACGGGCGGTTTCTGCTTTCGATCCAGTAGTCTCTTCTTGTCTCATACTGCTCATTGAGCCAGTCTGCCGCCTGATCCACGCCTTCTTTGGTCAAAGGCACCTCTATCGAGATTTTCTTCTCCTCAGGTGTACGCAGAATCCCCAGGGGTTCCGGCCAGACAGTCACGCGGATCACATCGGCATCTGCTTCCTCACTATGTACTTTTTTCAGCATATATCTCATGCCGTCCATACTGCCGGAGTATTCCTCTTTCTTAATATAATTTAGGGGATGAAAACTCTCTTTATCAATCATACTTTTCACCTCTTATTCATGCTTCTTACTGACAGTGATGTAACAGCAAATAAAGAAAAAGCCCCAAATGCTGATAATGCAGCATTTAAGGGACTTTCTATACATCGGAATGACAGGACTTGAACCTGCGGCCTCTACTTCCCTAAAGTAGCGCTCTACCACCTGAGCCACATCCCGAAAGCAGTTACCATTATAGCTAATCCGGGATGAAAAAGCAAGTCCTATTTTAAAAACTTATCACTGTACTAATATTTTTCACTCAGTCATTTTCATCCATAAACTTCTCAAAGACATCCTGCGGAATCGGTCTGGAAAAATAATATCCCTGCAGGAGCTGACAGCCTATTTCCTTAAGATAATCGCTCTGCTCCAATGTCTCCACGCCCTCACACAAAGATGTGATCTGCAATCTTTTTGCCATATCAATGACACAGGAAATAATGATCTTATCACTCTCCTGCAGATTATCATCTTTCAAAAAAACCTTGTCCAGCTTGATAATATCGATAGGCAGTCTGCTCAATAAATTAAGGGAAGAATAGCCTGATCCGAAATCATCCATGGAAACCCTTGTTCCAAGTTTATGTAAACCATCAACCAATTCCAGCGCTTTTTCGGTATTATCCAGATAAATACTCTCTGTCAGTTCAAACTCAATCAGCCAGAAAGGAATCTTAAATTCGTCAAATAATTCCTTTACATATTCCAAAATATGCATCTTGTTCAGATGTACTCTGGAAACATTCAGGGAAATCGGCACAACCCTCTTTCCTTCTCTGATCCGTTCAGCAAGGAACTGAAACGCCTGCCGGTATACATAATAATCCACATCAACGATCTGTCCGCTTCGCTCAATATAAGGAATAAACTCGTCCGGATAAATAAAACTGCCATCCGGTTTCTGCCACCGTACCAGTGCTTCCGCACCGACTAACCGCAAGGTATCCGTCTCCATCTTAGGCTGATAATATACCTTAAACTCTTTATTGGCGATCGCCTTGGGAATGTAAGAAGTGATCTCCACTTCCCGCTTGATTCCCTCCATCATACTTCTACTAAATAAGATACAGTTATCGCTTTCCATCTCCTTGGCAACTTTTCTGGCAAGATTGGCATTCGACACTGCTGTCTCCGGATCAAGACTTCGGCTGTTCTTATCAATAATACTGATACCGGTGCAAAACTGTAGTCTGCTGCTCAAATATTTTTCGCGAAACTTTGCTTCTATCTCTTTGTTTAAATCAAATATAATATCCCGGTATTCCTCCTCCGCGCAACTGCTTTCCATCCGATTAGCCGTCACAAAGTTATCGGAATAAACTCTTGCCGCACACAGCAGCGTATCATTATTGGTGGTAATCATCTCGGCAAATTCCTTCAGCAGCGCATCGCCCACCTGATATCCGTATGTTTCATTTATATACTTAAAATGTTTGATATCCGTATAAGTGATGGCGATACGGTCATTACCAATCTTCTCGATTTCTTTCACCAGTTTTTCTAAAAAAACTTCATAGCGGTCTAAACCCGTTAATGAATCCTTCATATGCTCACCTTACTAAACCTCTCCTACTTGCTCCGATTCCATGGCAGTCCGGAAAGCCGCATCAAATACCGGGCATACTTTCTTTAAAGAAAGCGGTTTTCCATTCCGATCCAAAAAACAATGTCTGCTTTTTCCCACAGCTCTGACCTCTTTTGTTTCCTGATCCAAAACCAAATAAGACAACTCCAGTTTAATCCCATTATATTTCTCAATTTTCGGTATAATCTCTACCGTGTCGCCGAAATGCACCATAGATTTATAAGTACAGGAAACCTCCAGCACCGGACTGATCACCCCCCGGCTCTCCATATCGCGGTAATCCACTCCGATCCGGTTCATATACCAAATCCGTGATGATTCAAACCAGCGAATATAATTGGAATGATGTATAATCCCCATTTGATCCGTCTCGTAATACTGCGCCTGATGTTTATACGTCTGCATCTTATTCTCCATGCCAGAGCAGTTTACTGCGATGACACGCGATAAGAAATCCGTGAAGGCGGTTTCTCATCTGCGATCATGGCATATTTGAGGCTCTGACTCAAATTTCCGGTAGAAAAATAAGCTATCGAACTTATTTTTCTACCTATTCTCAGTTTCAAAATAATACGGCACATGACAATAATAATGATAGACCTAATTTTTACACATTTTAATTCTAGGTGTTTGACTCTCTCCTGTCAATAAGATACAACAAAAATGTTACATATGATTAACGTTCCGACAAGACAGTGATCAGATACTCCCATACCCGCTGTACAGACGCAATATCCATACTCTCCTGTGCAGTATGCACATCCTTCAGATCCGGTCCGATAGAAACACAGTCAAGTCCCGTAATCTTACCTGCCAAAATTCCGCATTCCAAACCTGCATGGATTGCCTCCAGTTTAGCAGCGCTGCCATACATTTTCTCATATACCGCGCACATTTTATCACGCAAAGGGGAATCCACGCGGTATGCCCAGCCCGGATAGGCGTTTCTGACTGTCACCTCTGCACTATACGGCACCGCAATTTCCTGTATACGGCGGCATAATATCTCTTTTTCCTGATCCACGGAACTTCTGACCGCATAGCCTAACAACAGGGCGTCCTCTGTCAGCCTCATAATACCCAGGTTCAAAGAGGTTTCTACGAGTCCGGGAATATGCCGGCTCATGGCAATCACGCCGTTTGGCAGTTTCGCCAGGCAGGCAAGCGCACTTTTGATACTATCCGTCGATAATGCTGCATTGTCTGCCGCAGCAATCATACTGCACTCTATTCTAAGTTCCGGATCTGTTTCTGAAAACCGCTCCCTAAAAGACAGTTCCTGCGCTTTTACGAACGTCTGTATCTGCTCAATCTTATCCTTATCCACAATAATCCTCGATACGGCTTCCCTCGGAATAGCATTGTCCGCCACGCCGCCTTCCAAGGACACCAACACCGCCGCAGTCTGCCCAATCAGTTTCTCAAGAAGCAGCCCCATCAGCAGATTAGCATTGCCGCCGTTTTTATGAATCTCTATACCGGAATGTCCGCCCGACAGCCCTGTAAGCTTTACTTCCAGCAGACAGCTATCCGCTCCTGCCGCTTGCCGCAGAACCCGCTGTACGGGAATTTTGACATCCACTCTGGCGCCTCCGGCACAGCTTGTTATAAAGATTCCTTCCTCTTCCTGGTCTAAGTTGATCATCCGTCTGCCCTGAAGCATTGACAGATCGATCTCCATGGCTCCTTCCATGCCTGTCTCTTCGTTCACCGTCAGAATAATCTCCAATCTCGGATGGCTAAGCTCCTGACTGTCCAGAAGCGCCAGACAAAACGCTACTGCAATTCCGTCATCGCCACCAAGACTGGTGCCCTCCGCATAAATTTTGCCGTTTTCCGCCTTTAAGCGAAGCGGCTCTTTGAGCATATCCATATCACAGTCCGGTTCTTTGACCGCAACCATATCCATGTGACCCTGTAAGATAAAAGGTTCTTCCTGTTCATATCCCGGCGTTGCCTCTTTGATGATAATAATATTCTTCACATCATCCTGAATACAGAACAGTCCTCTCTCCTTTGCAAAGTTTAACAAATAATCGCTTATCTGTTCCACGTTGCCGGAGCCGTGCGGAATCCGGCATATCTGTTCAAAAAAGTAAAAAACTTTATGCGGCTGCAAACCTTCCAATACACTCATTTTGATTTCCTCCATCTTCCTAATCGCCACTTTAGCATGTGTATTTTTTCCTCCCTTAATTCATTGTTATATATCATCGTCTTTATGACGCTTCGCGTTTCTCATTCGCGTTGCTCGTCAGGAATCCCGACATGCATCCGCTCATGCAATCATGGCGGCTGCATGTCGGGATTCCTGACTCTGCTTATGCGCGCAAAAAAGGACACGGTGCATTGCCATGTCCTTAGCATTCTGTAATTTTACTTTAAGTTAGCCTTTGCAAGCTCAGCCAGTGTAGTAAAGCCGGCCGCATCGTTTACTGCCATCTCTGCTAACATCTTTCTGTTCATGTCTACGCCTGCATTCTTAAGACCATACATAAACTTGCTGTAAGATAAACCGTTCAATCTGGCTGCAGCATTGATACGGGCAATCCATAACTGTCTGAACTGACGCTTTCTCTCTTTTCTGCCAACGTAAGAAGAGGCCAACGCTCTCATTACGGACTGTTTTGCTACTCTATACTGCTTCGATCTTGCTCCTCTGTAACCTTTTGCAAGTTTTAACACTCTGTTATGTTTCTTTTTAGCGTTTACACCGCCTTTTATTCTTGCCATGTCTTTTCTCCTCCTATAACTGACAATTTTCTAATTCTTCATCTGTTACGCAGGCATTCTCTGCTAATTGATTTTATGGATGCCCTGCGTTTTTGCCTGCACGAAATTAGATGTAAGGTAAAATCTTCTTCATATTCTTAACATTTGTTGCATCTGTC
Organism: uncultured Bacteroides sp.; assembly: GCA_964589055.1. Taxonomy (GTDB): domain Bacteria; phylum Bacillota; class Clostridia; order Lachnospirales; family Lachnospiraceae; genus UBA3282. The sequence continues at coordinate 7,190 of CAZPSD010000062.1, forward strand.
ATAACAGGCTTTCTAAGATTTCTCTTATTCTTAGTTGTCTTCTTAGTTAAGATATGGCGTTTATAAGCTTTGCTTCTTTTCAATTTACCTGTTCCGGTTACTTTAAAACGTTTTGCAGCTGCTCTGCTTGTCTTCATTTTTGGCATTTCAAAATTCCTCCTGTATTTATTATTAATTTAATGGATATCAAATTTAAGATATCATATATTTCAACCGATCCGCTTAACGCTTCTCAGCTAAAAACATTGTCATGCTTCTGCCTTCTACCTTCGGTGCCTTATCGACTACCGCAACATCGGCAAGCGCCTGTGCAAAGTCGTCTAAGATATGCTTGCTGGTGTTCATATGCGTCATCTCACGGCCGCGGAAACGGAGCGTAACTTTGACTCTGTCGCCCTTGGAAATGAACTTCTTGGCAGCATTTACCTTTGTATTTAAGTCGTTGGTATCAATGTTCGGAGATAAACGAATCTCTTTGATCTCAACTATCTTCTGTTTCTTCTTAGCTTCTTTCTCTTTTCTGGTCTGTTCATATTTGAACTTACCATAATCCACAATCTTACAAACAGGTGGTTTTGCAGTCGGTGCAATCTTGACTAAATCTACGCCGGCTTTCTCAGCAAGCTTCAATGCTTCCTTTGCAGGCATGATCCCGAGCTGCTCGCCGTCCTCACCGATAACACGCACTTCTTTGTCTCTGATCTGTTCATTAATAAATAATTCGCTAATGGTTTTGCCCTCCATAAGAAAAATTTAAAATAAATAAAAAGTGGACAGCATAACTATCCACTTCATCATAAACGCTTGAAAACAACTCCCATACGCCCTCAGGACTGTGGAGTTTAAGCTATGAACGCTTGCGAACTCAATCGTTGCAAGGTGAGAGTGGATACTCTGCTTGGTTGTTATGTGCTCTCGCACTTTTGATACTATAACACAGGAGTATCTTTGTGTCAATAGGTAAAATTGATAACTGATTAATATTCCAGCCTGATCGTCTCGGCACTGGCCTCATACTCTTCCATCCGGTCATAATCATCGGTCTGCGAGTATGTAATGACATAACTCTTATCCGCATTGATCGCATACTCTAACTGGGTGATCTCTATGCCGTTTACTTCATAATGGCACAGGATACGGAAAGCAGGATAGCCTTCTATCTGGATTCTCTCGAAGCTGTCTATCACTACTTCAATATCCTCATTATATGCCTGACGGAAATTAGACTCCGCCTGTTCCTTAAAGGTTTCCTCCGTCATCAACTGCAAAGACACATCCTGATCGAGTGCGACATAATAGATTGTGGATGCATCAATCGGATACCGTTTCGTCACATACATGCCCGGCATATCTTCCGATTCTTCGAAAGCATCCGGCAATGTAAAAGTACAGCGTTTTGTGGCACGGATATTTTCCAGAATGGAAGTGTCCATCTCCTGCTCTTTCAGCAGTTCAATCGTCAGCTCATTTTTGATTTCCTCATCAATTTCCGCCTGCGCTACCGCGGCATTTGTTTTCTCTTCGCTTACATCGGTCTGCACATCTTCCCCTGTACTTTCTTCCCCTGTACTTTCTTCCCCTGTATTTTTCTCCGTCTTACCGTCTTCTGCGTTTTTTGCGTTTTCTTTCCCGGCATCGGATTCCGTTATGTTTTCTTCCTCCTGCGCTTCCGCACTTGTATGTACTGCCTCACTGCCGCCGCATCCCGTAATCATTCCCGCCATAACCGCTACAAGCAGCAGACTGATTGCTTTTTTCATTATCATTTCCTTTCTTCCAGCCTCCGAATATTTCATGAGGAACGCTATTGATGCGTTCAGCCCATGCTTACCAGCTAAGTATAATCTAAAATCGCACAGCAGGCAATTAGTAATTCCTGTCTGCTAACCGCCTGCCGCTTTTTGTTCTTGATAAATCTCATTAAATGACTATGCTTCACGGAATGTAGCACACTCTGTTCCTTTACAGTCACGGGCGCCGCAGCCTCTGATATCCACATGATCTGCGCGGCACTTATAGTTCGAGTTGTATACACACTTCGTAGCTTCACAGTCAATGCTGATCGTTTGACATGGATGCTCCAAAGAACTTACATAGGCGCCCTCATGCTTCTGGGCAAAACTCTCACAGCATGTATCACATGAGCAGTCCGCATGTTTGCCGCCTACCATAATATCGCCCTTACAACAATATTTGTCCTGATTATAGGTACAATTTTCCACACCACATTTTAATTCTGCCATAATAACCTCCTGATTTGCCGTGCTTCGCTTTTGCATCCGCACTTTTAGTTTACATAATAGCGATTTGTAAAATTATTTATTGTAACAGTTCAGCCATGCAGAAATGATTGTGCAATATGACCGTGGGAGTTTGCTCACTAAGGACATATTGTACAATCGTTTCTATAGGGCGGACGCCCGACATGAAATAAGTTGGCGGACTTATACTTAAATTGATGAGTGAAAATGTATATTCCGCCAACTTATGAATGGATGGCTGAACTGTTGCTATTTATTTCTTCGCTATCATAGGTTATTATTGACGGAAAATATGATTTTATGCTTTCTTGAAATCATTTATAAATTTTTACTTGATTATTTTTTAATAAGCTTTTTATTACTTCACTACTCCAACAAAAACTACAGCATGTAAAGTTCACTGTTCAATGCCGATTTTATATAAATTAAACCAGTACCGCTCCAGCAGGTAACTGCCCTCTTCTTCCACCGTAAGTCCCGCCTCACGCCATTCCTCTGCAATAGCATCCCTGCTGTTAAAGCTGCCGATAAACCAGACATTTGTATTTTCTGCGGCTCCCCTTCGTGCCAACGCCACAACTGACTCTGTATCGTCCACCGTTTCATAAGGACGAATGATGTCCTGAATCAGCGTTTCCGCGGTATCGCACCACAGGAAACTGTCCACTGTATCTTCTATATAATAAGAAGTAACCGCCTGCACCTGATCAAAATTGCAGATGACAATATCATCTGCCTCGATCAAAGCAAGCGCTGTCTGTGTATCCTGCATGAGAAGCGCTTTGTATTCTTCTTCACCCAGAAAGGCTCTATAGTTGCGCAGACCTGTAACGGCAATCAGCAATAAGATGGCAAGTTCCCCCACAGTCTTCCATTTTGGACCGAAATCCCGCAGTCCATCCAGACATACTGCAAATGCCAGCCAGAAACAACCCATGGCAGGGACCATATAACGGTATACAAAGATAGGACGCAGCAGCATAGACGCCGCAAAACCAAAAATTATGAGACCTCCCAGCACACTAATGCCTGCTATTGCAAACGCCAACCGTTCTGTCGGTTCTTTTCCGGGATTTCCCATATTCGACATTTTCCAGGCTGCGGTCTTTGCCCGGATTTCCTCCCCGGCATCCGGTTTGTTATCCTTACGCTTTTTACGAACTCTACCATAATGGTATAGTTTTATTGCCATTATCGCATAATACGCAAATACACCGACATAAACCAAAAACAATGTCACCGCCAGCAACGTATTCAGTTTATCATTTGTAAAAGACGGCTTCATCAAAAACTTGATACAGCCTCCCAGCGACCGCCACGTCAGCGGCAGAATCCAATAATCCTCATTGACCGCCGTCATCTGCCGGATTAAGGGAAAAAGCCAAGGAAGGTATCCCAAAACAGACACCGCTATCCACAGAAGCCACTCACGCACCCGGCTTTTATCGCGATACAGAAAGACAAACAGCACATACAAGTAAATCATCACTACCGCAACGCAGGCAAAATACTGGGTATAGGCAGCCGCCAACCCATATAGTACCAATGCGGCGCCATGGATACGCTGCAATGCGTTATCCTCCGTCAATGTTCCATAGGCATGCATCAATGCCGCCGTCACAAACAGAAGCGCCCAACTGTACATACGAATCTCCACGGTATATCCCGCCAACTGCGGCATGGCTATGGCACAAAATAAGAACACTCCGGCCGTAAAAGCGCTGAAACACTTCCGCAGAAAAGTCACGCTGTAAAGGAGCAAAATGAAATACGGCAGCACAGATACCAATTTCGCAGCAATGACCGTACTGACTGCCGGGTTGATCAGTTTACATAAATCTACAATAAATTTTACAATACAATAATACAGCGGCGGATGAACATCCCTTGCCGTAAACGCAACTAATTCACCGTAGGAATGTTCTATCATTCCCACGGTGAATAATTCATCATACCAAATATCATTGCTAAAACACAGTGCGATGCTTTTGCCAAGCATCAAAACGCTGATCACCAGCAAAAGCCATCCGGTCAGATCCTGACAAGAGACTTTCCTTTTCTTTGATATCATGGTTTCCTTCCTCATTATACGACAGCATTCTTAAAAACATTGTTTAAGACATTATTTATTTCGTCTCTTCTTCTTTGCGGATTTCCTTGGTTCTGATCTCTTTGCATATCTGGTCGATAAAGTCCTGCAAAGGCTTCACGCCTTCATCCCCCGCGAAACGGCTTCTGACGGATACGGTCTTATCCTCCGCCTCCTGCGCGCCTACCACTAACATATAAGGCACCCTGCTCATTCTTGCTTCACGGATCTTAAAACCGATCTTCTCGGAACGGTTATCTACCGTTACGTCTATGTCGTTTCCTGCCAGTTCTTTTCTGACTTTCTCCGCATATTCCTCATACTTTTCGGAAATCGGCAGCACACGGACCTGCTCCGGGCATAACCAGGTCGGGAATTTGCCTGCATATTTCTCAGTCAGCCATGCAAGCGTTCTCTCATAGCATCCGAGAGAAGTCCTGTGAATGATGTAAGGACGAACTTTATCCCCGTTCTGATCGATAAAATACATATCAAACTGCTCTGCCAAAAGGGCATCCCACTGGATTGTGATCATGGTATCTTCTTTACCGTATACATTCTTCGCGTTGATATCTACCTTCGGTCCGTAGAAAGCTGCCTCGCCCACATCTTCTACGAATGGAATCTCTAACTCCTGCAAAATGCTGCGGATATGTCCTTCTGTCTCTTCCCATACTTCCGGCTCTCCGATATACTTTTCTGAATTAGCCGGATCCCATTTGGACAGATGCCAAGTTACATCTTCGTATAAGCCCAAGGTTGACATAACATGTTTTGCCAAAGCGATACAGCCCTTAAACTCTTCCACCATCTGATCCGGTCTTACGATTAAGTGACCCTCGGAAATGGTAAACTGCCTTACACGGGTCAGGCCATGCATCTCACCGGAATCCTCATTACGGAACAAGGTGGATGTCTCGCCGTAACGGATCGGCAGGTCCCTGTAGGAATGCTGTGTATTTTTATAACAATAATACTGGAACGGACAGGTCATCGGGCGAAGGGCAAACACTTCCTTATCCTTCTCCTCGTCTCCCAGGATAAACATACTGTCCGTATAGTGATCCCAATGTCCGGAAATCTTGTACAGATCACTCTTTGCCATGAGCGGAGTCTTGGTTCTCACATAGCCCCACTCTTTATCCTCCAGATCCTCAATCCAGCGCTGCATTTTCTGGATCATTTTAGCGCCCTTCGGCAAAAGAAGCGGCAGCCCCTGACCGATCACATCTACCGTCGTGAAAAGTTCCATCTCACGCCCCAATCTGTTATGATCACGTTTCTTAATATCCTCCAAATGATCTAAGTACGCCTCCAGCTCCTCTTTTTTCGCAAAAGCCGTACCGTAAATACGCTGTAACTGCGCCTTGTTGGAATCGCCCCTCCAGTATGCCATGGAGGATGATGTCAGCTTATATGCCCTGATATTCCTGGTGCTCATCAGGTGCGGTCCTGCACACAGATCCACGAAACCGCCCTGATCATAAAAGGAAATCTCCGCATCCTCCGGCAGATCCCGAATCAATTCTACTTTATAAGGCTCACCCTTCTCTTCCATAAATTTGATCGCTTCTTCTCTTGGCAGCGTGAAGCGTTCAATCTTATGACCTTCCTTGATGATCTTCTTCATCTCCGCCTCTAATTTATCCAAATCCTCTCTGGAAAAAGGTTCTGCATCGAAATCATAATAAAAACCTTCCTCAATCGCCGGTCCGATGGTCACCTTTGCATTGGGGAATAATCTCTTGACAGCCTCTGCCAGGACATGGGATGCAGTATGTCTGACCACCTTTAATCCTGCCGGATCGTTTGCTGTCAGAATGTTTAACTGGCAGTCCTTATCAATAACTGTTCTTAAATCCTCTACCTTTCCGTCTACCTCTCCGGCACATGCCGCTCTCGCAAGCCCCTCTGAAATGTCCAGCGCAATATCGTAGATGCTCATTGCCTGTGCATATTCCTTACCGGAACCGTCTTTTAATGTAATTTTCATATTGTCCTCCATTCTAAAGCGCTTTCGCCTTGTTCTGTTCACACATTCTTTTTCTTTGCTTTGTCTTCTATGGCAGGCTCCACATCACTGTCGTCACTGTCTATATCAGCTGCGTCATCGCCGCTGCCATTGCCATTATTATTACCATTGTTACATCCATTGTTGCTGAAGAGACTGATTCCATGCGTAAATGGCGCTGTCAGAAGACTCACGCTTCACTCGTCCGTGCAGGCACGGCTCCTGATGCGTGAGTCTTCTGACTCTGCTTATGCGCGCAAAAAATCCTCTGCACTACCCTGACGGTAATGCAGAGGACGTATACTCTACGCGGTTCCACCTCGCTTGCCCTGTGCGCCTATGACGACTTTACCAGAACCTCTCATTAAGCTGTAACGTAAGCTAACGGACCGGATTGGGGTCACTCAGAGTTAGTTTTCAAATGCTTCCGGTAAAGGCGCTTTCAGCACACGGCGCCTCTCTCTGATACGTTCCACATTTTACTCTTCTCGTCAACGTGTTTTCATTTATTATTGTAACTCTACTCGTATTCTATGCCATATATTTTAAAAAGTAAAGTTTTTTCTGATAGAAATTGAAAAGATTTTAACGCTCTAAATAAATTATAACAAATCAAATCCTATGCGTTCTTACCGCAGCACTTCTTATATTTCTTACCGCTTCCGCACGGGCAAGGATCATTCGGGTAGATCTTCTTATCCTTATAGATCGTTGTGGACTGCTTCTGTTCCTTATAGAGACGCTTTCTGGTCTCCTCATCATAAATACCGTTCCACTCTTCCAGATTATATAACCAGTCCGCTCCTGCCGCCACCATATTCTTATACAGCAGTTCCTTGTCGAATCCGAGAT
>CAZPSD010000063.1:0-14268 GCA_964589055.1 uncultured Bacteroides sp.
GGACTTATACTTAAATTGATGAGTGAAAATGTATATTCCGCCAACTTATGAATGGCATGGCTGAACTGTTACTATTTGTTGACACACAAAACAATCTGCTTGCGCGCCCGAAAACAATATGATTTAATGATAGCAAACATAATCATAATCAGAAAGGAATCTCCATGAAGATCACAATCATAGACGGACAGGGAGGCCGCATCGGCAAAACCATCATAGAACAGTTAAAGGAAAAGCATAGTGAATTGGAATTATATGCGGTCGGCACTAACAGCATCGCCACTTCCGCCATGCTAAAAGCCGGAGCCGAATACGGTGCCACCGGCGAGAATGCCGCAATCGTCAATGCGGCGGATTCTGATATCATCATCGGTCCCATCGGCATCGTCTTCGCTAATGCGCTGTTAGGGGAAATCACTCCGTCGATCGCCTCCGCAGTGGGCGCCAGCAAAGCTTTTAAAATTTTAATCCCTGTCAACCGGTGCAATCATTTTGTCGCCGGATGCAGCGAGGCTTCTATGGGCGAATATATTAAACTTGCCATTGATAAAGTAGAGTCTATGTTGTGAGCCACCAGCATTTAAATGGTTTTGCCGCCTGCGCATGATATCCGTAAAATCCGTTCAATTCCCTGCTTCCGTCCCATACGCATTCAATACTCCCGCCTTCTTCAAGGCTATCATAATTGCCGGAATCAAAACGATCTGTAGGATGATACCCGGAATCGCATTGATAAACCCGTTTGCCAAAAAGATCTGAAAAGAAAAACTCTTACCGGCAACGCCATACAGCACAATGCTGATAAGTCCCCACACGACACGCCCTGCAATCATAGCCCCGATCAGGCTCACATATAAGTACAGATTCTTCTTCGGCAGTATGCGGTACAAAAGCGCCGTTACCACACCGTACGCTGCCAGTTCAAATGCCATTCCCACAGCCGTAGGCATCATCGGCGGCATCCCAAACAGGACGCTTCTTAACAGCGGCGTAACAAAGCCCACCGCCAGTCCATACTGCCATCCGCACAGAAAACCGCATAATAAGATGGGGATATGCATGGGACAGAGCATATTGCCGATCTGCGGAATATGTCCTGTAAAAACCGGCAGGATAATACCTATGGCGATAAACAATGCTGATAATACTAATTTTTTTGTTTGTTTCATGTTGCTTGTTTCCTTTCTTTAATTGTGCGATTTCAACAATGATGAAGGGGTTTTATTAAAAAAACCTGAATAAAAATAACCAGAAAAGCAATCGACAGCGCTTCTTCCCCTGTCCGGTTACCTTCCTGGTAAAATTCTGCATTTCATATTGCTATCATTACTCTTCTATCAGGCGTTTGCAGATGTTTGCAAAACCCGTCACACCATAATTTCCATCTTTTGTTCCCAAACGCTAAACCACCGATGCTTGGCATCCTGCGCCGGCTTCTGCCGGCAATTACATGTATTGTAATCAGAAAAGCGGGCGTTGTCAAGGCGCTGCCGCCTTGCGGCTTGTGCTTTTGGATCGTGCCGGAAACTCTGTTCTGCACTCCGTCTGTTTATCTCCTAATAAAGCCCGGCTTGTTTTCACAAGCCGGACTTTGTAATCGTCTGAATCGGATTCCAAAAGAAATCCCATAACGCATTAGATCAAGGATTCATACAACTTCGTAATGTCTTCTACGCTTGTCTCCTTCGGGTTGCCCGGCCTGCAGGCATCGTCATAAGCAGACTGTGCAAGGAACGGAATATCTTCTCTCTTTACAATTTCCTTTAAGTCAGCAGGAATACCCACATCCTGGGATAATTTCTTAACAGCGTCGATCGCTGCTTTTCTGTACTCTTCCTGGCTCATTTCATCAACGCCTTCCACACCCATGGCTCTGGCAATCTCGCGGTATTTCTCACCGGTTGCCTCTGCATTATATTCCATAACGGTGGGCAGAATGATCGCATTGGCAATGCCATGCGGCGTATCATATAAAGCGCCCAGAGGATGTGCCATCGAATGTACGATGCCAAGACCTACGTTGGAGAAGCCCATACCTGCTACATACTGTCCCAGCGCCATGTCTTCTCTTCCTTCCGGCGTATTGTCCACTGCGCCCCTTAAGGAACGGGAAATGATTTCAATCGCTTTCAAATGGAACATATCGGACAACTCCCATGCTCCTGCGGTTATATATCCTTCAATCGCGTGAGTCAGCGCGTCCATACCGGTTGCTGCCGTTAACCCTTTCGGCATCGAGGACATCATCTCAGGATCGACAAATGCCACCACCGGAATATCCTTCGGGTCAACGCAAACCATTTTACGGTTCTTGGCTGCGTCCGTAATAACATAATTGATCGTCACCTCTGCCGCTGTTCCCGCAGTAGTGGGAACGGCAAAAATCGGTACGGATTTATTCTTGGTCGGTGCAACGCCCTCTAAGCTTACCACATCCTCAAATTCGGGATTCTTAATGATAATGCCGATTGCTTTTGCCGTATCCATGGAAGAACCGCCGCCGATCGCCACAAGATAATCAGCGCCTGATTTCTTAAATGCTTCCACGCCGGTCTGCACATTTTCAATGGTCGGATTCGGCTTAATATTGGAATATAACTCATAAGAGAGTCCTGCCTCATCCAAAACAGCCAGAACTTTTCCCGTCACACCGAATTTTACCAGATCCGGATCAGAGCAGACGAACGCTTTCGTAAACCCTCTTCCTTTCGCTTCCGCAGCGATCTCACGGATTGCTCCTGCTCCGTGATAGGATGTTTCATTCAATACAAATCTGTTTGCCATAGTTATCCTCCTTACCTTCTGTCAAAGTTGTTTGTATATCCTATTTCATTGTACCTCGCATCTCATTTGCAGTAAAGTCCGATTTTACAGAACTGTTACATATGAATGGATGGCTGAACTGTTACATGTGAATGCATTCGGCCGTGCCCTTGACTGCGCTGTCTACATCGTAGACCGGCGCATCCTCACCGCATATCCTAAAAGTGTGCGCTGCTGTACCGGCTCCCCTTCCAGCAGCCCTAAAAGCAGTTCGCAGGCTTTCGTCCCAAGCTCTTCCACATCGAACCGGATGGATGTTACGGAGGGCATGTGGTTAGCCAGAAACGTACTGTCATAGAAGGATCCTACCTGCATCTCTTCCGGCACAGATACTCCTCTTTGCTGCAAAGAACTCAACACACAGCTGCACAGAAAATCATCCATGGTCACAATGCACTCTATCTTTTCTTTCAGCAGCTTTTCCACAATCCTGTCTACCTGCCTGCTGTCTCCCACATTCAGGAAAATTTCTTTCATTCCTTCCCACTGCTTCCTGTCCCGGAAGGCATCCTCGAACCCCTGCAGACGGTTTCCGGTAACGACATAACTCTCATCACCGCCGATCAACGCAATCTTCTTTACACCCTGCTCCAACAATTTACAGGTCAGTTCTTTACAGGCATTTCTGTGATCATTGTCGATCTGAATGACCGCATCGTCATCCGTGCTGCCGATTGCCACAAAAGGAATCCCGCTTTCTTTTAAGTATTTCATAGGCGCATCTTCGGTCAGCGTTCTGGTCAGGATCACGCCGTCAATCTTATGGTTCGTCACCGCGCGCTCTAACTGCGTGATATTCTGCGCGGTTACCATGGAAATCAGCACATCATAATCCGCGTCCGATGCCAGCTTGCATATACCCATCATACAATTTTGGAAAAAAGAAAACTCCACGATATTATAATCTTCCGGCAACACCAGTCCCAAATTAAAGGTCTTGTTCTGTGCCAGCCCTTTCGCAATGACATTAGGTCTGTAATTATGTTCCTCGATATAATCCAGCACTTTCCTGCGGGTCTTTGCCCCGATTCTTCCCTTGCCGGATATAGCCCGTGATACAGTTGTCTTGGACACGCCTAATTCTTCTGCTATATCATTGATGGTTAAATTTTTCTCGTCCATGGCTTCCCCTTTACCGGTCTTTTGTGCGCAAACGGTTGTTCTTTTCTCATTAGCGTAGCAGATAAGACTGGACTATGCAATATCTTTTTTGTACAATAAATAATATAAATTTTTGGATAAATTGAATTTGAATAAATTAAATTTGGGAAAAATGAATCGTAATCTAAACTGCGAAAGGACGGTATCTCTTATGAAAACAGACAAACTTCTCTTCGGCGCGGCATACTATGACGAATATCTGCCCGTAGACCGCATTGAAAAAGACATGGAAATGATGGCAAAAGCCGGTATGAATGTGATTCGTATTGCAGAATCTACCTGGAGCACATGGGAACCCCAAGAAGGCATCTTTGATTTTACCCATCTGCACAGAATGCTGCAGGCTTCCGCCCGGTACAACATTCAGGTGATCATCGGCACTCCCACCTATGCGGTGCCCACATGGCTCGCCCGCAAATATCCCGACATCATTACCGAGACCCACAACGGGCCGGAACGCTATGGCCGCAGGCAAAATATGGATATCACCCATCCGATGTATCTGAAACATGCGGAAATCATCATCCGCAGGCTGATGGAGGAGGTGCAGCCCTACGACCATGTCATCGGCTTCCAGCTGGATAACGAAACCAAAGCTTACGATACCTGCTCCTCTTACGCACAGTCTAAATTCGTATCTTATATCAGGGAGCTGTTCCATGATGATCTGAATGCCTTAAATTCTGCATGGGGTCTGGATTACTGGAGCAACCGCATCAACAGTTGGGAGGATTTCCCGGATGTGCGCGGCACCATCAACGGCAGTCTGGGCGCCGAATACCGTAAATTCCAGCGGAAGCTTGCCGCCGATTTCCTGGCATGGCAAAGCGCCATCGTGTCCGAATATGCCCGCCCGGATCAATTCATTACCCAAAATTTCGACTATGAATGGCGCGGTTATTCCTATGGTCTGCAGCCGGACATCAATCAATGGGACGCTGCCAAAGCGCTGACCGTAGCGGGGTGCGATATCTATCATCATTCCGCCCAGGATCTGACCGGCAAGGAGATCGCCATGGGCGGTGCCATAGCCCGTTCCCTGAAAAAGGACAACTATCTGGTCCTGGAAACCGAAGCCCAGGGCAACCACGGCTGGCTGCACTATCCGAACCAGCTCCGCATGCAGGCATTCAGCCATCTTGCCTCCGGCGCTAATTCCGTGATGTACTGGCACTGGCATTCCATCCACAATGCCGCGGAATCCTATTGGAAAGGCGTTTTAAGCCATAATCTGCAAGAAAACGCCACATATCGGGAAGCCTGCCGTATCGGCGCCGACTTTAGAAAATACGGCGCACATCTGGTAAATCTGCGCAAGTCCTGTCCTGTGGCTTTCGTGTTGAGCAACGAATCCCTGACCGCTTTACAGTGGTTTAAGATTCACGATGATCTGTCTTACAACGATATCTTCCGCTGGCTCTTTGACGCCTTCTATGAAATGAATGTAGAATGCGATATTCTCTCGGAGGAAGATACTGACTTGTTTAGTCAATACAAAATACTTGTAACTCCGGCACTCTACAGTGTCAGCGACACTCTTGTCAGTGCATTAGACACCTATGTCAAAAATGGGGGAAATCTAATTTCTACCTTTAAAACGGCGTTTGCCGATAAGATGCTGAAAATTTACCATGATGACCAGCCACACGGACTGACAGAAGTGTTTGGTATGACATATGATCAATTTACCGATGGAGTCAATGTAGGGCTGAAAGACATTGCCTTTGCACATTCCACTGATACTGGCGTTTCTGCTGTTTGCGGTCAGGGTAATCCCCCTTCTCCACAGGATCATCTAAACGGCGCTGTACGCTACTGGATGGAACTCCTGATTCCTGCTGCGGCTCAGGTATTGGCTTCTTACGACCATTCCCAGTGGAAGGAATACGCTGCCATTACCCAGAACCGATACGGCAAGGGAACTGCCACGTATCTGGGCTGCTATTTTGAGGACAAAAAGCTGCTCAAAGACCTATTCCGTTCTCTTTGCGGGCAGGCGCAGATAGAGATCCCGGAAACATCCTATCCGGTCATCAGAAAGAAAGGCATCAATGAGGCGGGGAAAGAGGTCATTTATTACTTTAACTATTCTGACGCTCCCTGCACTGTGACTTACTGCGGTAAAAATGCGGCTGTTCTTCTGCAAAGCAAAGCCGCCGGTCAAGCACCACAAGCCGAGGGGGATACCTTGTATACTACCACAGGCGCTACTGAAAATACCGTCTCTGGTTGCACATGTTCCGTGACAGTCTCAAACGGAGATACCCTGACATTGCAGGATTGGGATTTTGTCGCGCTGGAAGAGCAATAATTGCCTTTTCCGATCCCGTATTTCTATTTTGAGATACAGCATTGTCCGGTATAAGGCGCCAGTTCCAAGCGGATAAAGAAGCCTTTGTCGTGATGACATACCGGACACTGTTCCGGCGCCTTAGTTCCGTAGATGATATTCCCGCACTCTAAGCACATCCAGGCTGTTTCCACATCGGATACAAATAACCTGCCTTGCTCTAACAGTTCTGCGAATTCGCCGAACCGGTTACCGTGTACCTTCTCAATCTCCGCAATACTGCGGAAGGAAGCCGCCACATTACGAAATCCCTCTTCTTCTGCTTTGTCAGCAAATTTCCTGTAGACATCATCATGCTCTTCATACTCATTATGCTGCGCCATCCGAAGCAGTCCCGCCACGTCCTTGGCAAGATCCACCGGATAGGCACCGTCAATCGTGATATTTTCACCGGACAACTCACTTAAATGACGGTAGAATATCTCCGCGTGTTCTTTCTCCTGCTCCGCAGTAAAATGAAATACTGCCGATATCACATACAGGTTTTCCTTCTTCGCCCGGGATGCCGCAATCGTATAACGATTCCTCGCCTGACTTTCTCCTGCAAAAGCGCGCATCAGATTATCTTTCGTTTCGCTGTTTCTAAATTCCATAGGTCTGTGTCCTTTCCGGATATGCCATATCCTGTCTTATTTACCGATATGTCCTCTTTACACATCAATCGGTATCTTCTTTTGAACAAGGATACCCGTCTTGGGAAAAATTATACTATATTCTGGCAACGTTCTGAAAAATAATGCTTGCCTAAGGTGACCCTCTATGTTATAATGTGTGTCGGCGGTTTTAATAGATTAACGACAGCCATTACTACATAGGGGCATAGTTCAAAGGCAGAACAGTGGTCTCCAAAACCATCGATGTGGGTTCGATTCCTACTGCCCCTGTCATAACCCGTGAGTTGTTGCTCACGGGTTTTTAAGTATCAGTATCATACCGAAGAACGTGACAAGATACGGAAAGGATTTTGACTATGAAAAAAACAGCAGCGATTCTTATGATCGGTTGTCTTTCCTTAGGGGTATTAAGCGCCTGCGGCAGTGATACCGTTCTGCTTACCGCTACGGATTATGAATTGGATGCAGATACGAATCAGACCAGCCGCGGTATATCCGTCGGTGATAACTCCGAAGCTTTCCTGGCAGCCTATGGCGAATATGAGATACTAACCTCCGTGGACGGCAGCGATTATAAAATGCTTTCTACTGAGGAAATTCCCTTTAGCGGAAGTTCCGTAGAGACCATTCTTCCAACCTTTTTTATTGACGGGCTGGCAACCGATATCGATCAGTTCTGCAAGGACAATGAAATTGAGAAAAGTAATATCCTTACATATTTAGGTTCTGAGGAATATCTTGATGCCCATACGGTTGTTTATCACTACCTGTCTTTCACATGGGAAAACGGCGTCATCACGGAAATAAACTCTGAATCCATGGATTATAATGCTGATGCGGCATACTACAGCAATGAAAAATAAACGAACACGTTAAAGAACGGACCGTTATGCCTTAAAACCGGTGACGGCAGTGTTTATCCCACACTGCCGTCAATCAGATTCTGCATTTCTTCTTTCTTGATTTTGCGTCCGTAATTACAGATCGGACATCCTACGCGCCGTTTCACACTGATCGGGAAAATCGGGATCCAGAACAGCGTAAACCATGTTGTCTGCCTGATTATCCGGCAAGGCTGCACGTTATGACAATGCGGACATTCATAGCTTCTTGGCGTTGTTCCTACGATCTTTGTAAATGTTTTGGTTCCCCAGATAATAAACATATATCTTTTCTCCTTCTTTAGCCGGCAAACTGGCTATTATGCAGCTTCGCATAAAATCCATTCTGCGCCAGCAGCGTTTCATGATTTCCCTGCTCAATAATATTCCCGTCCTTCATTACCAGGATTACATCCGCCTCCCGGATCGTGGACAGTCTATGCGCCACGATAAAGCTGGTTCTTCCTTTCATCATCGTAGCAAAAGCCTGCTGGATTTTGATCTCCGTTCTCGTATCAATGGAAGAAGTCGCTTCATCTAAGATCAGCATCGGCGGTAGACACAACATGACTCTCGTAATACACAGAAGCTGCTTCTGTCCCTGGGACAAATTGCCGCCGTCTTCGCCGATCACCGTGTCATAACCGTCAGGCAAACGCTTGATAAAGTTATGGGCATGGGAGGCTTTCGCCGCCGCAATGATTTCCTCCTCGGCGGCATCCGGTTTCCCCATAATGATATTCTCCCGAACGGTTCCCGCTTTCAACCATGTCTCCTGGAGAACCATGCCGTAATTAGCCCTCAGGCTCTCTCTGGTCACGTCACGGATATCAGCTCCATCCACACAGATTTTCCCTGCATTTACATCATAGAACCGCATCAGCAGATTGATGACCGTAGTCTTGCCGCAGCCCGTAGGTCCCACGATTGCCACACGCTGTCCGGGCTTCACCGACAGATTAAAGTCCGTAATCAACTGTTTCTCCGGCACATAGGAAAACGCCACATGCTCCAAATCCACTTTGCCGGACACTTCGGTCAGAACCTGCGCATTGTCTTTCTCCGGTATCTGTGGTTCTTCTTCAATCAATTCAAAGATTCTCGCCGCACACGCCAGCGCATTCTGCAGTTCCGTGACCACGCCCGATATCTCATTAAATGGCTTCGTATACTGGTTCGCATAAGTCAGGAAGCAGGAAAGCTGCCCCACACTGATACCGCCGCGAATCGCATAAACAGCTCCGGTTACCGCCACGCCCGCATAAACCAGATTATTAACAAATCTGGTGGAGGGATTCGTGAGGGAGGAAAAGAAGATCGCTTTCAGCGAATACTTCCGCAGTCTGTCATTGACCTCATCAAAATCCGCCAGGGCTTCCTCCTCATGAGAAAAAGCCTGCACCACTTTCTGATTGCCAATCATTTCCTCAATCAAAGCCGTCTGCTCTCCTCTTGTTTCGGACTGCAGCTTAAACATGGCAAAAGTCTTCTTGGCAATAAAGCCTGCCACAAAAAAAGATAAAGGCGTTATCAGCACTACCACACCCGTGATGCCTGCATTCACGCTGAGCATAAAGCCCAGTGTACCCAAGATGGTGATGACGCCGGTAAAAAACTGGGTAAAGCCCATCAGCAATCCGTCTGCGAACTGATCCACATCGGCAATCACGCGGCTTACAACTTCTCCGTAGGAATGTGCATCGATATACTTTAACGGCAGGATCTCGATCTTACAAAACGCTTCGTTACGAATATCCTGTACGATGCGGTAAGTCATCTTATTATTACATACGTTCATGATCCACTGTGCTGCCGCCGTGAGAACAATGATACATGCCATTCTCTTTAAGATTACAAATACGCCCGGAAAATCCACATTTCCCTTATCTAAGATCAAGTCAATGGCATCTCCCGTTAAGATGGGCAGATACAGGGTCAGCGTTACCGTGACTGCCGCCATGATCACGGATACTGCCAGATAGAAGCAATATTTTCTAATATAACGCAGGACTTTTGCAATCGTTTGTTTCTGTCCTGCTTTAGCCTTGTTAGCCATATCATATGTCCTCTCTTACTTTTTTGTTTCTGCTTTGTCCGGATACTGCGAATAATATATTTCCTGATAGACTTTACAGTCTGCCAATAATTCCCGGTGGGTTCCGAGACCTGCCACTTCACCGTCGTCCAGCACGATGATCTGGTCTGCATATTGGATTGAGGATGCCCGCTGGGATACGATAAATACGGTCATATCTCCTTCCATATTCCGAATTGCCTGCCGCAGCGCCGCATCCGTAGCATAGTCCAGCGCAGATGCGCTGTCATCTAAGATTAAAATTTCCGGCTTACCCACCAGAGCTCTCGCTATGGTCAGCCGCTGCTTCTGCCCGCCGGACAGGTTTCTGCCCGCCTGTGCAATCCCGGCATCCAATTTACCGTTCTTCTGTTCGACGAATTCTTTTGCCTGTGCCGTCTCCACAGCCTGCCAAAGTTCTTCATCGGTGGCATTTTTCTTACCCCACAGCAGATTCTCCCGGATCGTTCCCTGAAACAGCACGGCTTTCTGTAAAACGACACCAACCTTCTGACGCAGTTCTTCCATGGAATAACTCCGTACATCCCTGCCGTCGATTTTCACTGACCCTTCGGAAGCATCATAAAATCGCGGAATCATATTTACCAAAGAAGACTTGCCGGAACCGGTACCGCCTATGATACCCACAGTCTGTCCTCTCTTCACTTTAAAATCAATATCCGACAAGGACTCGGCGCCCGCTCCCGCATAGATCAGATGAACATGATCGAACTCCACCACGTAATCCTGTTTTGCATCCGGCTTTTTTGCCCGGCTTGCGCTTTCTCTCTGTATATCTTCTTCTGTCTTCGCAGAGTGTTCTTCTTCCGAAAGCATACTGTCCTCTGTCTCCCCGGCAGTTATCTGCTCCCACTCCATAGAAGACTGAATTTCCAGCACGTTCTCAATACGATTGGCACATGCCATCGCCTTGGTAATCGTGATAATCAGGTTCGCCAGTTTGACTAACTCGATCAATATTTGCGACATATAGTTGACCAGCGCCACTATCTGTCCCTGGGTAATACTCCCCTCATTGACACGGATCGCTCCGGTATAAAGCAGCACGATCGTTGCCACATTGACAATAATATATGTGACCGGGTTAGTCAATGCAGAAATTTTCCCTACAAAAAGCTGCATATTGGCAAGTGTCTGATTTTTCCCCTCGAATCCGGCAATCTCTTCTTTCTCTTTATTAAAAGCACGGATCACCCTGGCACCGGTCAGATTTTCTCTGGTGGAGCCCAACACCTTATCCAGATTCGCCTGCACTTTTTTATACATGGGCATAGTGATCATCATGATGCCGAACACCACAACAGAAAGAAGCGGAATTGTCACCACAAAAATAAACGCTGCCCTGGCATCAATGGTAAACGCCATGATCATGGCGCCGAATACAATAAACGGAGATCGCAGGAACAGTCTGAGTACCATATTCACGCCGTTCTGCACCTGATTGACATCAGAGGTCATACGTGTGATCATGGTGGATGTGCCAAGCGTGTCTATTTCCGTAAAAGAGAGGTTCTGGATATGTGCAAACAATGCATGTTTCAGCTTTGTGGAAAATCCTACCGCCGCCTTTGCCGCATAATATTGCGCAGTGACCGAACAGGTTAATCCGATCAGTCCCAAAGCAACCAGCAGCAGTCCCATGCGAAGAACATATGACACATTTTCCCCCTGAATACCCTGATCGATGATCGCCGCCATGACAAGCGGCACAAACAGTTCAAAAGTTGCCTCCAGCATTTTAAAAAGAGGCGCCAATATTGTTTCCTTCTTATAATCCTGCAAATAAACCAATAGTTTTTTCATTCGATACTTCTGCCTTTCTCACTGCCCGCAATAACATTTTCTGAACTTTTATAAAAGTATGGCACGCACAAACAGCAGTCCAAATATGAACTGCTGTCATTTATTATCTCCGTAATATCCGATCCTTACTGCGTATATTCACTAGTCTGTTCTTCTATCTCAGCGCTGATGCTCTGTACCTGTTTGGACGGTGTATACTGTTCCTCCGGATAGAGCATTTGATGAAGCTGTATGACATTTTCCTCCAAACTGTCGGGAATGACACAACTGCCCTTGCTTCCCACATTAACGCCCGTCCTGTTATCTTCAAATGGGAATCCGTCGCTGACAACCACATCATAGCCTGCCACACTTCCCAGCACGCTTAAGATTTCATTCACATTTAGAGAAGTTTCTACCTGCGGCAGCACCGCATTGACCATATCCGTCAATGAACTGACAGAGGCGCCTTTCGCTTTAGCCATCATAGCTGTCAATACATCCCTCTGTCTCTCGGCACGCTTGAAATCGTCACCCTTGGTATAACGGATTCTACAGTAAGCTGTTGCCTGCATACCGTTCAGAAGCTGCTTTCCGCTCTTCTCTACCGGGATATAACTGATCCCCATCTCCTCTGCCATGCAAAGCTGATAATTATTCAGATGAGTGATCTCCGAATCGGTCACTTCTATCTCTATGCCGCCCAGTGCGTCAATCGCATCAATCAGTCCGCCGAATCCGACTGTCACGTAATCGGTAATGTTTAAGTCCATGTTCGCATTCAGCATGCTGATCGCCTGTTCCGGTCCGCCCTTTGCGTAAGCCGCATTACATTTATTGTAGGTATCATTACTCAAATTCAAATAAGTATCTCGGAATACCGAAATCAGCTTAATCTCCTGCGTATCCTGATTGATACTGGCAATGATAATAGTATCGCTTCTGGTGCCTTTACCTAACTCGCCCTCTCGGGAGTCTACCCCGAAAAGCGCAATGTTGCGGTATCCTTTCGCCGTGCTCTCTGCATTCTCCTGCAGATCCACGTTTACTTCTTCATTGATTGTAATATGTTCCGTGTCAATGTTCTTACGGTCTACTTCACTGGTGGTCGTTGTGACTATATACAACACTCCGATTGCTATCAGTAATATACAAATCTCCGCAATCAAAAGCGGGATGTTCTTTACGAGCTTAAACTTCTTCTTATGGTTATCCTGCGCGTTTACAGTTCCTTCTGCGTTTGCACTTTCTTCTGTCTTTACGCTTCCTTCTGTACTCTCAGACTCTAGTATCTCCTGAGAATCCTGTGTCTGTTTATTCATAGTAACTCCTTCGTGCAGGCTCACGATAACCCCCAATATTACCCCGAACCGTTATTACCTTGTTATATCTAAATATCCTCATATAACACTGTATTTAAAATATATTACCACAAAAATTTGTTTTTGAACATAGCAAAAGCATAACTTGTTAATTTTTTTGTAACAGTTCAGCCATGCAGAAATGATTGTGCAATATGACCGTAGGGGCTTGCTCACTAAGGACATATTGCACAATCGTTTCTATAGGGCGGACGCCCGACATGAAATAAGTTGGCGGACTTATACTTAAATTGATGAATGAAAATGTATATTTCGCCAACTTATGAATGCATGGCTGAACTGTTACATTTTTACGATTTTGTTACATTTTTGTCACATTTAAATAAAATCAATAGCATCCTGAATGGTCTTTACCCCCAAAATTTTAACGCCTTCTATCGGTTTAATCCGGCTCCGGTTTACCTCCGGCACGATACAGGTGGTAAAGCCCAGCTTCACCGCTTCACCCACTCTCTGCTCCGCCATGGATACCCCACGCACCTCACCGCTTAGACCGATTTCCCCGAAAGCAATGGTCTTATCGTCGATTACCCGGTTCTTAAAGCTTGATACAACTGCCATGGCGATCCCAAGATCGATCGCCGGTTCCATGATCCGCATACCGCCCGCCAGATTTACATAGGCATCGCAGTCGGACATCTGTATTCCCAAACGTTTTTCCAAAACAGCCATCAGCAGGTTTACCCTGTTAAAATCCGTACCGATCGTCTGTCTTCTGGGAATCCCGAAGCTGCTATGGCAGACAAGCGCCTGAATTTCCAGCAGAATCGGTCTGGTGCCCTCCATGGAGCAGGATACCACTGAGCCGCTTGCGCCTTCCGGTTTTCCGCTCAGCATAAACTCTGAGGCATTCTTGACCTCCACCAACCCCTCTTCTTTCATCTCGAAAACCCCGATTTCATTGGTCGAACCGAACCGGTTCTTGACCCCTCTTAAGATCCGGTAGGAAGCATGTCTGTCTCCCTCAAAGTACAGCACGGTATCCACCATATGCTCCAGCACTCTCGGCCCGGCCACCGTTCCCTCTTTGGTCACATGCCCCACGATAAAGATGGAAATGTTCAGTCCCTTGGCAAGCTGCAAAAACACATTCGTGGATTCCCGCACCTGGGAAACGCTGCCCGGCGCTGCGGAGATTTCCTCATGATACATGGTCTGAATCGAGTCGATAATTGTGATA
>CAZPSD010000064.1:0-10677 GCA_964589055.1 uncultured Bacteroides sp.
GAGGCTCGCCTTCTGTAAAATTAGTGCGAATTATTTTTTCCTTTCAAGGCTGTCAAACAGCTTAATATACCAGTAACATTTCTGCATGGCTGAGCTGTTACATATACCAAATATTGTAAGTATAATTTTAAAAAATACTATATACAAGCCCCAAGAATTATGTTATCTTAATTAAGGATTGTTAAGAAAAGTAACAATTTGTAACAAAGCTGAAACATATACATATAAGGCTGTTAAACTTTTCAATTCAATAAATTAACAGCCGCGAGCATTCAGCAAATGTTTCAATGCGAAAATGATCAGTAATTGCAAAACGCTTTGAGAGTTTTGCAGTTACCGGTAAGAATTATTACAACGAAAGGAAAATCTGTCCGTGAGAAGGACGGATGGAGATACGGATGATGAAGAAAAAATTGATGACAGGAAGACTGGGCAGAAGTGTGGCAGCGCTTTGTGCCGCGGGAGTATTGGCACTTGTTCCGGCGCAGCAGGCAAAGGCAATCGGTGCGGGGAGTTCCATTGCAAGAGGAATTGATGTCTCTAAGCATAATTTGGCGATCGAATGGAGCCAGGTGCCCTCTTCGGGCGTAACGTTTGCTTTTATTAAAGCAGGCAGTACCAATTCAGGTGTTGATCCCTATTTTGATGCGAATATGCGGGGCGCCAATGCGGCGGGACTTAAGACAGGCGTTTACTTATATTCTTACGCCACCAATGCAGAACAGGCGAAGAACGAGGCAGATTTATTGCTGCAGTGGATGAGCAGCTATACAGTTAATTATCCGGTAGTTTATGACGTAGAGGATTCTTGTCATAAGAATATGTCTCAGGCGCAGTTACAGGAGATCATCAATACATTTTGTTCTGCGATTGAAGCGCAGGGCTATTATCCGGTAGTATATTCCAATAAGAATATGTTCCAGAACAAGATTGGGAATATCGGTTATGATAAGTGGGTGGCACAGTACGCGGATGCCCTTGAGTTTGATGGAGCTTCTTTCTGGCAGAATACATCTTATGGCAGCGTGGCAGGTATTCCTACCAGAGTGGATATGAATTATCAGTTTAAAGATTATTCTTCCATTATCATTGCGGACGGCTTTACAAACCGCGGAGATCAGACCGTGTTTTACTCCAATTACAGAATGCAGCGCAACTGTTGGGTTGGCTGGGAAGATAAAAAATATCATTTGGATGAAAATGGTTTTGTACAGAAAGGCTGCTGGTTTGAGGATGAGACAGGCAGATATTTCCTTGCGACCAAGGATGGACATGCATTGCGCGAGGACGTGACAATTCAGGGAGTGGAGTATTACTTTGATGAAAATGCGGTGATGCAGACAGGACTGGTAGCAAGACCGGACGGAAATACTTATTATTATGATGAGACAGGTGCATTACAGAAAAATGTGACGGTAACCATTGAAGGCGTAAATTATGAAGTGAATGCAAACGGTATCGCAACGGTTGCGTAGGGAGGTTTCTCATCTTCTCAATTGTAGATAGATACTTTATTATATACGCAAAGACTGTGGACGGCAGCATACGGATTGTGATACCTGCCCACGGCGCGAAAGCGTATTATTTGTGAAAAAGCAATCTTTTTGCAAAGGCATTGCGGTATTCGCTTGGCGTAAGGCCGGTAGCTTTTTTATAGGCTCTGGAAAAGTTGTGGCTGTCCGGAAATCCAAGGCTTTTAGCAATGTCGGCAATCGGGGTGTTGGAATCTGTGAGCATGAAGTTTGCCGCTTCCATTTTACGCTGTGTAATTAACTGCTTGAGCGAAATGCCGGACAGTTCCGCAAACAGATGCGACAGATATTTTTCATTGTAACCGAAGTGGGCGGCAACGTCTGAAACTTTCAGGTTTTTTGACAGATTCAGTGTTATATAGTCAATAATATCGAGATAAATCTGTTTCTGGGAAAGAGAACGGATACGGATGGGTTCATGCAGACATAACTGCCCATACAATTCCGCCATGATGCTTGTTACCATGGCATTCAGCGTAACGGCAGGATAGTGGCTTTTGGCAGAGTCTTGAAGCTGCTTCATCAGTACAACCATTTTTTCAAGTTTGGAAATTGTACCGGTCTGGGGAATCGTGAAGATGTCAAGGTTGGCGGTATCGGTGGAGATGGTGGAGATGTCCTGCATCTGCTCTGCTGTGGCAAAATGCATCCAGTAAAAGGAACTGTACGCTTCTTTAAAGCCCTGACGCCATCCGTTGCTGGGGGGCAGCAGCAGATATTCGCCGGATTTGACCGTGAAATCCTCATCATTATAGCTTAAGTAGAGAGTCCCTTCTGTCATGACAAAAAGTTCATAATCCGTCAGATTAAATAATTCATGTTTCCAATGTGAATTGGGAGCCTTAAATTTGCCGGTCATGACATATTGAAGCATCTGTTGTGACGGCAGTGGCAGTATACGCATAGATCGTCCTTTCTATAAAGAATTCATTTCTATATTGCATGTAAAAGTTGTTAAAAAACACCCGGGAACCTGTAAAATGAAAAACATCATTTCTTATGTTTGCTTATTGTACCAATATGTGGAAATGATAGATGACAAAATGATACAAAATATAGAAAAATGGATATTCAATTTGTTCCGTCTGTGTATTTTATATGTATATAATATACAACAGAAAATCAAAGAAGTAAATATTTTTGGTCAAAAAAGCCATAGAGTTTGAAAAAGTGTTAAAAAGAAAGAAGTTATAGGTGTAAAAAGATAAGGTATTACAAAACGATACTTTTTCAATACAAATGATATTTACCGAAAATATTTGTGAGTGCTATTATGTAGCTGTAATCAATTATCAATTTGCACAGATATGAATTAAAATATTGTGCCAAATTATACAAATCAACGGATGATTTGTATGGAAAGAGAGGATAAAGTATGAAAAAGAGAGTATTAGCGACACTGCTTTCGGTAACAATGCTCGCCTCCGTCCTTGCAGGATGCGGCGGTGATACTGCATCGTCGGACTCCGGTTCTGAAGCAGGACAGACGGCTGCGGACACGACGGAAAGCAGCGCTCAGGCAACGGAAACGACAGAAGCGTCAGATTCTGGGGGCGAAACAGTTAAGCTGACAGCGCTGTTCATTGCCCATTCCCTGACGAAAGATCTGGAGGAAATGCAGTGGTTAAAAGAAGTGGAGGCAGAGGCAGGAGTAGAGGTTGAATGGGAAGTGATCCGCGCCGATTGGGATCAGGTAAAGTCAACCAGATTTGCGGCCGGCGATATCCCGGATCTTGTGTTCAATGGAACGGAAGATTCTGATTACACTACATATGACGGCTTGTTTTTGGATATGACACCGTATATCAGCGCCGAGACTACGCCTAATATCCAGGCTATGTTTGACGAGGAGCCTGATACGAAGACTCTTGCGACCACGTTGGACGGCAAGATTTATGCGACACCCAAGTTCCAGGGAAAATGGCCCGGAACAAACACAGTTCTGTTCATCAATCAGGAGTGGCTTGACAATGTAGGGATGGAAGTTCCCACAACCTACACGGAGTTCAAGGAAGTGCTGACGGCGTTCAAAGAGCAGGATGCCAACGGCAACGGAGACCCCAATGATGAGATCCCGCTTGATTATAATGCGTACGGCGGCAACAATGCGTGGTTCAACAGCGCCTATTCCCTTACAAATCTTCTGGGTTCTATGGGAATACAGCTTACCAACTGGGGCTTGGATGCATACTTTGCAGAAGACGGACAGATAAAATGTTATGCAGTAGACGAGAGATACAAGACATGGATGAAATATATCGCAGATTTATACGCCAACGGTCTGATCAACCAGAATGCGCTGACGAATGATTATTCCGCGTTCCAATCCCTGTCCAGAGGAAACGAGAACGGCGAGGCGATCGTAGGATGCGTCTTCGGATGGGAAGAGACAGATAAATTCGGACCGGATCTTTATTCCCAGTATGTACCGGTACCTGCGCTGGATTATGACATTGACTGCGAACCCGGAACTTATGATACCAGATGGAGAGACGATTACACGGGACTTAACATGAGTTCCAACAGAGTATGTATCAGCGCGAATTGCGAAAATCCTGAGGCGGCAATGAAATTTATCGACCGGTTTTATGACGCGACACATTCCGTGGAGGTATTGTTCGGCGGCGTGACGGACGGCTGCATTGAAGTGACGGGCGACAACAGCTACAAGGTTTTGGATCCGCTCGATCCTGATACGGATCCCGGCACGTGGAAATGGACCAGCACCTTTGCCGATAACGGGCCTATGTATATCAGAAGAGACTGCGAGATTGAGATGGCGCAGGATATGGAATATGCTTTGGAAGAGCGGGAGACATATAATGATGTGCTCGCCAAGGCTTCCACGTCTGACACCTATCCGCAGATGTTCATGAAGTATACGGTGGAAGACCAGAATACGATGGCTGTCACACAGGCTAATATCGATAACATTATTGATAACCAATGGTCGCTGTGGATGACAGGAGAGCAGGATATCGACTCCACATGGGATTCCTATGTTGAGAGCGTGGAAGCGGCGGGGCTTTCCCAGATTCTGGAAATTCGCCAGGCAGCTTTTGACGAATATCTCAAGAGCGTGCAGTAACGGTCATCATAACTGAACTTTTGCATATAACCAAGAAGCGGGAGATGCTTTGGGCGTCTTCCCGCTTTCTCTCGATTATAGGAAGGATTGATATTATGGGCAAGGAAAAGACAAACGGTGCGCATAGAAGCATTGGGACAAGGGCAAAGCTTTATCTGTCGCATAACTGGCAGCTGTGGGTCATGCTGTTTCCTGCAATGCTGTATATTCTGATTTTTTGTTATGTGCCTATGTATGGTGTGCAGCTTGCGTTTCGCGAGTACAGTTTCTCCGCGGGCATTACAGGGGGTAAATGGGTAGGACTGAAATATTTTAAACAGTATTTCGAGAGCCCGATGTTCTTTACAACTTTGAAAAATACATTTGTGATCGCATTGACCAGTATTGTGGTAGGATTTCCGGCGCCGATTATTCTGGCAATGCTGATCAATCAGATTAGACATAAAAAGTGGAAGAAAACACTGCAGACGACGGTCTACATCCCTTATTTTATTTCTACGGTTGTTATGGTATCCATCATCAATGTCATGTTTAAGAATGACAGCGGAGTTGTTTCTAATTTATTGAAATCGCTTCATATCGTAGCGCAGGATACAAACATTTTGGGCAAGGAATCCGCGTTCGTTCCGCTCTATGTACTGACCGGCGTGTGGCAGACAATGGGCTGGAACAGTATTATTTTTATCGCTGCGCTTTCTTCGGTGGACACGCAGCTCTATGACGCCTGTAAGATAGACGGGGCGAACCGCTGGCAGACTATGTGCCATATTGATTTTCCGGCAATCCTGCCAACGATCATGATCATGTTTATCATGAATATGGGAAATATCCTGAATGTTGCTTTCGATAAAATATATCTGATGCAGAACAGTCTGAATCTGGGCGCGTCACAGGTTATTTCTACTTATGTGTACACAGTCGGTATCAAGTCGTCGCAATTTTCATTCGGCGCGGCGGTAGGTCTGTTTAATACGGTAGTCAACTTCGTCTTCCTTCTGATTACGAACTATCTGTCCAAGAAGGCTACCGGCACAGGTTTGATGTAGGGAGGGATGAGACATGGCAGCAAAAATAAAGACAAGAGAAATAAAAAGCGGCAGTACGTCCGATAAGATTTTCAACGCGGCAGTTATCATACTCAGTATATTCATTTTTGTAATCATTGCATATCCGCTTTGGTTTGTTGTGATCGCATCCATCAGCAATTCCAATCTGGTGAATCTGGGAGCAGTCACCTTCCTGCCGAAAGATATACGTTTCTACGGATACCAGCAGATTCTGGAGGATTCCCGCATCTGGAAGGGGTATGCCAACACGATCCTCTATGTGGTGGCGGGCACGGCGCTCAATATCGCAGTTACGATGCCGGCGGCATATGCGTTATCCAGAAGAGATTTCAAAGCGCGCAACAAGATTATGCTGTATTTTGTGTTCACCATGTTTTTCTCCGGTGGTTTGGTTCCGTTGTACATGACGGTAAGCAGCCTGCATCTGATCTCAACGAAAACGATTCTGATCATTTTTGTGGCGGTCAATACATACAATCTGATCATTGCCAGGACGTTTATCCAGAATTCCATTCCGGAAGACCTGTATGAGGCGGCTGTCCTGGATGGCTGTTCCCATTTCCAGTATTTTATTAAAGTGGTGGTTCCTCTTTCCAAAGCGGTTATCTCGGTACTGCTTCTTTATTATGCCGTTTTCCACTGGAATGATTATTTCAATGCCTTGATTTTCAACAGCAAGGCAGAAAACCAGCCGTTACAGATTGTGTTACGTGAAATCCTGCTGCTGAATCAGGCGTTTGCAAGCGGTAATGGCGGCGTACAGGGCGGTTACGGGCAGTCTTCCGCAGATCAGGTTAAATACGCGGTCATCATTGTTTCAACTCTGCCTATTCTGTGTGTTTATCCTTTTGTTCAGAAGTATTTTGAGAAGGGCGTCATGATTGGAGCGGTAAAAGGGTAAGTGAAACAGTAATATAAGCAGGGAAAGGAATGATACCAGTGAAGTATTTTGAAGAACGTAACGGAAGTCTGATTTTCCGTGAAAACGGTGAAACCGTTATGCTCACACCATGGGGGCGCGACAGTTTAAGGGTGCGGGCAACGGTTTTAAGTGATATTGATGAGGAATTAAACGCGGCGCTTCTTGCACCGGAAAGGACGGATGCGGGGATCACCCTGCTTTCCGATGACCGCGCCCGGATTACAAACGGGAAAATACAGGCATCTCTTACGGTGCAGCCCTGGGGCAGCGCCTTGCAAATTTCTTTCTATAATGAAAAGGGTGAACTGCTGCTGCAGGAGATCCCAAACGGTGGTGCGCTGCAATTGAAAGCGAGGCATTTTAAACCCCTGCCGGGCGGCCATTTCTCGCTGAAAGCAAGTTTTGTATCCAACCGGGAAGAGAAAATATACGGAATGGGGCAATATCAGCAGGAAATTCTGGATCTGAAGGGCTGCAGCATGGAACTTGCCCACCGCAATTCACAGGCCAGCATCCCCTTCTATCTGTCGAGTCTTGGGTATGGATTTTTATGGAATAACGCGGCTGTGGGAGAGGTTCATTTTGGGCTTAACACAACTCAGTGGACGGCGTGGGAGACGAAACAGCTGGACTATTTCATTACGGCGGGAGATACCCCGGCGCAGATTATGAAGGCTTATGCTAACGCCACAGGCAAAGCGCCTATGATGCCGGAGTACGGACTTGGTTTCTGGCAGTGCAAACTGCGCTATTACAATCAGGAGCAGGTACTGGAGGTGGCGAGAGAATACAAGAAAAGAAATATTCCGCTTGACGTTCTGGTGATAGATTATTATCACTGGCCACGCTGCGGCGACTGGCGGTTTGATGAAGAGTATTTCCCGGATCCGGCCGCCATGGTAAAAGAGCTTAAGGAAATGGGAATTGAGACGATGGTTTCTATTTGGCCTCAGGTGGACTGGCGCAGTGAAAACTACGAGGAAATGAAGCAGCAGGGGTTGTTGGTTAAGAGCAATACAGGCATTGACGTGCAGATGATTTTCCATGGGAACAATGTGTTTATGGACGCAACGAACCCGCGCACGAGGGCTTATGTGTGGGAGAAATGTAAAAAAAATTATGCGGATTTGGGAATCAGGACTTTCTGGCTGGATGAGGCGGAACCTGAGTTTACCACCTATGAATTTGAGAATTACAGGTATTATGCGGGTTCTGTTGCAGAGTGTGGGAATTGTTATCCGCGGGAATATGCAAGGCTTTTCTACGAGGGGCAGAGACAAAGCGGACAGACCGATATCGTCAACCTGATCCGGTGTGCGTGGGCAGGTTCCCAGCGTTATGGCGCGTTAGTCTGGTCGGGAGATATCATGTCAACCTATGAGGATTTCAGAAAGCAGATCTGTGCCGGAATCCATATGGGGCTTAGCGGTATTCCGTGGTGGACAACAGATATTGGCGGTTTTCATGGCGGCAATGTGGAGAGTGAAGATTTTAAGGAACTTTTGGTAAGATGGTTTCAGTTTGGCACATTCTGCCCGGTTATGAGAATTCATGGGGCAAGACAGCCCTTTACCCGGATTATCAATCAGGCAGGAGAAGTCAGGGAGCAGACTGGAGCGCCTAATGAAGTATGGAGTTACGGCGGCGTGGTATATGAGATTCTTGTCAAATTCATCCATATCAGGGAGAGAATGAGGGATTATATAAGAAGCCTGATGCAGGATGCCCATGAAAACGGCAGCCCGGTTATTCGTGCCATGTTCTATGAGTTCCCGGAAGATAAAATATGCTGGGATATCCAAGATGCATATATGTTCGGACCGGATATTCTTGTAGCGCCCATCTGCCACGAACATGCATTTGCCAGACAGGTTTATCTTCCCCGGGGTGCAGAGTGGGTGTATGCCGGAACAGGCGAGAAATATGAGGGCGGCAGCAGTTATTGCATGGAAGCAGGGCTGAATACGCTTCCGGTCTTTCTGCGGAACGGGCAGCAGGAATATCTGGTTGGGATGATATAATAAGCGCGGGCTGGACGGTATCGCGCAGGGCATGGAAGTGACTGCAAGTTGAGAGGATCTCTGCATAGATATTAGAGGATAAGAGGGGAGAACAATGACAAGAGCATTACAAAATTTTAATTATGAAAATGTTACCCTGCGGGACAGCCATTGGAAAGCGCAGAGAGATGAACTGATTGAGACATATCTCTCTATAGACAGTGGGGAATATTTACATTATTTCAGAAAACTGGCCGGTATTCCTGATGATTATAACGGATTAGCGGGATGGTACGGCATTAACGCCTGTACTTTCGGCCAAAAGGTCGGGGCGATGGCAAGGCTCTATAAAGTGACGAAAGATACAAGGATTTATAGAAAAGCAATGGAATTGACGAAAGGCTGGGCTGAATGTGCCAAAAAGTCTGAGGCAGTAATTGATATCAACGGCACCTATGTCTTTGATAAATTGATTACAGGTTTTCTGGATGTTTATGAATATCTGCACTTTGAGCCTGCTCTGGATTATGTGCACAGACTCACGGAAAGCGCCGCCCGGCGTTTCCGCAGGGAAATTCCGCGGGATGGATTTCAGGATGAAGGTATGGGCCCGGATATGATTGAGTGGTATACTCTGCCGGAGCAGCTTTATCGCGCCTATTTTCTTACCGGGGACTGCCTGTACCTTGATTTTGCCAGAGAATGGGATTATCCGTATTTCTGGGGCAGGCTGGCAGCGGAGGATTACCGTATCGGACCTCGTCATGCATACAGTCACGTCAATTCCCTGTCCAGTGCTGCCATGGCGTATCTGGCAACTGGAGAAAAACATTATCTGGATGCTGTATGTAATGGTTACGAGGAAATTTTAGCTAACCACACTTTTGCTACCGGCGGTTACGGACCGGCAGAGTGTCTTTTCCCGGCAGAGGAAGGTTATCTGGGAGATTCCCTTAAAGCGAACTGGGACAAAGATAAACTGCATAAACAATATCTGAACTTTGGCGGAACAGTCGTGGACAGAGACGATATGTGGGGGAGCTGTGAGGTGTCCTGCTGCAGCTGGGCGGTGTTTAAGCTCTGTAATTATCTGCTTACGGTCACCGGGGAAGCAAAATACGGGGTTTGGGCAGAGAAACTGCTCTATAACGGCTGCGGCGGACAGCTTCCTGTCACGAAAGACGGCAGAGTCATGTATTATGCGGATTACTTTATCAACGGTGGAATGAAATCCGTTACGGACGGCAGATTACAGGAAGACGGAAGCTCTTTTGAATGGCAGTGCTGTACCGGAACCTTTCCGGAAGACGTGGCGGAATATTCCAATATGCTCTATTATCTGGGTGAGGACGGGCCGTATGTAAGCCAATATCTTGCCTCTGCTGTGGATTTCCGGATTGGCGGGACATCCTATTGTCTGGAAAATACTTCTTTTTATCCCAAAGAAAAAGAACTTAGATTTGTGGTGCATGTAAAGAATACGGATGGCAAAGCTGCAGATGCTGCGGGTGATACAGCTCAAAACTTCGGAATTCATTTCCGTGTGCCGTCATGGGCCGGCGGCCGCTCCGTTGTCTGTGTAAACGGGGAAAGAATAGAGGACTGTGCGGTTAAGCCGGACACATGGCTTACACTCAGGCGTTCATGGAAAGAAGGAGACCGGGTGACGATCAGCTATGAGTTTACGCTTCGCTTTGAGGCGGTAGACAGTTATTCGCCTGATGTGGCGGCGCTTTGTTACGGACCGGTGGTGTTAGTGTGTGACAAAATGACGCTTTTTACCGGTGATATAGAGCACCCGGAGGAGTGGATTGAACCGATACAGAAAGACGGGTATTCATTCTCGTTCCGTACAAAGCCGGGGCATGTGATACCCTACGGACATTTGACGAGAGAATTTTATCCATATTATGAAGTGCCGGAGCATGAGTGGTATTATATGTATAACAGAATCCGCATAGATTGCAGGCAAGAGAGAGATTAGCATGACGGGCATGTTGAATACGGACCGGTCATAGTCCGGTGTATCGGACAGATATGGAGGCAATACAATGCGTAAACAGAAAAA
>CAZPSD010000064.1:10777-14202 GCA_964589055.1 uncultured Bacteroides sp.
TATTGATTCCGCTTGGCATGCTGTGCCAGCCGCTCATGCAATACTTCTGGACGTTTATCACCAAGCTTATCATCGATATGATTACGGGGGCGTACCCGCAGGGACAGCTTTTGCCGTTGATTCTGACAGCAACGGTTATTCAGATTACGGCGACGATGCTCAATACGTATTATTCGGGCGATTTAGAGTGGCGTTATATTGCGGCGCGCCTTGTCATGACGGAGCAGAAAAACAGGAAAATCATGTCTCTTGATTTTATGTATCTGGAAGATTCTGATGCGATGGACTGCTATCA
The DNA here is from genome assembly GCA_964589055.1 of uncultured Bacteroides sp. Lineage (GTDB taxonomy): Bacteria > Bacillota > Clostridia > Lachnospirales > Lachnospiraceae > UBA3282. The sequence goes on from CAZPSD010000064.1 coordinate 11,073, forward strand.
GAAAGCCAGTAACGTCTGTAACAGCAACGAAAACGGAATTGAGGGGATGATGCGGCAGATCGTACAATTTTTGGTAAATTTTGCGGTCATTGCCGTCGGGTTCTGTATTTTGGGAACTATGAACATCGCCATAACGCTTATCATGCTGGTCATGGTCACATTAAATTTTCTGTTCCGCAATTATACGAACAAAAAATGCAAAACACAGATTTGGGATCCTCTGGCAGGATGGTGGAGAAAGAAAGAATATCTGCAGAACATGACGACGGACTTCGAGGCGGCGAAGGACATCCGCATGTTTGGATTGAAAAATTATCTGCTGGAGAAATACAGGGCGTTAAATAAAGAGCGTTACGAGGCGCAGAAGCAAAACGGCAGGCTTTGGCTGTATGCCGGGATTTTTGGAAATATGACTTGGTTCTTTTCGCAGGCAGTCCTGTATATGTGGCTTGTGCGGGCTCTCCTTGCGGGGGAAATGACGATCGGTAATTTCAGCCTCTATCTCGCTTCCGCGCTGACCTTTTTCTCCTATATGCTGTCTCTGCTCGACAGCGCAGGCAACCTGCTTGCCAGAAGCAGGGATGTAGACGATTTCAGGAGCTTTATGGATTTCGAGAATTCTGTATGCGGGAGCGCTTCTGTACCGAAGACCGCTTCCTATGAGTTTGTGTTTGAGCATGTTTCCTTCCGTTATCCGAAGGCGGAAAAGGACGCGCTTTCGGACTTATGCATCACAGTCCGCGCAGGCGAGAGGCTTGCCGTCGTGGGCAGGAACGGAGCGGGGAAATCTACGTTTATCAAGTTGCTTCTTCGCCTTTATGAACCGACAAAGGGCAGGATCCTGTTGAACGGAACGGATGTCAGGCAGTATGATAAGGAGGAATACTATCGGCTTTTTTCCCCGGTTTTTCAGGATGTCAACCTGTTTGCCGTTCCGCTTGCAGAGAATGTCTCGATGAAAAGCCCGGATGAAACGCTTCGCGATAAGGCAAGGCAGTGTTTGGCAGATGCCGGGCTTGCCGAAAAAATAGCGGAGCTTCCCAAAGACGTCGATACGGAGATTTTAAAGATAATCCATGACGACGGCATCGATCTGTCCGGCGGTGAGAAGCAAAAGCTCGTGCTCGCGAGAGCTTTGTATAAGAACGCGCCGGTCGTTGTTCTCGATGAGCCTACCGCGGCGCTTGACGCGCTTGCGGAGGCAAAGCTGTATCAGGATTTTGACAGGCTGATCGGGGATAAGACGGCGGTCTACATCAGCCATCGCCTAAGCTCCACACAGTTTTGCGCACATGTGGCGATGTTTGAGGACGGCAGGCTGCTCGAATACGGAACACATGAAGACCTGCTGGAGAGGGGCGGTGCGTATGCGGATATGTTCCGCATTCAGGCGCAATATTATCTGGAGCATCCGGAAGCAGACGGCACGGAAGATATCTTCGGCAGTTCGTATGGGGCTGCAGAAAGCGGGGCGGCGGCAAATGGCTAAGAGAGAAAAAGCCCGCGAAAATCGGGAAATTACAGGAAAAACACTTCGGTTTATGCTAAAGACGGCGTGGAAGGAAAAACCTTCTCTCTTCCTTATCTATCTCATGCTGTTTGCAGCGCAGCTTATTACCAAGGCGCGTGATATCCTTCTTCCGAAGCTGCTGATAGATGAGTTGGCGCTTATTATCGGCGGCACTGTGCTCACAGAGCGCCTTTCCCGTATCGTATTTTATGTCGCGCTGACGATCTGTGCCGATTTGATCGCAAAGACAATGCAGAATGTGGCAGACTTACGGAAGGATAACCTGAAAGAATGGTTTACGGAATATTTTGAGGTGCGTCTTGCCGGACGTGCGATGAGCATGGATTTTGAACATACTGAGAATCCGGACATGCTAGACCAGCTTAATAAAGCAAAGGAAGGGATCGGCTGGTACAGCGATGGCGTTGTGGGAATTTTGGACAGCTTTTATACAATATTGTTCAATGGATTTGTCCTAGTGGGCGTTGCAGCTATCGTCCTGCTTTACTTTCCCCTGCTTCTGCCGGTTCAATTAGCAGTTCTTGCTGCTGCGGCATTTATGCATGGCAGGAACAACCAGATCAGCATAGAAGCCTTTAAGAAACTTGCGAAGGCTAATCGGATTTATGCTTATCTCTTTATTGAGCTGGGGCATATGAAGTATGGCAAAGATATCCGGCTCTACGACAGCCGGGATATGATGTGCAGCAAAACAGAGGAGTTTATGGTGGAGAATAGCCGTGTCTCAAAATGGTCGGAGGAGAAAAAGCGCAAAAACAGCTGGTGCATGGATATTGTAAACTCTATCCGGGACGGAATAAGCTATTTTTACATAGGATATCTGGCGCTGCAGAAACGGATTTCCCTCGGAGATTTCTCTATGTGCGTGTCGGCGGTCGGGGAGCTTTACTGGAGCTTGTTCCGCATGGTCGAGGGTGGGCAGGAGATTGCCAAGAAATGCAGCTACGCTTATCAATTTCTGCTTTTTATGGAAGAACCGGACAGGATGCCCAAGGGCACGAGGAGCGTTATGGAGCAAAAGCATGTGATAGAGTTCCGGGATGTGGGTTTTTGCTATCCCCGCTCGGATAAAATGGTACTGAAAAATATCAGCTTGAAGATTGCATCAGGGGAGCATCTGTCTATTGTAGGGTTAAACGGTGCCGGAAAAACGACCTTTATCAAGCTGCTCTGCAGGCTTTATGATGTCACGGAGGGTGAGATTTTGATCGACGGCATAAACATTAAGGAATACAGCGATGAGGAATACCGGAAGCTTTTCGCAGTTGTTTTTCAGGATTTTCAACTCACCGCGTTCAGCCTTCGTGAGAATATTACCTGTGACAGCAGCCGTGATTCGGATGCCCGCGTCGAGGAAGCGCTGCAGCTTTCCGGCTTCTATGAAGACGCTTTCAAGCTGGATCGTGGACTGGACACCATGCTGTATAAGAGCTTTGATGAACATGGGACGGAACTTTCCGGCGGACAGAAACAGAAGACCGCGATCAGCAGGGCGCTTTACAGGAATGCCCCGATCGTGATTTTGGACGAACCCACTGCGGCGCTTGATCCGGTCGCCGAATATGAAATTTATCGTAAGTTTAACAGGCTTGTGGGAGG
>CAZPSD010000065.1:0-13953 GCA_964589055.1 uncultured Bacteroides sp.
GTGTGGCAATGTCAAAAAACTCCTGGTCGCTCATCTGTATTTTATCCTTTTAATTCAGCAAGTTGTTTTTGGAGGGAATGGATCAGTGCTTCCTGTGATTCGCACTTTCTCAATAGTTTTTCGTATAGCTTTTTATAATCCTTTGTTTCCGGAGCCGCAGGATCTTTCTTCTTCCTGTTGCGGCCATCGGTTGGAATGATTTCACCGGTTTCCGGATCAACGCGCCCGATCAGTTTCCGTTTGGCCCTGGTCATCTTTTTTTCAGGATCCCAGTATGAATGGGATTCGTAGGCATAGGTAATGCCGGAGCGCTTGTCGAATTGTTTTATAATAGCCATTTTTTATGTCCTCCTTTCATATGGTTATGTATATATAATAACACATAACCACATAAGAAGCAATAGAAAAATGCCAAAAAGTATTGATTTTGATACTTTTTGGCATTCAATAATTTCTATTTCCTTGGTTATGATAACCGATAATGTATATTTACAGTTCGGTCAAGCCGTGAATTGTAACAAAACAAAAAATCCGCAGGAAAGAGTGGAAATGCAGGATTGCTAAGAAAAGCCAGGCTATGGTATAATCTCTCATGGAGAATATATGTACTATAATACTTGGAGGGATGTTATAACATGGAACAGGCTAAAGTTTATTTTACGTCTTTTAAGGCGACTGCGCATGAGAATCTGCTGCAGAAACTGCATCGCCTGATGAAGACAGCAGGATTTGAGAAGATCGATTTTACGGACAAGTATGCGGCGATTAAGATTCACTTCGGTGAGTACGGCAATCTTGCATTTCTGCGTCCGAATTATGCCAGAGTGGTGGCGGATTATGTGAAAGAACTCGGCGGCAAGCCCTATTTGACAGATTGCAACACCTTATATGTAGGCAGCCGCAAGAATGCCATCGATCATTTGGAGACCGCATATGTGAATGGGTTTTCTCCTTATCAGACAGGCTGCCATGTGATCATAGGTGACGGTTTGAAGGGTACGGATGAGGTACTGGTGCCCATCAATGGAGAGTATGTCAAAGAGGCAAAAATAGGACAGGCTGTTATGGATGCGGATGTGTTTATTTCCCTAACACACTTCAAAGGACATGAGATGGCGGGGTTCGGCGGAACCCTAAAAAATATCGGTATGGGATGCGGTTCCAGAGCAGGTAAAATGGAACAGCACTGCGAGGGGAAACCCAGCGTAGACCAGTCCGGTTGTATCGGATGTGGTGCATGCAGCCGAATCTGTGCTCATGGAGCGCCGATTATTGAGAATGGCAAAGCGACGATTGATCATGATAAATGTGTAGGATGCGGACGTTGTCTGGCAGTTTGCCCGAAAGATGTCATTGCTGCGGATTTTGCAGACTCTATTGCGGTATTGAATTATAAGATGGCAGAATACAGCCTGGCAGTCTGTAAAGATCGCCCTTGTTTCCATATATCTTTGATCTGTGACGTATCGCCTAACTGTGACTGTCATGCGGAGAATGATATTCCGATTATTCCTAACGTGGGAATGCTTGCTTCGTTTGATCCGGTAGCCTTAGATCAGGCATGTGCTGATCTGTGTAATCAGATGACGCCGGTGGAGAGCAGTATCTTAGGTGAGAATCTGAAGAAGCACGGCAATGAGGAGGGACATGATCATTTCCATATGACCCATCCCGATACAGAGTGGAAATCCTGTATCGCCCATGCGGTGAAGATCGGGCTTGGAACGGATCAGTATGAGTTGATTACGATATAAAAAATTGGGGGAAGTTTTTCTGTTTCTGCTCAGAAAGCCCTCAGAGAAAGACGAATATTTTATGTACATATGAAGCAATGGTTTATTTCATACAACGGAAATAGACCATTGCTTTTTCATGGAAAAGTTCCACGACAGCATACTCCTTTTGCAGACGTTCCCGTAACTGTGCCAGTGTCTGGAAAGGCGGAGTAAACCATCCCTTTTTGGAAAGAATGTGGAAGACAAGAAAATCCGTTCGTCTGCATTCGCCCCGAATGTAAAAGCAGCCGCAGAAGACGCCGCCTTTTTTCAAAACACGATTCGTTTCCATGAAAGCTTTTTCTTTATCAGGGAAGGCATGAAATCCGTTCATGGACAGAACGATATCATAAGTTTCGGCGGGAAAAGGCAGGTTACTCACATCCCCTTGTATGCAGCGGATGTTTGACAGATGATTTTGTGTAAAGCGCGCCTGCGCCTGCGACAGCATATCTTCCGAGTAATCCAGACAGGTAATCTGTGCCGTGGAAAGTTCTCGGTATTTTTCCAAAGTGAAAACCGCGGTGCCCACAGGGACATCCAATAGGGTTCCAGTAAATTCCGCGGGAATCATATCTAAAACCCTTTCGGCAATTTCCTTGTCATCTACGTTTCCCCAAAAGAAAGCATTATATAATTTCGCCCACCATTTCCTGCGGGACAGTACATCATCGTAAATGTTTTTGGACAGCTTGTAGGCATCTATTATTGTTTCTTTTTTCTCAGTTTCATTTATTCCGGTTTCGTTTATCTTGGCATTTCTAAAATCAGTGTTTTTAATCTCAGTATTTTTGATCTTAATATTTTTTATATTTCTTTCTTTTTTCATGCATTATGCTCCTCGTTTTCATTTGGGCGCCGCACTTGTGGCATCTCAAAGTATAGTGTATGATAAAGTTACAGTCAACAAACCGGACGGAAAGTGTCCCAAATGACAAGAAATGTGGCAGATAAAGTATTAGGAACAGCCGGGCTTATGAAGGTACCGGATATAGAGCGTCATATGTGATTCATAAAGCGGCGATATGGAAATGAGGGATTAGAATGACAAATAAGAGCAACAGCCGATTGGCACAGCAATCGAAGGAGTGGTTTTCAGAAGCCTTGCTAAGACTTATGGAACATAAAAAATTTGAAGATATCACCATAAAAGAATTGGCAGAAAAGGCAGGACTGGATCGGAAGACCTTTTACCGCAATTTTGATGCGAAAGAAGATATCCTGAATCTTTATTTGGATCATGCCTGTCAGGACTATATCATCAATTTGAAGAAGGAATCCGTTCTGACAACCTATACGGTGGCAAAGGCTTATTTCCTCACTTGCAAGATGCATGTTCCTTTTCTGTGTCTGCTTGATGCAAACGGATTGCTGCCGCTTGTTCTGGAGGCATTTGATCAGTATTTGCCGGAGCTTCACAAGATGTTTGAAGATGAACAGTCTGCGGATAATCCGGTCTATTATTCGGACTATGCCTTATCTTTTTATACAGGCGGCTTCTGGAACCTTTCAGTGAAATGGATCAGAAACGGCGCCAAAGAGACGCCTGATGAAATGGCACAGATTATTGAAACAATGATGTCGTATCCGTTATAGGTATTTTATATAACCAAAATTTGCCCATTTACAACATAAATGGTTTATAAATGGTATGGCAGCGCCGAAATAGCATATGAGACATATTTCTTTTAAAAGTATATTGGGATTCATAAAGACAGAGTAAAGGAGAGGGCGCATTATGAATATATCATGGAATCAGACCTATGGATTGCTGCAAAGAATAAATACTAACGGTATGCTGCAAAGCACGCAGAACAGATTAGAACGGCAGCAGGAAACACAAAAACAGGTGGATTTTTACGAGCAGCAGAAGGAAAATCTGAAAAACGTAACATGTGAGACGGTGGAAGAGATTGCAGAAAAATTGAAACATCTGCATACCTATAATGAACAGATCGCGGCAGTTAAAGCGGCATATAACAACGAGCAGATGTTCCATATCATGGATGAATCTACGGAACACGGTGAAAAGATAGCAGAAGCTGCCAAGAAGATGGAGCCTAAGACACCGGAAGAAAGAAGAGAAGAACTGATCGAAGAAGCACTTGGTATCGAGAAACAGGATGGTGTTCTTGAGGAAGTCATGGATGAGAGGGAATAGGATGTTCAAATTGGTATCTGTGTGCTATAATATGAGTTAATCTGACAAAATCATGAAAGAGAAAACATTTACGGGTCTTAGCAGACAGAAAGGTGCAGAATACTATGATACTGAATTTTGACAACATAGAAGAGCAGGTTATTCCTAACTTCAAGGGCGGCGAAAAAGAAATTAAAACCCATATGTACGCGGATGAACGATGTAAAATCATGCGTGCTACGTTAGAGCCGGGTGCCTCTATTGGTTATCATGCCCATGAGACAAACTGTGAAATGATTTTTATGCTGAAAGGAACCGGCGTAGTTTTGTACGAGGATGACAAAGAAATATTACCGGCAGGAAGCTGTCATTACTGTCCTAAGGGATGCAGTCACAGCTTGCGCAATGAGAGTGATGAAGTGATTGAGTTTTATGCGGTAGTGCCGGAGCAGTAGAAGCAGCTTTGTATTTGCTCTTGTTGGCAAAATGCGTTTGAGTTTACGGAGTAAATAGTAAGAGGATAAAGTGATAAATGCTGTACTTTACAGACAGACGGGTATGATTTCCCGTCTGTTTTGTCGTGAAAGATAATTTTCAGTCAGGCAGATTGCAGGTTTTAATTTCCTCTAATATGTTTTATAATAAGGGGAAAAGACAGACCGCAGAAGTGATATATGGAAGGTTTCCATTATCATAGGCATATAGACTGACGATAGAATCGAAAGAAAATTACAAAAAGGATTCATAATTCATGGAACAGGAAAACCAAAATACGCCGCACAAGCGCCGTGTGCGCTATAAAGGAACACATCCGCGGAAATTTGAAGAAAAATATAAAGAACATAATCCGGAGAAATATGCAGACACCATCGAGAAGGTAATCCGTAAAGGCAGTACTCCGGCAGGAATGCATATTTCTATCTGTGTGAACGAGATACTGGATTTTCTACAGATTCAGCCGGGACAGAAAGGGCTGGATGCCACACTTGGGTATGGAGGACATACCCGCAGGATGTTAGAGTGTCTTCAGGGACAGGGGCATATGTATGCTTTGGACGTGGACCCGATAGAAATCATTAAGACCAAAGAGAGGCTGGAACAGGCGGGCTACGGAGAAGATATTCTGACGGTCATTCAGGAGAATTTTGCGAATATCGGCAGCATCGGAGCGCAATATGGACCGTTTGATTTCATGCTGGCGGATTTGGGCGTTTCGTCTATGCAGATAGATAATCCTGAGAGAGGATTTTCCTATGTGAGTTTGAAGTATTGGAGGCATTTCTGGAAAGTCTCCCGCAGGCGCTTTCCTCCGGTGGAAGGGTGGCAATCCTTACCTTTCATTCCGGAGAGGACAGAATGGTGAAGAAAGCGTTTAACCGATATTATAAAGAGGGGATATTCAGTGAGATCTCCAAAGAAGTAATACGTCCGTCTGCGGAAGAATGTTTCCGAAATGGGCGTGCGAAGTCTACGAAGATGCGGTGGGCAGTCAAAGCGTGACATATAAAAAGACACATTTTGCTTAACAAGACACAAACAGGAGATGAAAACAGACAGAGGTAACAGAAAGTGAAGATAAAGATCAGCCCAAAAACAAATGTGGATTTGCTCCACGGACCGATTATGAAATCGATGGTGGTATTTGCCTTACCATTATTGTTATCCAGTATTTTTCAGCAGTTATATAATACGATGGACACGGTGATTATCGGACATACGCTGGGAGAAACCGCGTTAGCGGCAATGGGGGCGTCGGCAGCAGTATATGATCTTCTGATGGGGTTTGCGCTTGGTATCGGCAGTGGCTTGGCTATTGTGACGGCGAGAAGCTACGGCAGCGGTGATCCGCAGATGCTTAAGAAATCGGTAGCGGCATCCATTGTGATCGGAGCAGCAGTCACGATCGTGATTACGGTTTTGACACGGTTTATTCTGTATCCTTTTCTGAGGTTGTTGAATACACCGGCGGAGATTATAGAGCAGTCCTATTCCTATATCTCTACGATCACGTTATTTGTCGTGGTGATGTTTGCTTATAATTTATGTGCAGGTATTCTCCGGGCGATCGGTAACAGTGTGATGCCTCTTGTATTTTTGGTGATATCATCCCTGTTAAATATTGTGCTGGATCTGTTTTTTATTACCCGGTTACATATGGGTGTACAAGGGGCAGCGGTAGCTACGGTGCTTGCACAGGCTGTATCGGTAATGTTATGTCTGATCTATATAAGTAAGAAAGTGGAATTTCTGATTCCGGGGAAAGAGCATTTCGTGTGGAGCAGTGATTTGTATAAGGAAATGGCGGCGCAGGGATTGTCAATGGGATTTATGAGTTGTATTGTGAATGCGGGAACTGCAATCCTGCAATCCGGTATTAACGGACTTGGATATCTGGTGATTGCGGGGCATACTGCGGCGCGGAAGCTGTTTCAGTTCATTATGATGCCGTTTATTGCCATGAGCCAGACGATCAGTACCTTTGTGTCACAGAATCGCGGTGCAGGACAGCCTGCGCGTATCCGCAAGGCGATGAAATGTGCCTATTTGTATGGTGTTATCGTGTCGGTTGTGATGACCGTATTTATGCTGTTTGCCGCGCCGTTTATGGTAAAGCTGATTTCCGGATCCTCCGAAAGCGTAGTGCTGCAAAACGGTGCCATGTATTTACGGGTTGTTGCACCTTGCCTTTCCGTTTTAGGTGTGCTCAACTGTACCAGAAATGCGCTGCAGGCAATCGGGCAGAAGGTGCTGCCGGTTATATCAAGCGTTATAGAGTTGATTGGAAAGATACTTTTTGTTCTGCTTCTGATACCGAGGTTCCAGTATATGGCGGTTATCTTCTGTGAGCCGGTGATATGGTGCTTTATGACGTTACAGCTTGTGGTGTCATTCTGGAGAAATCCTTTTATCCGGTCAGCCGAGAGGGAGTTTTGACTGATTCGTGCTTTCCGGCGGGCGGTTGGTTCGGATGACAGGGAGGGGTATAATGCCCCGGATTGGAGAAGTCAGATGCACTTTGTAAATGCGAAAGGGATCCTTTCGGCAGAAAACGGCATGAATCTGTATCGTGGGTGTACCCACGGCTGTATCTACTGCGACAGCCGCAGTAAGTGTTATGGCTTTACCCATGAGTTTGAGGATATTGAGGTCAAGGAGAATGCGCCCAGGCTGTTAGAACAGGCGTTGAAGTCTAAGCGCAGAAAGTGTATGATCGGTACCGGAGCGATGTGTGATCCGTATATGCACTGTGAAGAGAAACTGCAGCTTACCAGAAAATGCCTGGAACTGATCGACCGGTACGAGTACGGTCTGGCAATTCAGACGAAATCAGACCGTATCCTGCGGGATCTGGATCTGCTTGAAAGTATCAATGAGAAGTCTAAATGCGTAGTGGCAATGACATTGACCACCTATGATGAAGAACTGTGTAAGATACTGGAGCCAAATGTGTGCACTACTAAGCGGCGTTTTGAGGTGTTGGAAATTATGAGGGAACATGGTATTCCGACGGTAGTGTGGATGACGCCTATACTGCCTTTTATCAATGATACAAGAGAGAATATAGAAGGACTTTTGGAGTATTGTGTCAGAGCAAAAGTATGGGGGATCATTAATTTTGGTATGGGTGTGACCTTGCGGGAAGGTGACAGAGAATATTTCTGCCAGAAACTGGATGAGCATTTTCCGGGGATGAAAGGAAGATATCATCGCCGTTACGGATATGCATACAATATTCCAAGCGATCATGATAAGGAATTGACCAGCTTACTTCGCAGGACTTGTAAGGTACATGGTATTGAATGTGATGCGGAGAGGGTTTTTCAATATTTGCGGGAATATCCTGACAATAAGGGGTACGAGCAATTAAGTTTGTTTGAATAACCTTAACAGAGTATACTTGCAAATGAATTACTGCACAATATATACTGTAAAGGATGTATAAGTGAAGTTTATCAGGGGAGAGAAAGGTATGACTTAGGATATGGAAGATATCGAACGAAAAGTAGAGATGAATATAGAGAATCTCATATGGAACAGCAGGAAAGGAAACGGTGCAATGAACGAAGAACAAAGGAAGCAGAAAGAAGTAGAGGATATGGTGAAGCTGCTTGACACGTTTGCTTCTTCCGATGACAGCCGGCTTAAGATTAAAATGTCTGATGAGCTGGAAGAGGGGCAGACACAGAGAGTTTATCATCATGGCAGATGTGACATCGGAAGTCCGTGGGCGTGCGGCAATGCTTTTGACGCACAGACGGAGAAGTAGAATAGCTAAACGGTGGGATTTGTTGAAAGAGAGAATTGCTTTGACCGCGGTCAAGAATCCGGATTCCGGACGAGATCAAACAGAAACGAACCGGCGGACTTGGCAGCAAGCAGTCCGGATAAGGATAGCTAGAGGAAAATGCAAAAATGAGCAACAGAATCAAAAAACAATTACAAGAGCTTCGGCAACTGATGAAACAGCGTGGGCTGGCGGCATATATCATTCCCACAGATGATTTTCACAGTTCTGAATATGTGGGGGAATATTTTAAGGCAAGAGAATATATGTCCGGTTTTACGGGCTCTGCCGGAACCTTAATCGTATTGGAGAAGCAGGCAGCGTTGTGGACCGATGGCAGATATTTTATACAGGCAGAGCAACAGCTTCGGGACAGTTCTATCGTACTGATGAAAATGGGACAGCCGGATGTTCCGGTTATGGGGGAATATCTGTTGGAAAATCTGCCGGAGGAGTCCCGGATAGGTTTCGACGGGCGGACCGTGACAGAACAGTTCATTAAGAAGATTGCCGGAAAAACGGATGACAAAAGGATTACCTTTTACGGTGAGGAAGATCTGGTGGATGAGGTATGGAAAGACCGTCCTAAGCTGTCGGCGGAGCCGGTATGGGAACTGGATGTAGAATATGCCGGGCTTAGCAGAGAGGAAAAGTTGTCCAGGGTGCATGAGAAGATGGAGGAACAGGGGGCAGATGTGCTTCTTCTGACCGCACTGGATGAGATCGCATGGCTTCTCAATCTGCGTGGAAATGATGTGAGAAATACGCCTGTATTTTTGGCTTATATGCTGGTAGAGAAAGAACAGGCAGCCTTATGCGTGCAGGAACAGATTCTGTCAGAAGAGATCCGTAAGAAACTGGAGAAGACCCATGTGAAGACGGCACCGTATGAGCAGATAGAGAATTTGCTCAGTAAACTGCAGGATGGACAGACGGTTCTTTTGGATTCTAGGCGGGCAAATTACCGTCTGCTGCACTGTATTCCGGAGGGCGTTAAGAAGATCGATGCTGCAAGCCCCATTGAATGGATGAAAGCAGTCAAGACCCCGGCGGAGATGGAGCATATGCGTGCGGCGCATGTAAAGGACGGCGTGGCAGTAACCAGATTTATGTGGTGGTTAAAAACACATGTGGCTAAAGAAGAGATCACGGAACTGGGAGCGGCGGTGAAGCTGGAGATGTTCCGGGCGCAAATGAACGGTTATCTGGGACCGAGTTTTGACCCGATTCTTGCCTATGGCGCACACGGCGCCATTGTGCATTATGAACCCACAGAGGAGTCAGATGTCAGGATGCAGGCAAAAGGATTGTGTCTTGCGGATACGGGCGGGCATTATAAAGAAGGAACCACAGATATTACCCGGACGATTGCTCTTGGGGAAGTGACGGAGGAAGAAAGAAAAGCCTATACCTTAGTCCTTCGGGGGCATCTCAATCTGGCGGCGGCAAAATTTCTGTATGGCGCCTGCGGGCAGAATCTGGATATCCTGGCGAGAGAGCCTTTGTGGGAGAACGGACTTGATTACGATCACGGCACCGGACACGGTGTGGGATATATTCTGAGTGTCCATGAAGGACCGCAGAGTTTCCGATGGCGCATGAAGGATGCAGATTATGTGCCGTTTGAAGAAGGCATGGTGATATCCAATGAGCCGGGATTTTATCTGGAAGGTAAATTTGGCATCCGCCACGAGAACCTGATGCTTTGCCGGAAAGGCGAGAAGAATGAATACGGACAGTTTATGTATTGGGAACCGTTGACCATGGTACCTTTTGACAGGGATGCTATTGATCCGTCTTTTATGACAGACAGAGAACTTGTGCTTCTTAACGACTACCATAAGAAAGTGTATGAGACGATCTCGCCTTATTTAGAAGGGGAAGTATTGGAGTGGCTGAAGGCTGCGACGGCAGAACTATAAAAATAATACCGAAAGGTTATCATTTCAAGAGAGTTGGAGGGAAAATTATGTATCAGGCATCGAAAGAGAGATATGAAAAAATGAATTATGTGAAATGCGGAAACAGCGGTTTAAAGCTGCCGCAGGTTTCGTTGGGCTTGTGGCACAATTTCGGAGACACTTCATCCTTTGAAAATATGAAGCAGTTGTGCTATACAGCATTTGACAACGGAATCACCCATTTTGATCTGGCAAATAACTACGGGCCGAAACCGGGAAGTGCGGAGATCAATTTCGGAAGAATCCTGAAAGAGGATTTCTTACCCTATAGAGACGAAATGGTAATCAGCACGAAAGCGGGTTATCAAATGTGGGATGGTCCTTATGGTGATTGGGGAAGCCGTAAGTATCTGTTAGCCAGCTTAGATCAAAGTTTAAAACGGATGGGACTGGAGTATGTAGATATCTTTTATCACCACCGTATGGACCCGGAGACGCCGCTGGAAGAGACTATGGGCGCTTTGGCGCAGGCGGTTCACAGCGGAAAAGCATTGTATGCGGGAATTTCCAATTATGATGGCGAAATGCTGGAAAAAGCAGCAGCAATTTTAGAGGATTTAAAATGTCCGTTTATCATCAATCAGAACCGGTATTCCATTTTTGACCGGACGATTGAACAAAACGGATTAAAGGATACGGCGCGTAAACTGCGAAAGGGAATCATTGCATTTAGTCCGCTGGAACAGGGGATGTTGACAGACAGATATTTAAAAGGGATTCCGGCAGACAGCAGAGTGAAGACTGACGGACGTTTCTTAAAGGCTGAAGCTTTGACAGAAAAAAGGCTGGAACAGATCCGCAGACTCAATGACTTGGCATGGCAGCGAGGACAGACACTGGCTGAGATGGCGCTTAGCTGGATTTTGAAGGACGGTATTGTGACCAGCGTTTTGGCAGGAGCATCCAAGCCTTCACAAATTTTGGATAATATCAAGGCGTTAGAGAATACAAGCTTCAGTGCTGAAGAATTAAAGCTGATCGATGAGATTTCAGGAAATTTGCAATAGCAAAGGTGTCATGAATGAAGAAACGCGGAGGTATCGTTTTATGACATTGGAAAAACATCTTGTAGACACGATGAAAGAGTGGCAGATGAAAATAGGTAATCTTGATTCCGATATGAGACTTTATTATCCGAAAGATTCGTTGTGTGATTACTTGTGTTTGGAATATGATATCGGTAATGAATCGTTAAAAGAATATATCAGGAAATATCTTTCTGAAAAGGCAGGTTATTTAGGAGAGACGGCAGTCAGCTATGAGAGGGACAGATTTTGCATCCTTGTCGGAAAGACAGGCTGTGCTTATGTGGAACAGAGTGTACCTGAACCGGTATTTTTAGTAAAGTTTCTGGAAGCATTACAAACTCAGAACATGGACAGAATCCACATGCTGTTTGATGAATACGCAAAGCAGCATGGGACGACAGTCTGTTCTGAGAAGGAAGAAGACGGATGCGGTACGGTGCTGTATTTCGAGGATGAAAATGCAGATCCCTATGTGTACTGTATTGATCAGAATGAGTTTGGCATTACCTATCATCGCTTTGCAAAAAGTGATTTTGAAGGTGACGGCTTATCCGGCAAGACTTGAACTTGCCATTGGCAGAAAGTTGCGTTCACTGCTTTTTCACGTTATACTGCACGATAGAAGGCAGGTGAAGAATGGTATGAATGAAATTTTCCCAAATGTGGGGCGTTGTCCATTTTAGACCGGCTGATGAAAATGTATTATGGCCATGGATTGGCGGATTATGAAATCGGGTGGGGACAGCAGTTCTATGCGGAATATATTTACGGCCATCCGGGTGCATCCGCGCAGGAAATGGCAGAGTGCATCCGGGTCGATAAAGCAACATTAACGAAAACGATTAAGAAACCGGTAAAAATCGGTTATGTACAGGTTATCAATGACGAAAAGGACAAGCGGATCAAGCATCTTTATCTTACGCCGGAAGGTGAGCCGGCAGTAAAGCGGATCAAGGAAATACATAGTGATTTCTACCATACTTTATGCTCCGGCATCTCATCACAGGATATCAAGCTGACTGAGCGGACGATGCAACAAATGATGGAGAATATCAATCAGAAAGTATGGCACAGATTGGAGGAGCAGCATTGGAAAACAGTGAAATTATACAATATCTCCGAAAGCGGCGGATAAGAGGTTAGGAAAGGATTTATATATGGAAAATGCGGAAGAGGTTTTTGATGTGTCAGAGTCGGAAATAACAGTGCCGGAATTGGCATTGTGGGATAAAAGCTGCTATATGCTGGTCGACGTCAGAGATGAATTGTCTTATTCTTACGGGCATTTGCCGGACGCCGTACATATTCCCTTGGAGCAGTTAACGGGCAGACTATCGGAACTTGACGGAAACAAGGTTGTTGTCTATTGCAAGAGGGGCGAAGCCGGCATCGAGGCGGTCCGGTTATTGAGAGCCCGGGGAAAGGAAGCGTACAATCTGAAAGGCGGATATATCGCATGGTTGATGGAGGCTGTAAGCCAAGAGCAGAAGGATGATAAAAAGGATACATTCTATATGGAAGTAGAGCAAAGTATCCGCAAAAGATTCCATAAGAAAATATGGACTAAATTTATAAGGGCGATCAATGACTATGAATTGGTAAAGGAAGGGGACCGGATTGCCGTCTGCATCTCCGGAGGAAAGGATTCCATGCTGATGGCAAAGCTTTTTCAGGAATTGAAGAGGCATAATAAGTTTGCATTTGATGTCCGGTTTCTCGTAATGGATCCGGGATATAGTCCGGAAAACAGGAAAGTCATAGAGAATAATGCCGGGAAGCTTAATATTCCGATTACGATCTTTGAGTCGGATATCTTTGAATCCGTGTTTCATGTGGAGAAATCCCCTTGTTATCTGTGCGCCAGAATGAGAAGAGGGTATCTGTACAGCAAGGCGAAGGAGCTTGGCTGTAATAAGATTGCATTGGGACACCATTATGATGACGTGATCGAAACGATTCTCATGGGTATGCTTTACGGCGGACAGATGCAGACTATGATGCCCAAGCTTCACAGTACAAACTTTGAAGGAATGGAGCTGATCCGTCCGCTGTATCTGATCAGGGAAAGTGATATTAAAGCGTGGAGAGATGCTAATGATCTGCATTTTATACAGTGTGCCTGTAAGTTTACGGACACCTGTTCCTCCTGTCAGGACGACGGACAGAGCAATTCCAAAAGGCTGGAAGTAAAGAAATTGATCCAGGAACTTAAGAAAGCCAACCCGTTCGTGGAAAGCAATATTTTTAAGAGCGTGGAAAATGTGAATCTAAGTACGGTGATCGCCTATAAAAAGGACGGTGTAAAGCATCATTTTTTAGAGGATTATGATGAACTATAAAAGAAATTAGGCAGATGTTACAGGAAAATAATACAGCCGATTTTCTGCTTGACATAGACGTAAAATTTTAAGGAGGCGAGAATATCATGCTATTTCAGACATTGAGGGAAAAAGACAAGCCTGCTATCTTATTTTTTCATGCGATGGGCGTGGCCGGAGACAGTAGTGTTCCGGTTGCTCAGTATTTGAAGGAACGCTATTTCTGTGTGATGCCAACCTCGACGGTATACTGCTGGTGAGAGCAATATATCAGTAAACAGGATGAAATTAAGCAGATAGAAGAATACCTTCACGAGAGCGGTGTGGAAGAATTGTCATTGGTTGCAGCGTCATCTCTTGGCGTCGATTTTGCGGAAGCCGGAAGGGAGTCGGCGGCATCAGGATAATATTTATGCAGTTGTTCCAGAACACGGTTCTGGTAGGCG
>CAZPSD010000066.1:0-13590 GCA_964589055.1 uncultured Bacteroides sp.
CAATATGAATGGGAAAAAGGCTAAGAAATTTGAAAAATTACAGAAAAAAAGGATGTGGCCTTCGATTGTGCTGTTTACCGGCTTTGTGATTGGCTGCATCGCGATTATTATCCTTTTTGTCCAACTGTTTGCCACTTATATATTTGTCAGTAAGATTTCTCATTTAGTCGAAGAAACCCGTTACATAAGTGACCTGATGGATTCTGCTATGGAGCGGGAGCAGGTGCCGGCGGCAGTAGAGTATCTGCAGATGTTTCTGCCCGATGACAATGATGTCTATGTGGCGGACTGTCAGGGGCGTGAGGTGGTGAGAACCGGAAATTCCTATCCTGATTTCGATGTCGTTATGGACTTCGCCCCGGGAGAGCAAATGGTTGTGATCGCGGACAGTGAAAGCGATCTGCCGGCATCGGAGGGAACGGATACGGTTTTTGCAGTGCCGATAGAAGAAATATTTGCCGCCGCCTTTGCCAATGGGCCGGCTGACGGAATGACGGGGGCGTGGGTAAACGAGACGATTATACAAAAGCAATTTTGGTTACAGGCGCCCCTCGGCAGCCCGGAATATCGGATGTATGTGAAGTGTTCGGTGGAGATTCAGAGACAGGACATTTTATTTGTCTGCCTTTTCGGGATAGCTGCTTTTATTCTGCTCTTGATACCGTGCACATTTCTGTTTGTGAATGCGATACGGTCGCTCGTGAATCAGCGGCGGGTAACGCAGTTATTGTATCTTGATACGGTTACCGGCGGCAAGAACTGGCTTTATTTCCAAAACCGCGCGGCACGCATTTTATGCCGGCGAAGAAATAATAAGAAAACTTATGCGATGGTGAATCTGCATTTGGAGAGATATCAGAATTATTGCGCCTGCTATGGAGTAAAAACCGGAGAAGATCTGCTGGGCGGCATGGATGGCTTCCTGAAAACCCGCACCGGCAGAGAAGAAACCTTTGCCCGGCATGAGGGCGCTGATTTCGGTTTACTGCTGCACTGCGTGGGTGAGAATGCGGCACAAATGCAGGAATCCTGTCAGAAACGTGTCAGATCGCTGCTGGCGGAGCTGACCGGATTAAAACCGGATCACAAGATACATTTCCATGCCGGAATCTACATGATCTATCCCGAGATGACGGAAAAAGGCAAACGCCGCCGCGCCCGGCATGAGGCTGATATCGATCAGATGTACAATTATGCGAATGCGGCGAGACTTTCTTCCAATTGTAAGGAAGAGCAAAGAATCCGTTTTTTCGGTCAGGAAATCGTCAGCAAACAGATATGGGAACGTATGGTAGAAGATACAATGGAGACAGCGCTTCAAAGCGAGGAATTCCGGGTATACCTGCAGCCGAAATACAGTCCGGCGGATGGTAAAATGGTCGGAGCGGAGGCACTGGTGCGCTGGATCAATCCGGAGAAGGGCATTATACCGCCGGGACGGTTTATCCCGATTTTTGAACAGAATGGATTTATCACGCAACTGGACGACTATATGATCTCCCATGTGGCGAAGCTGCAGGCGGAATGGACCATCCGGGGCAAAAAACAGGTGCCTGTTTCTGTCAATATATCCAGGGCCCATTTCGCGCAGGAGGGGCTGGCGGAGCATATCTGCAGGCTGGTGGATGCTTACGGGCCGAAACACGAACTGATCGAACTGGAAGTGACAGAAAACGCTTTCTTTGATGATAAAGATATTCTTGTGGAGACGGTGAAGCAGTTAAAAGCGTATGGCTTCTGCGTATCCATGGATGATTTCGGGGCGGGATATTCTTCCTTAAATTCTTTGAAGGATATCCCTCTGGATGTGCTGAAGCTGGACGGCGAGTTTTTCCGCGGAGAAGATGATGAAGGCAGAGGGAAGATTGTCGTGCAGGAGGCAATACAGCTTGCAAAAAATCTCAATATGCGCGTAGTGGCGGAAGGCGTCGAGAAAAAGGGACAGGTAGACTTTCTGGCAGGGCAGGGATGCGATATGATTCAGGGGTATTATTATGCGAAGCCTATGCCGGTTGCCGAATTTGAAGAAAAAATGGAGAAGGATGCATAATGCTTATCTTTTTAGAAATGATTCAGATCCTGGGTATCGTGATATTGATCGGAGAGACAATCTATATCGTATACCAGAGACCGTCAAAGCAGCAGATCCGATTGCTGATTATGACCATTGCTTCGCTGGTCAATTTTGTGGGGTACCTGTTTGAACTGCAGTCGGTTACACTGGAGCAGGCGCTGCAGGCTGTGAAATTCATATATCTTGGGAAGCCTTTTATTGCGCTGACGATGTTTTTGTTTGTTATGGAATATTGCAAGGTCAGGCTGCCTAAATTTCTCCCGATGGCGCTTACCGGCGTACATTGTCTGGTGTTGCTTCTGGTGATGACCTGTGACTTCCATAATCTGTATTATAAGGATATCCGATTTGTCGATGAAGGGCTTTTCCCTCATCTGGCGCTGGGACATGGGGTGATCTATCTGTTCTATAACGGGCTGATCAGCATTTATCTGCTTCTCATGATTGCTGCCTGCCTCTATCGGTATTTTCATGTAAATAATGATACGGAGCGGCGGAAGCTGTGGAATTTTTTCGCGATCATGGCTGTTATGGGAACCGGTTTTATCTCTTTTATGACGGGTAAAACGGGCGGATATGATACCACACTGGTAGCTTATCTGGTTTCTTCTCTTATTCTGGCGGTATCTCTTCATCATGACAGGATTCTGGACACATTATCCATGGCAAAAGAACTGGCAGTGGATGAACTCTCAGATGGACTGATGGTGTTGGATTATGAGGATCATGTCATTTATTATAATAAAAAAATGGAGAAGTTTTTCAATCTGAAAGATAACGTTGACGCAGGCAAGTTCACAGAAGAACTGGATCAGTGCATTTTAGAGAAAAAATATGTTGAGCGCAACCGCAGGGTGCATGAGGTATCCAGCCGCCTGTTGACAGACCGTAATGTGTACTGTGGTAAGATGTATGTGCTCAACGATATTACGGAGAGCCATTACTACGCGAAAAATGCGCAGGAACAGGCAAATATCATGAAAGCTTTAAAGGAGCAGGCGGAGGCGGCAAATCAGGCGAAATCAGCCTTCGTGTCCAATATGTCCCATGAGATCAGAACCCCGATGAATGCTATCGTAGGCATGACCGAGATCCTGTTACGTGAAGATTTGCCGGCACAAGATGTAGGATATCTGATGAATATTAAGAATTCCGGCAATGCGCTTCTCATGATCATCAATGATATTTTGGATTTCTCTAAGATTGAATCCGGCAGGATGGAACTGGTAGACGGGGAATATGAGCCCATGTCCATGCTGAGTGATCTGAGTATGATCTTTTTAACCCGGATCGGAGAGAAAGATGTAGAACTGCTGTTTGATATCGATGAAAAACTGCCGCAGAAATTATACGGTGATTCCCTGCGCATCAGACAGGTTATCATCAATATCGTGAACAATGCGATCAAATTTACGGAAAAAGGCTGTGTCAGGCTGCGGGTCCGTGTCGGAAGTGTGACAGGGAATGATGTGGAGCTGCTCATTTCCGTGCAGGATACGGGACAGGGCATCAAAGAGGAAGATCTGGGCAAGCTTTTTGGTTCTTTCATGCAGGTAGACAGCAGGAGGAACCACGGAAAAGAAGGCACCGGACTGGGGCTGGCAATTTCCAAACAGTTAGTAGAACTGATGGGCGGAACGATCGGTGTGCGAAGTGAATACGGAAAAGGCAGTGAATTTTATTTTAATATTCACCAGGAAATGCGAAGCGGGCGGATGGCGGCAGAAATTCATGATAAAGAGAGCGCTAAGGCTCTTCGCATCAGCGGTTATTTTGGCAAGGAATGTATGAAGGACGGTTTGAAAGAACTGATAGAGAAATTCCGATTGACCTATGTGCCCTATGAGGAATGGAGCGGGACGAGGAAGCGGATTGATTATTTCTTTACGGATGCAGCGGGGTGTGAACTGCTGCGCGGAGAGATTGGGCAGTTTGGCGGGCAGATGGGCGAAATATATGTACTGCGCAATCCGTTGTTGGAGGAAAGCAGTGTGACAGGGGTAACGATGATGAATAAGCCTCTGTATAGCTTAAATTTCTGTCAGGTCATCAATCATGAACAGCCGGAGATAGGACCGGTAACAGAGGATTACCAGAATTTTACGGCGCCGGAAGCCTCTGTCCTGATCGTAGATGATAACGCAATGAATCTCAAGGTGGCATGCGGCCTGTTAGAGCCGCTGCAGATGAAGATAGATACGGCAGACAGCGGCAAACAGGCATTGCAGATGGTGCGGAACAAAAAGTATCACCTGATCTTCATGGATCATATGATGCCTGTTATGGACGGTATTGAGACGACGGAAAAAATCCGTGCAATGGAGGACGACTATTATCGTAATGTGCCGATCATTGCACTCTCTGCTAATGCACTGGTGGATGCCAGAGAGAGATTCAGCATGGCGGGCATGAATGATTTCGTGGCAAAGCCCATTGAGATGAAAGAAATCTGCAGCTGTATAAAGAGATGGCTGCCGAGGGAACTGGTCATGAAGCATAGCGTTGACAGCAAGAAGGAAGCACCGGATGCTAAGCCGGACAGCCAGACAGAAAAGACAGGCGATATGACACAGGCGCCCGGTCAGGATGACCCAAACATGCTGCCTGTGCTGAAAGGAATCGATTCTGCGGCGGGCGTCAAAGCCTGCGGAAGTAAAAAGCTTTGGCTCAGTTTGTTGGGGGATTTCTATAAGGTGATCGATGCGAAGATCAACAAACTGGAGAAATGTCTGGCAGATGATATGCTCCGTGATTATACCATAGAGGTTCATGCCCTGAAAAACACGGCTCGCATGATCGGCGCCAATCAATTATCCGAGTGGTTTTATCATATGGAAGAGTGCGGTAATGCAGGGGATATAGATACCATCAGACAGGAAACACCGGAACTTCTGAAAGAATACTACAGTTTCAAAGAGGTTTTGAAGCCTTATGGGGAAGCGCAGAATCAACAGAAGCGGGAAGCTTCTTCGGAAGAACTGATAGAACTGTTGACGAAGATGAAAGATGCCATGGACAGTTTTGATTTGGACGGAGCGGATGAAGCGATGCAGGAATTGGAGAAGTGCCGCATCCCGGCAAGCTGCGAATCCATGATGGACAGCTTGCGGGTAGGCGTTGCAGATGTCATGATGGAAGAAGTTATGCAAACGGCGGAAGAGATGATAGGGGCGCTGCAAATCTGATTTCCTTACAGTTTCTTTCCTGTCAGAAGTTCATACCCCTGTAAATATTTATCGATGGTCTTCTGTACGATATCCTCCGGCAGTGTCCAGTCGTGTCCCTCGTGGCTCTTAAGCCAGTCTCTTGCGAACTGCTTGTCGAAGGAAGGCTGTGCATGTCCCGGTTCATATCCTTCGGCGGGCCAGAAGCGGGAGCTGTCCGGTGTAAGCATTTCGTCACCCAAAACGATATTGCCGTCCTCGTCCAGACCGAATTCGAACTTCGTATCTGCAATGATAATGCCGCGCGTTAAGGCATATTCCGCACATTTTTTATACAAAGCAATGGTATAGTCACGAAGCTTGGAAGCGTATTCCTCGCCTTTGCCGGGGAATCTCTTCTCTAAGTATTCTACGCTCTGCCCATAAGAGATGTTCTCGTCATGGCCGCCGAGTTCAGCCTTGGTGGAGGGGGTGTAGATCGGTTCAGGCAGCTTATCGGATTCCTGTAAGCCTTCCGGTAAGGTAATGCCGCATACGGTACCGTTTTTCTGATAGCTTGCCCAGCCGCTGCCGGTAATATAGCCGCGGACGATGCACTCCACGGGAAGCATCTCTAACTTACGGCACAGCATACTGCTGCCGTCAAACTTGTCCTGTTGGAAAAATTCCGGCATGTCTTTCACATCCACAGAGATCATGTGGTTTGGCAGAATATCCTGTGTCATATCAAACCAGAACTTGGACATCTGTGTTAAAACAGCGCCTTTCTTGGTTACCTGATTTTTCAGAATCACATCGAAACAGCTGATCCGGTCTGTTGCCACCATGATCAGACTGTCGCCGTTGTCGTAGATCTCACGTACTTTACCCTCTTTGATTGGTTTTAATTCAGTCATGTTTACCTCCGTTTTGAAGCGTTTTGTTAATTCCTATTTATAGTATACACGGCGAGTCGGGTTTGACAAGTAAAAATGTTAGCTATTATACGAAAAAAGAAGTAGTGACTTATGGGAAATTTTGGAATAAAATGAAGATATCTTGACATAATAAAGGAGGAGTATGTATGGAGTTAAAAGGTACAAAAACAGAGGCAAATTTAATGGCAGCATTTGCGGGGGAAGCACAGGCGAATACCAAGTACACCTACTATGCGTCCAAGGCTAAGAAAGACGGCTATGTGCAGATAGCCAATATTTTCGAAGAAACGGCGGCGAACGAGAAGGAACATGCAAAGATTTGGTTTAAGCTGCTGCATGGCGGGTCAATACCGTCTACCATAGACAACTTACAGGACGCCGCAGAGGGCGAGAACTATGAGTGGACTGATATGTATGACCGGTTTGCAAAGGATGCCAGGGAGGAAGGCTTTGATGAAATTGCGGCATTGTTCGAAGGCGTGGCCAAGATTGAAAAAGAACATGAAGAAAGATACCGTAAACTGTTAAAGAACATCGAAGACGCAGTGGTGTTCTCCAAAGACGGAGACTGCATTTGGCAGTGTCTCAACTGCGGACATGTGGTAATCGGCAAGAAAGCGCCGGAGGTATGTCCGGTTTGTAATCATCCGCAGTCCTATTTCCAGATTAAGGCTGAGAATTATTAAGATACATAATTTTGTATCTTTTTAAAAACATGGCTGAACTGTTACAAAATATGCTGTTTAGCACAAGAAGATTATTGTCAAAAAAATATCAATGTGGTATGATACCAACGTATTGTATCTCGTATGAGAATAATAACAGGAGGATTAGTACTATGAAAAATGAAAAGACTTATGAACTTGTGCTGACAGCACTGTTCATTGCCATAATTGTGATTATGGCATTCACACCGCTGGGATATATCCCGCTTGTAGTTATCAATGCGACGATTATTCACATCCCGGTTATCCTTGGAGCGCTATTTCTCGGACCGAAGAAAGGTGCATTTTTAGGATTCGTATTTGGTCTCACCAGTTTTATCAACAACACATTTAAGGCAGCGACCGCATCGGCATTCGTATTTTCGCCGGTACTGGCTTACAATGTAATCGGTGTGTCAGGTATCTTTAAGAGCCTGTACATCTGTTTTGTGCCGAGAATTTTAGTCGGCGTAATACCGTATTATATTTACCTTCTGATTCGCAAGGCGGTCAAAGGCGAACGGAAAACAGGAAGAATCGTTGTTGACGCACTGGCATCTATTATTTTGTTTATCTCCGTTCGTGCTTTTTTGCTCCGCTTATTCCCGGAAGCACTCAGCGCTTTGGTATGTACAGTTATCGGGCTTGTGGCAGGTGTGGCGCTTATGGCAGCGCTTACGCTTACCGGAAGCAAGAAGGGGACTGCCAACATCGCCCTTGCGTACGCTGGACTGGCAGGCGCTTTCACGAATACTTTGTTCGTTATGAGCGGTATTTTTATCTTATATAAAGATGCATATGCGCAGGCAGTAGGCGTGGCAGGCGAGGCCGTTTTAGATGTCATTATGGGCGTAGTTACCTTCAATGGCATAGTGGAGGCTGTTGTGGCTGCGATCATTGTGGCAGGCGTCGGTTTTGCGCTGACCAGAATAAAACCGGTTTACGGTATTGAGAAGCAGAACTGATAGAAACCGCTTAAAGACAAACATTGTAAAAATAAGAAAATTCTAAGAGAACAATACAAAGAGTAATAAAACAGAGTAGAAGAAGGAGGCAGCCGTATGATTTTAGCAGTCGATATCGGCAATACCAATATTGTTATCGGATGTATTGAAGGAGAAAAGGTTCGTTTTGTGGAACGTGTCTCGACAGATTTGTCTAAGACAGAACTGGAATTTGCAGTGGAGTTTAAGACACTTTTTGATTTATACCGCATCGGTATCAAGGATATCAAAGGAAGTATCATTTCTTCCGTAGTACCGCCGCTGAACAATATTGTACGTTCCGCGATGGAGAAGCTTTTGCGGGTCAGACCGCTTCTCGTGGGACCGGGTTTAAAGACCGGGCTTAATATCCTGATGGATAATCCGGGGCAGGTGGGTTCCGATCTGATTGTCAATGCGGTTGCCGGACTTCAATATTACGGGGCGCCGCTCATCCTTATTGATATGGGAACGGCGACTACCATCAGTGTGGTGGATGAGAAAAAGAACTATGTAGGCGGTATGATTATGCCGGGGGTCAAGGTATCTTTGGAATCTTTGGTAAACCGTACTTCCCAGCTGCCGCGTATCAGTCTGGAAGCGCCGAAGAAGATTATCGGCAAGAATACGGTCGAATGTATGAAAAGCGGCATTGTCATCGGACAGGCGGCGCAGATGGACGGCATGGTTGAGCGGATATGGGAAGAGATCGGCACGCAGGCGGCCGTGGTTGCCACCGGAGGACTGGCAGGCTGCATTATACCTCATTGTAAGAATCAAATCATTTGTGATAATGAGCTGACCCTGAAGGGGTTAGGCATTATTTATAACAAAAACACAGAACTGAATTAGGAAACCGCAGAGTTTTCCTATAGTTTGTAATGCTGATAAAAGCGGCATGTTTAGAAGCGCCCGCAGAAACCGGGCGCGGAAGGGCGGTTATTTATGTTAGAAGGAAAGCATATCGTACTGGGAGTGACAGGCAGTATTGCTGCCTATAAGATCGCATCGTTAGCCAGTATGCTGGTGAAGAAACGGGCTGACGTAACAGTTATTATGACGCGGAATGCGGCTAATTTCATCAATCCCATTACTTTTGAGACACTGACAGGCAACAAGTGTCTGGTGGACACTTTCGACCGCAATTTTCAGTACAGTGTGGAACATGTATCGCTGGCGAAACAGACGGATGTGATTATGATTGCGCCAGCGTCTGCCAATGTCATTGCCAAGGCGGCGCACGGTATTGCGGACGATATGCTGACGACGACGCTGCTTGCCTGTACCTGCCCGAAAATTTTTGCTCCCGCCATGAATACCCGTATGTTTCAAAACGAGATTGTGCAGGATAATCTGAAGCGATTAGAAAAGTACGGCATGGAAGTGATTCATCCGGCGAGCGGTTATCTGGCTTGCGGAGACACCGGAGAAGGTAAGATGCCGGAGCCGGAGGTATTGTATGAATATGTGGTAAAGGCATTGACTCCGAAGGATATGGCAGGGAAAAACGTGCTTGTGACCGCGGGACCGACGCAGGAGAAGATGGACCCGGTGCGCTATATCAGCAACCATTCCACCGGAAAGATGGGATATGCCATCGCCGCACAGGCTATGCGGCGCGGTGCAAACGTAACACTGGTATCCGGTCCGGTAAATATGGCTCCGCCTATCGGCGTGGATGTGATCCCCATTGTATCGGCGGCGGATATGGCACAGGCTGTTAAAGAAAGAGCTGACGAGCAGGATATTATCATAAAAGCGGCAGCCGTTGCAGACTATCGTCCGGTGGATGCGGCGCCGGAAAAGGTTAAGAAGAAGGACGATAACCTGTCCGTTGCGCTGGAACGAACGGAAGATATTCTGGCGTATCTGGGTGCCCACAGAAGAGAAGGACAGTTTTTGTGCGGCTTTTCTATGGAAACGGAGCATATGTTAGAGAACTCCCGTGCTAAATTGGAAAAGAAGAATATAGACATGATTGTGGCAAACAACCTGAAACAGCAAGGCGCCGGGTTTGGAACGGACACCAATGTGGTGACCTTCTTAACCAAAGAAGAAACGGTGGAACTTCCTATCATGAGCAAGGAAGAGGTGGCGGACCAGCTGTTGACGTTTATCAGAAAGAAACAGTCATAGATCACCCGGATTTTCATTGCCTTTGCGTTTGGCTGCAATATCGGCTGCTCTGCAGCTGTGATCAGAGGGTTGATGTTATTTGAGGCTCGAAGTATAATAAGGAAGGGTGTATGGGAAGATTATAAGAAGATTATAATAAGAAAAGGAATATAACAATGAGAATCGGAATGGGTTATGATGTACATCGTCTGACAGAAGATAGAAAGCTGATTATCGGCGGCGTGGAGATACCCTATGAGAAAGGACTTCTTGGACATTCGGATGCGGATGTGCTTTTACACGCCATCATGGATGCCCTGCTTGGTGCCGCAGCACTGGGAGATATCGGGAAACACTTTCCGGACACGGTTCCGGCATACAAAGGGGCTTCTTCCCTGAAGCTATTAGAGCATGTAGGGAAGCTGTTGGAGGAACACCTCTTTCTGATTGAAAATATTGATGCTACCATTATTGCACAGGCGCCCAAGATGCGTCCCTATATTGATACTATGCGGGCGAATATTGCGGGGGCGCTGGGAATCGAGATTACACAGGTCAATGTGAAGGCAACCACGGAGGAAGGTCTTGGCTTTACCGGAACAGGAGAAGGCATCTCTTCGCAGGCAATCTGTATGCTGTCATCTCCGGCGGAGCTGTATGACAGAGATGTGGCATCAGACCGCGGATGTGCAGGATGCGGCGGCTGTCCGATGCAGAATGGGTAATCTTTTCAAAAATGAGCTATTAGAAAGATTGACAGGACATGCTTGTTTTTCGACGCATGTCCTGTTATAATGATAACACTTTAGACAATATGATATGAGAAAACTGTCTATTTCATTCTATGTATCATATTTCATGTGCGGTTTTAAGCCGTATCTTTGGTGATGAGGAGTCTTCTGATTCACAGCGAAAGTCCGTTTCGGACGATTTTCATATTTAGTATACAATGTAAGATTAGTAGAATTTTAAAGAACTTAAAAAAGAAAATAAAGAAACTGTATATTGTCTAAAGGAATATTCTGATGTAAAATAAAAATAGATGGAATTCTCATATAGCAGAAAGGGCTGTATGGAGAAACATTACAGGAAAAAGCAGTTGGAAGATAAAGCGTTAAAGAGCGCAGCGATGCAGTTTGGAAAAGAAATGTTATCGTATCTTCATATTGATGGGAGAATAAGAAGACTGATGCCTACGGAACAGATACGATTGGAAGCGGTGAAGGCAGAAGAAGATATTCTCTTTGATATGGAAGATGGAACACTGCTGCATTTTGAATTTGAAAGTGTGGAAGTGACAGAGGATGACCTGTATCGGTTTAAGTTGTATGATGCCTATACGGAAAGGCAGCATCGCAAACCGGTAATCACCTATGTGTTATGTTCCGGCAGGACGACAAGAATAAAGAGTGAACTCGTTGGCGGTATCAATTCTTATCGGATCATTCCAATTCAGATCAAGGAGCAGAATGCTGATGAAGTGTTTCGTCTGCTGCATGAAAAGGTTGAAGAAGGAGTATGCCTGTACAAAGAAAATATATTTCCTGCGCTTCTTACACCGCTGATGAGCGGAAACAGCAGTATCAGGGAGAGAATTATAGAAGCGGCGAAGCTTCTGCAGCAGGATAACGTCAGAATAAAGAAACAGGAAAAGCATCAGATGGAAGGAATTTTGTATGCCTTTGCCTGTAAATTTTTGAATCAGGAAGAATTGAGGGAAGTAAAGGAGGTAATCGGCATGACGGCATTGGGAGAAATGATATGGCAGGATGGTTTGGAAGAAGGAATGGAGAAAGGAAGTCTCGTGAAGCTGATTGAACTTATTTGCCGCAAGTTAGTCAAGGGGAAGGATGCTTGGCAGATTGCGGAAGAATTGGAAGAGGACATTTCTACGGTGACGGAAATTTGTGAGGGAGCAAAAAGGTATGCCCCTGAATATGACAGTGGTAAAATATATGAATTTTTGAAGGGAACCCATGCTTGACAAAGTCCGTTGTTTTGCATATCCTATATGATATAGGCAAGGAAAGGGAAGAGTACCTTTTACTTATGTGACAGAGAGGAATCGTCATCGGCTGAAAGCGGTTTCGACAAAAGGAAAGGGAAGTGCGCCCCGGAGTCTGGCAGAGGGAAAAGTTTAAAGAAAAGTATCTTTGTCCGGCTGACCCCGTTACAGGTCATGAGTGAGAGGCTGGCAGCAACTTCTAAATAGAGTGGAACCGCGGATAATTTCGTCTCTAAAACAGTTGAGACAGATTATCCGTTTTTTGTTGCAGGATATTTTGCTTTTGATGGACTTATTGCGTGGTACAGGTTTTTTAAGAAAAGCTGATTTCGTAAAATGTAGAAGAAAAGAGGGAGCATATGGGATTTATCAGCCGTATACGGGAAGAGATAAGGGTTATCAGAGAGCGTGATCCGGCGATTCATTCTGACATGGAGGTATTTTTATATCCCAGTTTTAAAGTTATGTTATACTATCGGCTGGCACATAAATTATATTTAAAACAGCACTATTTCTGGGCGAGATGGATATCCCAGAAGGGTGTGCGCAAAACTGGAATCGAGATTCACCCGGGAGCACAGATCGGCAAAGGCTTTTTTATTGACCACGGTAATGGCGTTATCATCGGAGAGACGGCTGTCATAGGAGATAATGTAACGCTTTATCAGGGAGTGACCCTTGGAGGTACCGGCAAGGAGCGGGGCAAGCGTCATCCGACTATTGGCAATAACGTGATGATCAGCACAGGCGCCAAAGTGCTTGGGTCTTTTAAAATCGGCGACAACAGCAAGATCGGAGCCGGAAGTGTGGTATTGGAGGAAGTGCCGCCGGGTTCCACGGTGGTAGGTGTGCCGGGAAGAGTGGTAAAGCGTAAGGATTATGCGCTGCCGCAGGATAATCTCGATCACAATCTGCCGGATCCCGTCCGGGAGGATATTGTCGGTCTGCAGCATGCCAATGCGGAACTTACCAATCGGCTGCTGGATCTGGAGCGGGAGATGAAACAGCTCAAGGCAGACGTAAGCGATAAATGAGCAAAACGGCGGAGTAAACGCAGCGGATATCCGCAAATAAGAGAGAAACAAAGCTGAACAACAGAAATATAGATGGCAGAAGGAGCAGGAAGATGAAAATATTTAACACATTATCCAGACAAAAGGAAGAATTTGTGCCGATTGAGCCGGGCAAGGTCAGCATGTATGTCTGCGGGCCTACGGTATATAATCTGATTCATATCGGCAATGCAAGACCCATGATCGTATTTGATACAGTCAGACGCTATATGGAGCACAAAGGGTATGCGGTGAATTATGTATCCAATTTTACGGATGTAGATGATAAGATAATTAAAAAGGCGAATGAAGAGGGCGTAGATCCTTCCGTGATTTCCGAGCGATATATCGCAGAGTGTAAGAAAGATATGGAAGCCCTCAATGTAAAACCGGCAACTACCCACCCCAAGGCGACCGAGGAGATCGCAGGTATGATTGAAATGATACAGACCCTGATCGATAAGGGGCATGCCTATATCGCTGAAGACGGCACCGTATATTATAAGACCAGAAGCTTTAAGCAGTACGGCAAGCTGTCCCATAAGAACTTAGACGACCTGCGAAGCGGCAGCCGCT
>CAZPSD010000067.1:0-13384 GCA_964589055.1 uncultured Bacteroides sp.
GTAGATAATCAATAAACTGCTGAGCCGTCCGGCCGGACAATCCGCCATGGGAAAGCTCCCACTTATTCGCCTCTGAATACAGTTCTTCTTCCGTCATGGCAATCCCGTAACGATCCGCCAATGTCTTCACGATCTGCTGAAACTGCTTCTTATCCGGCGCACAGAAGAAGATCGTCACACCGAAACGGTATACTAAAGACAGTTTTTCCTGCACCGTATCTCCCGCATGCATATCTTCCATCCTGCGGTCATCCTTATCACTGTAATTCTCCCGTATGAGATGCCGTCTGTTGGAGGTCGCATAGATCAGCACATTATCCGGCTTCTTCTCCAGGCCGCCCTCAATGACTGCCTTTAAATACTTATACTCTATTTCAAAATCCTCAAAGCTTAGATCATCCATATAGATAATAAACTTATAATTTCTATTCTTAACTTGGGAAATCACGTCATTTAAGTCCTGAAACTGATGCTTATAGATTTCAATGATGCGCAGTCCCTTGTCGTAATATTCATTTGCAATCGCCTTAATGCTGGAAGATTTACCGGTTCCCGCATCTCCGAAGAGCAGACAGTTATTCGCTTTCCTTCCCGCAACAAAAGCTTCCGTGTTATCGATCAATTTCTGTTTGGGAATCTCATATCCCACCAGATCATCCAGATACACATGTGCAATATTTAAAATCGGCACGATCCTGACGCCCTCTTCATCATGCGCCACGCGGAATGCTTTATGTAAACCAAATTTGCCGACGCCATACTCCCGATAAAACTCTGTCAACGTTCCTTTCATCGCCTGCGCATTCTCGTTTTGGGCAAACTGCTCCGTCAGATGACAGATACGGTCACGAATCCGTTTATTATATACCTTACTGTCCTGAGAAGGACTCTCATAGGCTAAAATCGTACCAAATTCCGGTGCCTTCAATATCTCCAGCATCTCTGTGAAATCGTAGTCATAGAATTCCTTAAATATCGCAATATCATGCAGCACCAGATCGTTGATGCTGCCCTCCACGGCACCCCTGATCTCACATGCCATGCTGTAGCTGTTCTCATTGTTCACCAACAGATTGGTCAGATAACAGTGCCAGAGATTTCCGTAAAAACCATGATCTGCCGCCAGTTCAAGCAGTTTATGCATACATTCGTACAGAAGCGGTCTTGCCTTGCCATCTCCGGAACGGTAGTGCTCCATCAGCCAGACCATATCCTTCAATATCTCTCCATCTGTGAAATCTTTATAGATAATCAATTCTTCTTCTCTCATAATTACTCTTACACCCCTGCAGATGCCTATGATATCTTTTCCCGCACCTCATATAGATAAGCAGACCGCCTTTGCATTCTTTAATAGTTTCCCAAAATCTTCATACTGCGTGCCTCATCCCGAAGTCCCCGCAGTGCATTCTTCACAGCGCTGTCCGCCAGATTGCCCTCAAAATCGATAAAGAACCGGTACTCCCAGTTACGCTCCTCGATCGGACGGCTCTCGATCTTGGTCATGTTCAGATTATTATAGATAAAATGAGACAGCATATGATACAGGGAACCGCTTTCATGAGACACTTCCAAACAAATACTTACCTTTTTCGCATCCTTTAAGAAAATCTTCTGATTGGTAATAATGATAAACCGGGTGGAATTCGTCTCCGACTGGTTCACTCCCCGTGCTAAAATATCAAGTCCGTAGATTTTAGCAGCCTGCTCACTGGCAATCGCCGCCTGACTCTTGTCTTTGTCTTCACTGACCTTGCGGGCAGCAAAGGCGTTGTTCTGCATACTGATCTGGCGCCATGTATCATGCTCACTCAGATAACGGGCGCTCTGCATCAGAGACTGGGGATGGGAATATACCGTCCGGATCTGCTCGAAATCGGTACCCGGCAGCCCCATCAGGCAATGCTCGATCTTGATAATCTGCTCTCCTACAATATAATTCTCAAACTCAACCAATAAGTCATAGATCTCATTCACAATACCTGCCGTGGAATTCTCAATGGGAAGTACCGCAAAATCGGCGCTGCCCTCTTCAATCGCACACATAGCATCCCGGAACGTATCCACATGGAAGCAATTCACCTGTTCCCCGAAATATTTCATCATCGCCATCTGGGAATAAGCGCCTTCCGCTCCCTGAAATACCACGCGGGCTTTTTCCACTTCCAGCTTGTCCACCGCAATAAAGGGCAGTCTGCCGATACTGCCTGCCTCTGCCAGCTTATTATATTGCAGTTTACGGCTCATGGACATAATCTGTTCGAACAATTCCTGTATCCCATGAGCATTGAAATCATTATGGGTCAGACTTCTTACTTTGCGAAGCTTCTCTTCCTCTCTTGTTTTGTCAAATACTTTCTTTCCCGTCTCTATTTTATAATCAGCTACCTGAGAACAGATCTCCATTCTCTCCTCATAAAGCTTTACAATCTGCTCATCGATGCCATCCAACTGGTTGCGTAAGTCTAATAAATCCATAACCCGGTAATCCTTTCTTATCTGTCTTTGTCTGACTTTCCATAAAAATAGGCATGACAAACTAATATCATCTTACCCCAAATCCCCCTTGATAGCAAGCCGGATTATCGATATAATAAGGTAATCGGAGGATGGAAAAATGACAACCAAAAAGAAAAATATTTTAATCTTATCCATAACAGGTGTGGTAATAATACTGCTGCTTATACTCGTCATCTTTAGCGGACGCATTTCAATGAATGATGAAAATACCACAGGCAATACTGCCGGAAATCTGAACAACGGCGGTTACTTCTGTGAGGCAGACGGGCGTGTCTATTTCGCCAATGCATATGATAACTTCGCACTGTACTCCATGAATCCGGATGAGACAGGGCTTAAGAAATTGAACGAGAACTCCGTCTCTTATATTAACACTGGCGGTAATTATTTATATTATGCCATGTCCACCGGCTCCGACGGCTCCGGACTTGGTTTCATACGCAAAACTTCCGGTATATACCGCAGCAAGCTAAACGGCAGCGGAGCTGTCTGTCTGGACAGATGCCATATTGTCACGATGCAGTTATGCGGGAACTATCTGTATTATGAAAAATACGACAATACAGACGCCGTCTCCTTGGACAAAATCAGAATCGATAAGAAAGAACGGCAGACCCTTGCCGCAGAAAGAATCAATCCCAACTGCTATACGGACGGCAAAATCTACTATCAGGGCACTGAAGAAGATCATTATCTCCACGTACTGGATACAGCGACCGATACTTCCGATGTAGTGTGGCAGGGCGATATCTGGAACCCGATTTATCAAAACGGTTACGTATATTACATGGATGTAGCGAATAATTACAGACTGTGCCGATACTCCATGAGTGAAGATGTTGTTGAGGTACTTACTAATGACCGGATTGATATGTTTAATGTATATGACTACTACATTTACTATCAGGTCAGTTCAAAGGATGCTCCTGCACTGAAAAGAATGCTGATCGACGGCAGCTCGCAGGAGCTGGTACAGGAAGGTGTTTTCCAGAACATCAACATTACCTCCCAGTTTGTGTACTTTAATTCTTTCAACGAGGAGACACCGGTCTACAAGACAAGTACCTATGGTCCTGTCGGCGTAACTACCTTTGATGCCGGCATGCAGGCAGCTTTAGATAATATGAAAAAATAAGGGTAAATGATACAGTCAAAAGGTCTGATATAACAAACATAACAAACGGCAGAATAGCAATCTACTCTGCCGTTATTTTAAAGTTCTTTTTTAAAACATCCGCGCTGTGCATACAGCAGTAAATATCCGTTACCTTCTGTGCCATGCACTCTTCTGCCCGCTCATCCGTAACAGGCAGCACCATGATACGGTAATCCACTCCAAAAACACGGCTTCTGGTACTCGTCATCCGGCATCCGTTGCCGGTATAGAAAGCAATTCTCCGATTCCGGATCTCCCTTGTGCTCTCATCCATCGGCAGTTCATTATCCTCCACTTCGATCACAATGCCTTTCCAATCATTACATACCTCTTTCAGCTTCTGCAAAGCAGCAGAACCGTACCCCTGACCCCGCACTTTATCGGATGCCGCAAAATAGTCTAACAATAACATCTGTTTTTCATGGTCTGCCACGAAGAAAGCATACGCACGTAAATCACCGCTGTCTATGTTTTCCGCCTCCGCAGCTTCGTAAAAACCATAGGCAAAATAGTGCCCCTTGTTCCACATGTTTTCTATCATATAAAATGGTTTCAACTCCTCCGGCGGAAAATCCTGCGTCATATAAAGCCTATAGATTTCCTCCGCCTGCGTCAGTGTTAGCCTTTTTGCTTGCAAATGTTCCATATTTTACCGCTTTCTCTTACCACTTTTTATATATAATATACTTATGGCGCTGTTTCCGACACCCTCGTTATCTGCCTTGCATCCTATGCTTCCTAAATATTAAAACCTCTGTCAAATAAACTTGCAATATGGATTACAGCACATGCGCTTCCCCGTGCAGCTTTACTTCCCTGTAAAGCTGCATCACCGGCTTATGCAATACCGGATGCATCTCATAGGGTGCAATCTGTGCCAGCGGTGCCAGTACAAAGTCACGATTATGCATATCTGCGTGAGGGATCTTTAAGGTCTCGGTATACATGACGCAATCCTCATATAAAAGGATATCTAAATCCAATGTTCTTGGACCCCAACGAACCTTACGCTCCCTGTCATTTTCTTTCTCAATCTCATGAATGCGTTCCAGCAATTCTTCCGGCGAATAAAGTGTTTCTATGGCTATCGCCCCGTTTAAGTAATCCGCCTGCTCTACGCCGCCGTATGGCGTAGCCGTCATCCAGTCGGAGACTTGCAGCACACGGCATTTTTCATCCCGGCGAAATGCCGCCAGCGCCGCATTCAGGTATTCTTCCCGGTTCCCCATATTGGAACCGCAGGCAAGATAAGTTTTCTTCCATCCGCGCATAATCCGCACGGACACAGACTCAAAAGGCAGGGGAATCGGTGCCTCCGGCTTACGAATCTCCAAAGTAATGCACCGTACTAGCGGGAATTCCAAAAGCACAGCCTCCGCCGCTTTCTCTGCAGCGGTTTCAATCAGCTTATACGTATGTTCTGTCAGAAAACGTTGGAAAAACAGACATACTTCTCCATAATTGGTAGATAACTCCAAGTCATCCATAACACCCGCTTTTCTTATATCGGTTTCCAACACGGCATTGATATAGAAATTCTGTCCCTTTTCATTCTCCTCCGCATATACTCCGTGATGGGCATATATCCGAAGGTTCTCTATCCGAATCTGATCCATAACCGTCTCCTTGTTTGTCCGCAGCTCTGTTTTACAGCGCTATTCCACCCAGCCTTATAATTACCGACTGTTATTTATATCCGTCCCGGATCGCTTCCGCCATTTTAATCGCGCGCACATTCTCTTTCACGTCATGCACCCTGACAAACATAGCGCCCTTTAATACCCCATATACCGTTGTGACTAAGGTGCCCTCCATACGCTGTGATGCCGGCAGATCAAGGGTAAGCCCGATCACGGATTTCCGGCTGCATCCCAGCAGAAGGGGATATCCAAGCGAATGAAGCATCTCCATCCGGTCAATAATCTCCAAATTATTCTCATAAGTTTTGCCGAAGCCCACACCGGGGTCCAATATAATCTTATCAGCTTCGATTCCTGCCTGTTTTGCGATAACGAGTGTTTCTTTTAAATCCTCCAACACCTCTGACATGTAGTCTTGATAATCCGGCTCTTTCCGGTTATGCATCAGACAGCAGGGCAGCCCCGACTTCGCTATGACGCCTGCCAATGCTTCATCATATTTCAATCCCCAAATATCATTGATCAAGTCTGCACCGGCTTCCGCACCCGCCTGAGCCACCTTGCTCTTATAGGTATCCAGCGAAATCGGTATATCAAACCTTGATTTAATTTCTTCAATTATTGGGATCACGCGATGAATCTCTTCCTCATCGGGCAGTAACGTATAACCCGGTCTGGTCGACTCTCCGCCCACATCTACAATATCCATACCGTCTGTTATCATTTCCTCCACATGATACAATGCCTTGTCCAGATCATTGAATTTACCGCCGTCCGAAAAAGAATCCGGCGTTACATTTAAGATTCCCATAACATACGTATGACCCTTCGTTGCAAAATCTTTCCGTCCGATTCTCATACAGTTCTCATTCCCTTTCACCAAATTAAATCCTGATTTTTCTTCCTGTTACTCCAGCTGCACTCCCTTGCCACGGCACAGACATAACAGGCTCTGCTCGCCTTATCGGCACGATACAGCAGCCCGTTTAGATCCCGCTTCTCTCTCACGTCCGCATTCCTGTGATTTCGGCAATCCATAGTCTTCTTCCAGATTAAATAACATCCCAATCCTTGCCACATCCAACAAATGCCCTGCGTTATGACGGCAGAAGCGTCTGTCATCTTCTGACCATTTCAAAGAAATATTGCTGCAGCTGTGGCTGGGTACTAAAACATCCTCTGGCTGCCATGGTCACAGTCTGACTGCCCGGTTTCTCCACTCCGCGCATAGTCATGCACATATGCTCTGCCTCCGCCATGATCATCACGCCCTGAGGTTTTAGATTCTCCATAATCGCTTCCGCAATCTGGATCGTCATCTGCTCCTGTATCTGCGGTCTTCTCGCATAAACCTCCACAGTCCGCGCAAGCTTGCTTAAGCCTACCACTTTGCCATCCGGCAGATAACCAATATGCACCTTGCCGTAGAACGGCATTAAATGGTGCTCACACATAGAATAAAAGGTAATATCTTTTACTACCACGATTTCATTACTCTCTACCGTAAATGTCTTAGATAAATGCTCCGCAGCGTCTTCATCCATCCCTTTATAGATTTCCTCATACATACGGGCAATCCTGTTGGGTGTGTCCTTAAGTCCTTCTCTGTTTACATCCTCGCCAATGCCCTCAAGCAATAACGTCACCGCCTGCTCAACCTTCTTCAAATCTACCATGAGAATCTCTCCTGATCGTATCTCTATGTTCTACCACATCCATCAACTCTCCCAGATAAGAGAGCGAACCGAATGCAATAATTACCGTATCCTTATCAAGCCCCGCTAACAGATACGCAATCTCTACCGCTTCCTGTATACTGTCGGCCACCGTCACACTGTCATGATATTCCCTGACCGCCTGTGCCAGATCATAGGCATGCAGTGCCCGATCCCTGACAGGCGGTGTCACTGTAATAATATGCTCCGCCAGTTCATACGTATTACGGATCACTTTATCATACTCTTTATCCTTCAACACTCCCATTATATAGATGATCCGCTTATTTGTAAAATAAAAACGAATACTTTCCGCCAATTTCACAGACGCGTCTTCATTGTGCGCTCCGTCAGCGATAAAAAGCGGGTTTTTGCCGATCACATCGAATCTGCCGCGCCATTTTGTCTCTGACAATCCCCGGCGCAGCTTATCCTCGGGAACCGGATATCCCACTCTTCCCAGCGCCATAAGCACTTCCACTGCCACCGCTGCATTCTCGATCTGAAATTGTCCCGGCATGGTTATTTCCAGATTTTTGTATTTATCATAGCTAAATTGCTGCTTCGTCACACCGTACTTTACATTCTTCGCTCTTCCTGCATCCGCAGTAAAAAACTTCGCTTTACGAAGCAGTGCCGCCTGTCTTAAAACCTTCATGACTTCCGGCGGCTGTTTCGTCGATATAACATAACACTTGTCTTTTATAATGCCTGCTTTGGCAAGTGCAATCTGTTCCAGCGTATCTCCCAGAATTCCCATGTGATCCATACTGATCGAAGCAAAGACAGCCACCAGTGTAGTAGTCACAACATTTGTGGCATCCAATGATCCGCCAAGCCCGGTCTCCAATACGACGATATCACAATGTTTATCCAAAAAAAACAGAAAGGCTACCGCAGTTTCCACCTCAAAGGAAGTAGGATGTGGAAATCCCTCCGCTGCCATTTCTTCCGACTCTTTTTTAACCATCTCTAAATACTTGCACAATCCCGCCTGCGTGATCATCCTGCCATCTATCTGGAACCGTTCCCGGTAATCCCGTATCGCAGGCGAAAGGTATCTCCCTACTTTATACCCCGCAGTCTGCAATACCGTGGAGACATAGGCAAGCACCGACCCTTTGCCGTTAGTGCCCGCAATATGCACAAATTTTAACTGTTCCTGCGGATTGCCGAGACGCGCGCATAATTCCCGCATCACATCAAGTCCCATGACACTTCCGTACTGTTGCAGTTCTTCTACATATCCCATAGCCTCTCTGTAATTCATATGCGCACTCCCTTCTTAAATTCTTATCTGTATCGGCATTTGTTCCGCGATCTCCTCATTTGTACAATTTCAATAACAGAGAAGAAGTTTCCTCTGCCCATGCATAAAAATGCCGTGTTCTGTCAATCCTTACTATATGAAAAAATTTATCCACAACTTCATACACTGTGGGCTGTTAGGCTGGTTTTTGGAAATCACTTTTACCGCCTTCCACGCGTTCCGCAAACGGGACTTCCGTCTTCCCGGCGTCACTTCCGTATGGATGTTCCCGATTTACGGACTCGCTGCCTTCCTTGCTCCCGTCAGTCGTATGATACGCAACTGCAACTTCATATTTCGTGGTCTGATCTATACAGGTATTATCTTTATCGGAGAATTTATTACCGGCAGATGGCTGAACAAACGGGAACTGTGTCCCTGGGATTATTCCCGCTCCAAATGGAATCTTTCTAATGTTATCCGTCTGGATTACACCCCCTGCTGGTTCACAGCCGGTCTGCTGTTTGAACGGCTGCTCAGGGAAACTGACGAATCGCTTCGCCCGGATTGAAAAGCCGGCGGTCTGAGCCGGCTTTCATGACGTCCCAGACCGGTTATCTGTTACATTTCCTCGATATCATCCGCATTGATGTTCAAAGTATTCAGCGTACGGCGTTTTCTCCGCGCTTCCTCCGAAGTCTTCAGGATATAATTTTTGATTTCCTTCGCATGTTTGATATGCTCTAAATATAACTGCGGATGCGTATTATCACCGGTATAACACGCCACGGTGCCCAGTCCGAAAATGTGCTCAATCAGACTGGTTTTCAATTCTACATCCTGTACCTTATATAAATAGCAGTCGTTTTCTATTGTATTAAGAAGCCCCTCATCAATCGTAATGACTTCATCATTGATGCTATATTTGGTAAAAGTAAAGGGCAGCCCGAAAAACAGCCAGCGTTTCCGTTCCACATATTCTTTCTTAAGTTCCTCCGGCTGCTGGGCAGCCTCCTTTGCTGTCTCAGCCTCTGTTTCCTTAGTCTGAACCGTTTCTTCTTCCTTTCCGCCTGCCTGATTCTGCTCCCCTGCCTGTTTTTTCTCTTGCACTTTTACCTGTTCTTCTGTTTCTTTTTTCATTTCTTCTGCCATAGCTTCCTCCACTCCCGACAAACACAAATTGCAAACGAAATCTGTTCCGTTTTATTTCACTTACTTCTATGGTTATTTACCTTCTTTCCACTATAACATACCCCTCACCGTTCGACAATCCAAAGATACAAAAAAACTCGCCACAAAAAACTCTGCCATGTTGTCTTGAAACCCCTCTTTCTTTATGATATGATATACAAAATGTAGTTGGGGAAAACATATTATATACATAATAAGGAGGTATTTTCATGACAGCACAAGAATGCATCGTAGGGCGCAGAAGTATCCGCAAATATAAGGCTGATCCCGTACCGCACGAATTACTGGCACAGATTGTAGAGACAGCATCCTATGCACCCAGTTGGAAACATACACAGATCACACGTTATATAGTTATTGAAGGTGAATTGAAAGACAAGATTGCCACAGAAGCTACCTCTATTTATCCCGGCAATGGCGCTATCATAGCCAATGCGCCTGCATTGGTCGCTGTTACGATTATCAAGAACCGCAGCGGCTTCGAACGCGATGGCTCCTTCAGCACACCAAAAGGCGACCGCTGGCAGATGTATGATGCCGGTATTGCATCCCAGACTTTCTGTCTGGCAGCCTATGAGCAGGGTCTCGGCACTGTTATCCTCGGACTCTTTGATCAGGACAAGATCGAAGCTATGCTGCAGTTGCCGGAAGACAGAGAATTGGCAGCATTGATTCCGATCGGCTATCCCGATGAAGCGCCTGTTGCTCCCGGAAGAAAGCCCGTAGAGGATTTATTATCCTATCAATCGTAATATTACAAATAGAAGAGATCATATCTCTTCTATTTTTTTGAGAAAGGAGCCTGTAAACTTATGAGACACTTAATGAATCCTCTCGATTTTACAGTTGAGGAACTGGACCAGCTTTTTGATCTTGCCAACGACATTGAAGACAACCGTGACAAATACGCACACGCCTGCGACGGCAAAAAGCTTGCCACCTGTTTCTATGAACCAAGCACGCGTACCAGACTCAGCTTCGAAGCCGCCATGTTAAATTTAGGCGGACAAGTCCTGGGCTTTTCCGATGCCGGCTCTTCTTCTGCCTCCAAAGGCGAAAGTGTGTCCGACACCATCCGCATCATCTCCTGCTATGCAGATATCTGCGCTATGCGCCACCCCAAAGAGGGTGCGCCCATGGTA
The DNA here is from genome assembly GCA_964589055.1 of uncultured Bacteroides sp. Classification (GTDB taxonomy): domain Bacteria; phylum Bacillota; class Clostridia; order Lachnospirales; family Lachnospiraceae; genus UBA3282. The sequence continues at coordinate 10,614 of CAZPSD010000067.1, forward strand.
GCTGCCAGTCATTCCGGCATTCCGGTCATCAACGCAGGAGACGGCGGTCATCAACATCCGACCCAGACACTGACAGACTTATTGACCATTCGTTCCCTGAAAGGGCATCTGGGTGATTTCACGATCGGGCTTTGCGGCGATTTGAAATTCGGCAGAACGGTGCACTCTCTTATCAATGCGCTGATCCGTTATCCGAACATCCACTTTATCTTTATCTCCCCGCCGGAGCTGAAAGTACCGGATTATATTACGGATATGCTGACTGAAAAAGGGGTGCTTTTCAAAGAAGTGATTCGTCTGGAAGATTGTATGCCGCAATTGGATTTACTGTATATGACCAGAGTACAAAAGGAGCGTTTCTTCAATGAAGAAGATTACGTCCGTTTGAAAGACTTCTATATCTTAAACAAAGAGAAGCTGAGAGCCGCCAAAGAAGATATGCTGATTCTGCATCCGCTTCCCCGTGTCAATGAAATTTCCGTAGAAGTAGATGACGATCCCCGTGCTGTTTATTTCAAACAGGCACAATACGGCGTCTATGTCAGAATGGCTCTGATTCTTACGCTTTTAGGAATCAAAGTATAATAACATAAGTTATTTTCGTGTTTGTGAAACTCCCGTCGGTTTATTGAAATTGTACAATCAACGAAAGGCTGTGCAGAATTTCGCAATTATCTATAGTATTATATTATCAGAAAGGAAACTTACCATGTTAAACGTAGGAAAAATTGAGGAAGGCTTCGTGCTGGATCATATCGAAGCCGGTAAAAGCCTCTCCATTTATCACCATTTGCAGTTGGACAAGCTGGACTGTACTGTTGCGATTATTAAAAATGCCCGCAGTAACAAAATGGGAAAAAAAGATATTCTGAAGGTAGAATGCGACATCAATACCCTGAATCTGGATATTCTGGCATTTATTGATCATAATATTACCGTAAATGTGATCAAGGACGGCGAAATCGTAGACAAAAAGGAGCTTGTCCTTCCTAAGGAAATCCGAAATGTAATCAAATGCAGAAATCCCCGCTGTATTACTTCCATCGAACAGGAGCTTCCGCATATCTTCGTATTGGCAGACGAAGCGAAAGAAATTTACCGCTGTAAGTATTGCGAAGAGAAAGCCAGTGAATCTACCACCTCATGGAAACAGTAATTTTCAATCCTGAAAGTGCTTTTCTGTTACCGGACAAAATCTTAGGAGCAGAATACTCCTGCTCCTAAGGTTATATATAATCCAAATACAATGCTTATAATATCTGCAATTCCGGTTTTTCTATACTTTATTCCGCTTCTTTGCGGTTCTCTCTGGCAGTTGCCTCAAACTCTTCTCTTGCCATTGCCAGACATTCCATCAATTTTGGTGAGAACGCACCGCATTCCCCTCTGATAATCATATTATACGCTTCATCCGTAGTATATGCACTCTTATAGCATCTCTCACTAACCAGCGCATCGTACACATCCGCCACCGATACAATCTGCGCGGAAATCGGAATTTCCTCTCCTTTTAATCCGTCCGGATAACCGCGTCCGTCATATCTCTCGTGGTGATGACGGCATATTTCGTAGCTTACCCTGCCATAATCGCCCTTCTGAATACCTGCCATCATATCGATAATCTCGCACCCTCTGGTGGTATGAGATTTCATGATTTCAAATTCATCTTTCGTCAAGCGTCCCGGTTTTAATAAAATTGCATCGGAAATTGCAATTTTACCCACATCATGTAATGCCGATGCGGAGGTGATAACGCTGATCGCACGATCATCCAGTTTATATTCCGGATATGCTTTCGCCACATATTTCGCCATAATATTGGTAAATGTCTTAACACGCTTGACATGATCGCCGGATTCTAAATTACGAAACTCCACCACATTACTCATCGTATCAATGATGCGGTCATTCATATTCTGCAGTTCTTCCGCCTGTTTGCGCAGTACCTTCGTCTGCAGCTCTACCATTTCTTCCAAATGGCGCTTATTATAGTACAGTTCAATCACATTCTTGGTACGCTGTTTTACAATAAAAGCGTCAAAGGGTTTGCGGATAATATCACTCACGCCCATCTGATAGGCCTTCCGTTCTATCTGCGTGGTTGCTTCTCCTGTAATCAAAAGAACCGGAATTCTGTTGATCCATTTCCGTCTCTTCATCTCTTCCAAAACCGCCATACCATCCATAACCGGCATAACAACATCTAAAAGCACTACTGATATCTCCTCCTGTCTGGAGGCAATAATCTCTATTGCTTCTTTACCGTTTTCTGCCTGAAGCGTATTACACTCACAAAACATCTCCCACAGAATTTCTCTGTTAATCTCTACATCATCGACTATCAATATTGTTGGTTTCTTCATATATCCTCTCATTCTGTACCGCGTCTGCGGTACGCCGCACTGCCGGACGGTTCCGTAGATTATCAGAATATTGAATATTTTGGCTCATAATCCGGGTTCAATGCATAGGCTTCTAATAGTAATCTCATTATACTCTACGTTCTTATCCAGCGTCAATCAGACTGTTATGAAAATTAATTTGGCTGTAATCTTTTCTCCCGTCAAAACAGTTCTTTTTTACATCCAACAATGACAAATACGCCTGGTTTTTGTCCTCTTTCGATGCATGCTGTACTTCCTGTTTCTTCATATATTGAATTGCTACGCAAAACAGGCATACTTTCCCCTTTGCCTGCCGGGATTCCCTTATTTCCATTCCGATACCTTTTTATGCATACAGTTTGCAAAGATGCTCCGTCTGTCCTTTTT
>CAZPSD010000068.1:0-13309 GCA_964589055.1 uncultured Bacteroides sp.
TATTATGCATAGTTTGTCAAGCTGTTTTATTAGTAAAAATTAACGAAAAACACACAAAAACAAAAAACATGCAGTTGAAAAAGCAAAAAAAGGCAGTATGTGAAAAGCATAGCTGCCTTTTTGCGTGGATGTCCGCAGGTTCCTAAATGCCGAAAAGTCAAGTTAACATAATATTGTATTATGAATATGCAGACAAATTGGAAAGGAGAAAACAACATATGAACAACGTAGAAAACAGTTTACATCCACCTAACTGCTGTCATGCAGGAAATATCGTGTCGCTGACGCCGGATGCGGTTTACTACGACGGCAAAGCAATACCGGAGTGGGTCAAAAAAGAGCGCTGGATTGTAAAATCCGTGAAAGGCGACAGGGCAGTAATCGATCAGAATGTAAGCGGCAGCAGAGCAATCAACAGCCCGATCCATGTGAAGTACCTGAAAGTGGTAACTGTCGGTGGGGCATACAATGCTAACCCGGTTCAGAAAGCGCCTCCCAAGACGGTGCCTCAGACGTCCGGAGGAGAAATGCAGATCTCCGATAAAGGTGTGGAGCTGATCGCCCGGTATGAAGGCTGTCGGACGGAGGCGTACAAATGCCCGGCGGGCGTGTGGACAATCGGTTACGGACATACCGCAGGGGTTCAGCCGGGAGACAGCCTTCCTTCACAGGAGGCAGCGAAGGCATTGCTGAAAAAGGATTTGGCAAAGTATGGCGGATATGTGAATGACTGTGTAAAGAAAGGGCTGATCACATTCCCGCTCACACAGAACCAATTCGATGCGCTGACCAGCTTCTGCTACAACTGTGGAAAGGGCAACCTGCAAAAACTGGTGTCAGGAAGGGATGCAGCCACAATCGCAGACAAAATGCCGCAGTACAACAAGGGCGGCGGAAAGGCGCTTAGCGGACTGACACGCAGGAGAAAAGAAGAGAGAAGTTTATTTTTAGCATGATCTTTTATGCTTTTAAGTAGGAAAATCGCAAAAATGGATTTTGCAAATTCCTAAGTCGTTTTTAATGAAAAAGGAGGGAAATGCATGAGCGACACATACAACGTAACAGAGGACAAAAAACTGGAAGTCTGCGTTAACGGCACTGCCATGGTGTATGATCTGAACGAGCCGTTGGAGGAAACATTTCCGATTGTAGTAAGAGAGAAGAAGGACATCCTGAAACAGATGGATTTAAAGACTGTAATCAATAATCTGGACAATGCGGTAGATCTGCTGGATGTATCTTATCATGCCGTGTACGGCTTTGCTGTTCAGGCTAAAATCTTCCGTCTGCAGAAGAATCTGATGGATCTGAATGATAAAGGTATTATCGTGGTAGGCGAATTCAGGGATAAGTCACAGACCGTACAGGCGGAATTGAAAGCAGTGTTCCAATGGCTTGTGAAAGGAATGGAAAGCGTTGCAATCGGAAAACTGGAAAGATTTGCAGTATATGCGGCGGGCATGAGTCAACAGGCGCAGGAGTTGGCGGATGATTATCAGAAGATGGCGGACAGCACCTCGGCTATTTTGGAAGAAACCATGGAAGAAAGCTCCAAGCAGTATGCCAAGATGGATGAACTTCGCAATATGATGAATGAATTTCAGGCAAAGATTGATGCTGCCAATAAAGTACAGGAGGAAACGAAACGCAGACTGAACTCTTTAAATGAAGAATATGCAAAGTTATCTGATGCTGAGGAAAGAGCAGAGAAGCAGCAGAATAAAATGGCAGTAATCGGAGCCGTATTCTCTTTTGTAGGAAATGTTATGTCCGGAATAGGAAGCGACGTTCCCGAAATGTCAGGAAGCAATAAACAGCCGTCTGCCGCAGGTACGGGTACAGGTGCAGGTGGCGAACAGAGCGATGACGAAACGAAGGCAAGCCTTGATGAACAGCAGAAACAGAAGGCCGAAAATGATCAGGCTATGGAAACCTTGAAAAATGAAATTGCAGAATTGGAAAAGAACCTGAAAAGGCTGACCGAAGAGACAGACAGCAGTGAAGATCAGGACAAACGCGCTGCCAAGCAGAAAGAATATCAGGAGCAGATCAGAAGTAAGCAGGAAGAACTGAAAAAATTGGAGGAAAAAAGTAAAACTTTTGAGAAAACTATCGCAGGAATCCGGAACATTATCAGCTCTGCCGGGCAGCGCGTCGACCAGATGGCGGAGGATGCAAGAAGTATTTCGGAGCAAAGAAGCCAACGGCTTAACGACATTAACAAGGAGCGGATGCGCCTTGAGGATTCTAATACGGAGCAGCTTGCACTTCTGGCGGAAAATACCAAGAAGCTGGCAGGAATCGTCATCGACCAGAATTCCACGGAGGCGGCTGTGCAGGCGCTTATTATTGCAGTATCATGCCTGAAAAAAGTAGTAGTGGCAGTCAAGGATATTGAATTATTCTGGAATTCCATGGAAGCATGCTGCCGTTCCCTTGCAGATTCTTCTTTAAAGGATACGATTAAGGATCTGCAGCAGATTGACAAAGAGGATCGTATTGAAGCATATTACAGTGATATGATCATGTATCCCCTTCTGTGTTACATAGCCAAATGGGCGGCAATCGGTTCCATCAGCAGAGAATATATCGCGGCTGCGGAAAAAACGCGCGGCAATCTGAATACGACGGTTACTACCGCAGACAGCAGTGCTATGAGCAGAACGGATCACTGGAATAAGGCGTCTCAGCTTGCGGAACAGGTCAGCACCCGTATTTCCACAAGCATTACCAAAAAATAAGAAAAGAGAGAGGCAATGGAAAAATTACAATTTGAACAAAATTTGTATGAACTGGTAAAGCTTGCACAAAACGTCGTTGGCAGAATGCTTGAAAAGAATGCCATGAATCATGCTCCTTCAGAAGCCGAACTCAATGAAATGAGGGAGAAAATCACAGATATTGGAGAACGGCTGGGGAAAATGGGACAGACTGCCGGACAAAATGCTGAGAAGTATAAGGCTGAATCTGCCCAATATGCCGGTAAAGCAGAGGGATTGCTTACCCATTATACAAAGCTTTGCACCAAACTGGAGAACATCTTAAAGGAATTGAATCAGAAACAGGCAGAGATGGAAAAACTGCAGGCCGGATTGGAAAATGCAGAATATGTCAGAAAGTGTGCGATGGAGGAAAAGGTGAACCTTGAAAGAAGGAAAAGCAAAGGAGAAAATTACCGGGTCATTATCCAGAGTATCATGAATATGGAAACCCATGCGGAGAACCTGATCAGACAGATGAAAAGCCAAAAAGTTACTCTGAGCGAGATTCAGGCGGAGGAAAAAAAGATCCGCAGCCAGTCAGAAGAAGATAAAAGGCAGCAGCAGGAGACACTTGAAAAAGGCAGAAAAGCAAAGGAAGAAATGACATATTGGGAAGGTATGATGATGAAAATGCAGAATCTCCGAAGCCGTTTCTTGGCGGGAGTTATGTCACCGGATACACTGCTTGAGGTCATGGAACTATTAGAGCAGATGAGGCAAAATGAATAAGCGGTATTGGGAGACTGGTGCGGCGGTCTCTGTCTGTACAGCCGCGGTGGTATTCTTTGCCCATATACCTGCGCAGGATACAATCGGGGAACCGGTTATCATACTGGATCAAGGACTTGGCATGGGTATCAATGCCGAGGACGGAATACGTTACCCGATAGACTGTCTGGTGTCAGACCGGGCTACCGGTATTTACGTGGAAATTTCAGATGAAACCGACAGGGAGAGATTTTTTACCAATGCACATCTTACCATAAGCGGTAACGGCACGACCTATGAATTTTATCCGGAACAGTATGAAACAGACATTCTGGTGAGTTTTACGAAGACACCCTGCTATTGGGAGGAAGGGACCTATGAGGTGAGTCTGAAGATGGACAAAGATACCACAGAACAGACGACTGTGTTTCGGGATATGGATGAAATACGGGTGCTGGCAGTACCGGTCAAAGGCTATTATGAGAGCGGAATACAGGAAGTGCCGAAGGAGCAGTTGCAGCTCGACGGATTCACCCGGAAGGTCTATCCTCTCGGCAGGGAAGATCTGGAGTGGAACAATACAGAACAGGCATTGTCCTTAGACACACAGACGTACAATCTGGATACTGCCATCGGACGATACCGGGTGTGGAAAGCGCTGGGAACGCTTCAGGAAGAAAGTGAAGATGACTATGACTTGATCATCGGTATTGTGGTCAACAATATGTATCCGGATAAAGACAGTGCTGCGGCAAGTATTGCAGGCTTCACCTTCGGCGGGAACGTCAGTGTGATTTCTCTGGAGGATACCAGCCCGGAGGTGGCAGTAGCCCATGAAATCGGGCACTGCTACCTGTTGGGGGACGAATACGAAAATGGAACGGCAAGCCCTGATAGAAACAGAATTCCCTTCGGAATGAGCGGTAAATCCCTCTTGAATCCAAACGAAACCATAAGGGGCGCTTTCCCGGCGTTAGTCGGAGGCAGAGGCGATGCCGCACAAAGTACAGGCGTAGTGATAGCACAGGATCAATATCCCTTCGACATTGAAACAGGAGAACTTATTTCCCGTGAAATGACAAGCTTTATGGGACTGTCGGGCTATGCAGAAGAAGAATACTGGGTAACAACCGATATATGGGAAGCTATGTACAAAACACTCTCTGAAAGAAAGGAGGAGGGACAGAATGGATTTTGATGAAGAAATAAGACAAGTTACGCTCTTACCCTATCAGGAATACCGACCGGAAACAACGTTGGTCGTAGGGGAAATCGGGCTTTACATGAGTGCAGTGGCATATGATCTGTTTGCCAAGAGTATGGAAATGAGCCATGCGCAGGAATATATCCTTGCCCAAAAGCAGAAGGATGTGGCCGAAACCGTGGAAGCCTACAAAGAAAGGCTTGAAAATATGGCGCAGCGGCTGGAGGAAAAAAGAAAAAAATTGGAACAGTGTCCTAAGGAAGATGAAAAAGTAATCCGGGCAGTCAGCGCTTTTCTGGATAAAATGTCCACAGGACTGCACAGCCTTACGCAGGCAGGGGATATCCTGTGTGACAAAGAAATAACATGTGAGGATGCGGATGGCTATTATCGTCTGTTAGACATACTGTATCAGGCGGCAGACCAATACACACGTCTTTATATCGGAGATGTCCATTATTTGTAACAGAGGAGGAAAAATTTATGCAGTATAGAATAAAAAGGGCGGTTATTTTACTGGAGACAGGCGGAGGAAGTGCGAGAGGAACAGAAGTGTTAGATTTTGGGTTCCCGGTAGATGAATTTCTGGTAGGAATACAGAGTTTCCGAATGGAATACGCGCCCGGAACCGATCATCATGTGAAGAAAGCAAAGCTGCAATTACAGGCAGATCTGATAGGAAACCATGATGAGGTAAGAATCAATGCTTATGCAGAAATGCATGACAGTTCTAAAAATTTTATAGACAACGGCAGCGTGCATGTCTGTGTCATCGGGATCAAAAACGACGGCGGAGAGAAAGCCGCAGAGATTACGGCGCTGCAGAGCTTTGAAATGGAATATGGAGGAGACGACCATCATGTCCAGGAGGTAAAGGTATCGGAGAAAGAAACCTTTATAAAAGATTCCTCAGGGCATAAAAGCGCAGGCAGAGCGTCTTACGCATCCATCAAAATACCGACGCAGGTGGCGCAAAAAATCAAAGCAGACAAACATTGCTTCCTGAAAGAGTTCGATATGTGTATGGGAAGCGATGACCACCACATTAAAATCATGTCGATTTCAGGAGAATCCGGAATCAACACCTATGTTTTAGAAGATAAACATGGAAACCGTATCAACGCCAAAGCATGTAATCTGATAAATGGAGTGAATTGACCGGAGCAAAAGGAATAATGATGAAAAAGAATGATTATATAGATTTACGTATCTGTGGTTATACTGTGCGGCACATAGTCCGGACGGGAAAAAACTGCATATTGTGCTGCACCTGCGATGACAGGAAATATGCAGAGATTATCATAGAGAACATGGAAGATCTTGAAAACGGTGAACTGCTATGCGGACACAGGATGAAGTTTTTGGAAAGCGTACCGAAAAGGAAGGGCGGAAGAAAATATACACTGTTTTATCAGGATACACGTCAGCCCACACATATTCTGGCGGGGAACATAAGGATATACTATTCATCTTGTTTTATGCAAGAGGCGGGCAGATATGCTATTGCACAGTGGAAGGAAAGGCATATCTGCCTGCCTTCCGTTATGACGGGGATCCTGATGCTTGAAAAGGATAATGAAGATACCTGTATTGCAGATGTTCGGGAATCGGTGCGGAGGCATACGGATTACCTCGCTTCCTGTCTGACGGAGTCGGAACCGTACAGCAGCCGGCAGCAGCGGAGGCTGGCAACAATTGCAGTGGGAGATGTTCTTTTCCCTTGTTTCCCTTATAAAAGAGGACTATAATGAAAGATAACCTGATATAATAAGGAAAAAACCGGAAACGAGGATAAGCATGAGAGTTGTTTTACAGAATCTGACGAAAATATTCCCCAGCCGCGGCAGAAAAGCAGGGGGAGATGTTATTGCAGTCAATGATTTTACCTTTGAAATTCCCGATGGGAAGCTGGTAGGGCTTCTGGGACCTTCCGGGTGCGGCAAAAGCACCACGCTTTTTATGATATGCGGGCTGGAAGAGCCGACTTCGGGACGAATATTCTTCGGTGACGACGATGTCACAGCCCTTCCGCCGGAGAAAAGGGGCGTCGGCGTGGTGTTCCAGAATTATGCCCTTTATCCTCATCTTACGGTAAAGCAGAATATTATATTTCCGCTGCAAAATCTGAAAGGTGCAGAGAAGCTCACGAAAGCACAGATGGAAGAGAAAGCGTATGAAACAGCGAAGCTTGTGCAGATTGAGGAACTGATGGAACGTAAGCCGGGCGAGCTTTCGGGCGGGCAGCAGCAGCGGGTGGCGATTGCCAGGGCTATGGTGAAAATGCCGAAGGTGCTTTTATTGGATGAGCCCCTGTCCAATCTGGATGCCAGACTGCGATTACAGACAAGAGAGGAAATCAGAAGGATTCAGAGAGAGACAGGAATTACCACAGTGTTTGTCACCCATGATCAGGAGGAGGCCATGAGCATTTCGGATAGGATCGTGGTGATGAAGGACGGCGTTGTGCAGCAGACAGGCAGACCACAGGACGTATATGACAGTCCTGTCAATTTATTTGTGGCAAAATTCCTCGGTACGCCGCCCATCAATGTGTTTGCGGGAAAAGTAAGTGACAACAGACTGTACATCGGAGATGAGGCTGTGCTTGCCGTGCAGGGCGTTTCGGATCAGGAAGTAACCGTCGGGATTCGCCCGGAGGGGTTTGTTCTGGATGAAAACGGGACGCTTTCGTGCAGGCTTTCCGGGGTGGAGGTCATGGGACGGGATATCAGTGTGGTTTCCGTGAATGACCACTCTCTAAATCCCACAGTGCGTTCCATTGTAGATGCGGACAATAAGGTGGATACCGCCTGTGATACGGTAAGATTTTCCTTGAAGCCGAACAAGGTACTGCTGTTTGCCAAGGATACGGAGGAACGGATATATGAATCATAGCAGATGTAAGGACAGGGACTTTAGAATACATGTCAGGTATATAGATATGGAAAGGATATAGATATGTTATGGGAAAGATTTTCTCCTATGAAGAATATATGGAAGAATTAGACGGGCGCGGGGATGTGATCGTGTTCCGCGGACAGGCGCACAGCGAATTTGTGCTGATTCCGTCAGGGCTTAGAGGAGATCATATCGCCATCGCCGACAGTCAGATGTTTCATTTTGTGGACGAGATGAAGCGGATGTTTGATTATGATGAATTGACCTGTATCGAGATCGCCCAGCATTTTGCACTGCCTACGAGAATGCTGGATTTTTCCTATTCCTTTGATGTGGCATTATTTTTTGCCTGCCATGATTCGAAGGGAAGATATCAGGAAAATGACGGCAAAGTGTTCATCTTTAATAAGAGTAAATATGAGAAGATGTTAAAGGACAGGAAGAAGCTTTCCAGCCAGGTCATCAGGAACAATCAGTTTCTGTATGAGTGGCTGCAAAGATACATCGATAAGGAATCTACATTGATGGGGGATAGGGGGATTGATATGCCTATTTTCATTGATGCAACGCAGCAGTTTGACCGTCTGTATATGCAGAAAGGGCTGTTTCTGCTGTGGGGCAGGGATGAGCACTCCTTTGAGAAGATCATGGAGGATGAGGGCGTTGCCTTGTCTCATTTTATTGATACGATTATTATAGATGCTTCTGCCAAACCCCGTATTCTGGAGGAACTTGCCAAGAAGCATATCAGCGAAGATACGCTGTATATGAATGTCGGTAAAATTAAGGCGCTGGTCAATACCGTTAAGTATGGGGACAAACTTTAAGTACGATAGACGGGAGGATATGACCGTTAGAGCGTCATACGAAGATTTGCAGACTGAGAGAAAGGCATGGTTATTGATATGCAGAAAAATAATTGGAAGGGCTGGCTCTATCTCTTGCCCGCGATTTTGTTTTTAGGATTTTTTATGGTATATCCGCTGATAGACGTTTTTGTTTATTCCTTTGAGGAAGGGTATAACTTTGCATCCCAGACCTATTTTGATATCGGAACCTATAATTTCTCCTACGTGCTGCATGACACCTATTTTTTGCAGGCTTTGAAGAATACTTTTCTGATGGTTGTGATCACAGTACCCATATCTACGGGGATTGCCCTGCTTATTTCAGTGGGCTTAAGCTCCATCAAGCCGCTTAGGAATCTTTTTCAGACGATTTATTTTCTGCCCTATGTGACCAATACATTGGCGGTGGGGCTTGTCTTTATGATTTTATTCAAAAAGACAGCGTATACGGACGGACTGGTGAATCTGCTGATTAACTGGTTCGGCGGTGAATCGGTTGATTTCATCGACGGACCTTATTGGGCGAAAATGTCCGTCATGTGTTTCTATATCATCTGGGTGGTAATGCCCTTTAAGATTCTTCTTCTGACGAGTGCATTATCCTCTGTGAACCGCAATTACTACAATGCCGCGAGGGTGGACGGCACATCTGCTTTCCAGATTTTCAGAAGGATAACACTGCCCATGATTTCGCCCACGGTTTTCTATCTGATTATCACAGGCTTTATCGGTGCCTTTAAGGAATACAATGACGCGGTGGCTCTGTTTGGAACGGATTTAAATGCGGCAGAAATGAATACGATGGTAGGTTATGTGTATGACATGCTCTATGGGGACAGCGGCGGCTATCCGTCTTATGCCTCGGCGGCGGCGATCATTCTATTTGTGATCGTGCTGACGATTACCTGTATCAATCTGTTAATCAGCAAGAAATATACGTATTATTGAAGTGATCGGTAAAAACAACTGATTTGCCCTTTAATATTAGTGGATGGAAATATGCCGGCAACGAAAAATTTTGAGTTCATAAAAAGAGAAAAAAATAATAAATCAGGCTACACAGAGAGGACATGCCATGTCAAAACCAGTGGATTATGAAAAAATTAAAAAATCAGCGGCAAGCCGGAAAAGACGGGGGAATATCATTGTCTATGCGTTCCTGATGATCTGGGCGGTGATTGTACTTTTTCCTTTTTACTGGATGCTTCTGACCTCGGTAAAAAGCTACAGCGCTTATAACGCGGAGCGGATTCCGAAGTTTTTTGTCCTGTCGCCGACTTTTCAGAATTACGCGGACGCCTTTACCTCGGTGCCATTAGGCAAGTACCTTCTTAATACGCTGATTTTTACAATCGCAACCACGGCGATTATGCTGGTGGTCATTACCCTTGCGGCGTTTGCCTTTGCAAGACTGCGTTTCAGAGGAAGAAATGCGGTGTTTACACTGTTTCTTTCGCTGATGATGATACCCAACGAACTGGTGATTATTACCAACTTTGCCACGGTGACAAATCTTAATATGCGCAATACCTTTGCCGGGTTGATTCTGCCCTCTGTCACTTCGGTGTTTTATATTTATCTGTTAAAAGAAAATTTCGCGCAGGTGCCGGACTCCTTATACTATGCGGCGAAGGTTGACGGTACTTCGGATATGAAATATCTGCTTCGGGTGTTGGTACCGATTTGTAAACCCACACTGGTAACGATAGGGATTTTGAAAATTATAGAGTGCTGGAATTCTTATGTGTGGCCTCGGCTCATCACCGATGATGAAAACTATTATCTTGTCTCCAATGGGATTCAGGAGATACGTGAAAACGGCTTTGGACGTGAAAATATTCCTGCCATGATGGCGGCGGTGGTGGTGATTTCCGTACCGCTGATTATTTTGTTTTTGCTGTTTCGTGACAAAATTATGACAGGCGTGTCAAGTGGCGGTACGAAGGGATAAAAGGGAATGAAGATATACTAAGCCTGCAGAATACGCAGTCTAAGTATATCTAAATCATTCCAAGGTGATTGTGAAAGTGCCGGAGACATATAAGACTTGGAAGGGAGCATGTATAGAAGGATGAAATATAGAAAGCGAAAAATTCTGCCCGTCTTGCTGACGGCTTTTGTAAATGCAGCCTTGCTGACCGGATGTCATGGCTCCAAAGGGCTTGCAGAATTTCAGACACCTGAGGAATTTGATACATTCAGAAATTACGAAATTACTTTCTGGGCGAAGAATGACACCAACAAAACACAGACGGCGATTTATGAACAGGCAATAGCCGACTTTGAAGAAATATATCCTAATATTCAGGTGAATATGCGGCTGTATACCAATTACGGAGATATATATAATGACGTGATTACCAATATTTCCACCAATACGACGCCCAATGTCTGTATTACGTACCCGGATCATATAGCCACTTATCTGACCGGAAATAACGTGGTGGTTCCGCTGGATAACTTGTTTGCGGACGAAAAATACGGCTTTGGGGGAAGCGAGGTATTGTTTGACGGCGTAACACAGGAGGAAGTGATTGGACAGTTTCTGGAAGAGTGCTCCATCAACGGGCAGCATTATGCCATTCCTTTTATGCGTTCCACGGAAGCCTGCTATGTGAATAAGACCTATGTGGAAGCGCTGGGGTATACTTTGCCGGAAAGACTCACATGGGATTTTGTCTGGGAAGTATCGGAGGCTGCCATGGCAATGGATGAGGACGGCAATTATCTGGTCAACGGTCAGAGCGTTTTGATTCCTTTTCTCTATAAATCCACCGATAATATGATGATCCAGATGTTGAAGCAAAAAGACGCCGGATACTCTACGGATGCCGGAGATATCCTGCTTTTTAATGATACGGCGAAGGAACTGCTGTACACCATTGCGGAGCATGGAAGAAACAAAGCCTTTTCCACCTTTAAAATATCAGGTTATCCGGCGAATTTCCTGAATGCGGGACAGTGCATTTTCGCGGTGGATTCCACGGCAGGCGCTACATGGATGGGAACGGACGCGCCGCTTCTGGATATCAGCGAGGATAAAGTGGTAGAGTTTGAGACGGCGGTCATGATGGTGCCGCAGTTTGATACGGATAATCCTCAGATGATATCACAGGGACCCTCTATCTGTGTCTTTAATAAAGCAGACTCACAGGAAGTGCTGGCATCGTGGCTCTTTGCCCAGTATCTTCTGACCAATGATGTGCAGATTGCTTATGCTGAGACGGAAGGGTATATTCCGGTCACTGCCAAGGCACAGAATGCGGAGGAATATGTTGACTATTTGTCCGGAAGCGGTGAGGATAATGCAGAACACTACGAGGTCAAGATTCAGGCGTCAAAGTTGTTGCTTGATAACATCGATCATACCTTTGTGACCCCGGTTTTTAACGGTTCTGCATCGCTTAGGGATGCGGCGGGGCAGTTGATCGAGACAACAGTGAAGTCTGTCAGAAGAAGCGAGACAGTAGACGAAACTTATATAGAAAATCTGTACACAGATGTGACCGCTCTTTACAGGCTTGATCAGGGCGGCGCCGCAGCCGCAGGCAAAACCGATTTGGGACCGCTTCCGCAGGCGGCGAAAATTTTACTGGCATCCCTCGGTGTTGTGTGGGTTATGATTCTTGCGTATGCCATATGGGAAGCTGTCAGAAAGAAACAAGTTAAATAAATCCTGTGCAAATTTTCGACATGGAATTATTGGAAATAAAGAAAAGGTTGAGAGAAATTGGTAAAAAAATATTGATTTATTCTTTCATTGTGAGTACAATGACATGTAAGTTCCGGGCTAAGGCTGTGGAAAGGCATTCGTTTACTTTGCGCGTCAAACCGGAATGAAATTATGATAGAATTTGTGCAGAAGCGTCACAGATTGTATCATTCCGGTGAAGAACCTGTGATTCTAACCGGATTATTCAGAACGGTATGTTCACGTGTAAGACGCTTCGGAATGGAGGAAAATTATGAAAAAGTATTTAGCAGTAATGATGACAGCCGCAATGACTTTGGCACTTGCAGGCTGCGGAGCATCCGAAGAGACAGCAGAGGATGCACAGGTTCAGGAGTCTGTGGAAGAAACAGAAGAAAGTATACAGGCTGATGAAGCATCCGAGGATACGGCAGAAGCCGATCAGACAGAAGAGGCAGCGGATGCAGAAGAGGCACAGGCTGAAAAATCTGAGGGTGTTATGACCTATGAGGAGTATGTAGCAGCAGATGTTGATACAGAAGTAGTTGTTGAGACTTATGTGCAGGCAAAGCAGTCCTGGTGGGAGGATCAGGCAACTGTTTACACACAGGACGAGGACGGCGCTTACTTCCTTTATAACATGGCATGTTCTGAGGAGGACTATGAAAAGCTGACACCCGGCACTAAGATTAAAGTCACAGGTTACAAGTCAGAGTGGTCCGGCGAAGTGGAGATCATTGATGCTGCTTTCGAAATTGAGGACGGGAATTATGTTGCCGAGGCGTTGGATGTGACAGATTTGCTTGGCACAGATGACTTAATCAATCATCAGAATGAATTGGTATCCTTCAAGGATATGACAGTGGAGGATGCAGGAGACGGCGCCGCATTCTTATATAGCTGGGACGGTTCCGGTTCAGATGGAGATGACTTGTATTTCAATGTTTCCAGCAACGGAGAGACCTATACTTTCACTGTTGAGTCTTATCTGTGCGATAATACAACAGAGGTTTACAACACGGTAAAGAACCTGAATGTCGGCGATACCGTTGATATGGAAGGTTTCCTGTACTGGTATGAAGGTGTGAATCCGCATATTACATCTGTGACAGTAAAATAATAAATAGAGTAGAAATTACCCCTATAAGTTATGGCGTATGGGTCAGCTTATAGGGGTTTTTACTTTCTAAACTAATGG
>CAZPSD010000069.1:0-9077 GCA_964589055.1 uncultured Bacteroides sp.
CCGTAATAATGGACAGCCAATCGAGTAGAATAAATAAAAAATTGTTATAGGGGGTCCCTAATGGATATTGAAAAACTTAAGAATCTTGTGATTCAGTTTCAAAAGAACAGAGATTATTATCATGATGCAAAAAATGCTTATAACGAGCAGTCGTGTAGAGACGAATATATCAGCCCTTTTCTAGAGTGCTTTGGCTGGGATGTTCAGAATGCTGCGGGGAAAGATCCACAGTACAGAGAAGTAAGAGTAGAGAAGGTTACAAGAAAAACAGATCGTATAGACTATACGCTTACCCTAAACGGAGTAGATAAGATTTTTGTTGAGGCAAAGAAGCCGATTATAGATATTACGCGTGATTCTGAACCAGCCAAGCAAGTAAGAAGGTATGGATACAATGCAAATCACAGTGTGTCGGTGCTGACAAACTTTGAGGACTTAATGATTTACGATGTCACTTATGAGCCGAAAGAGTCAGACGATGCTAGAGTGGCTTTGTATAAGCATTACAATTATCAGGATTATGTTTCTAAGTATGCGGAAATAGCTAAAATATTACTTAGAGACAATGTTTATGATGGCCATTTTGATGCATTGGTCAATACAGAATTTATTACAGACACAAGAGACCGAATTCAAGTAGACCGGTTATTCCTGCAGCTTATTAATGGCTGGAGAAAAGGAATAGGCGAATATCTGTATTCCAAGGATGATAAGTATCATGATGAAGAGGTTTTGAATGACTCTGTTCAATCCTTTATTAATCAGATTATATTCCTCAGAATATGTGAAGATAATAATTTGCCCTTGTATCAAAATCTAAAAAGCGTTGCTGGAGATAAAGAAAAGCTAAAGACTGAACTACATTCTCTTATTACTGCGGCTGATAAGCGTTATAATTCTGGTCTATTTAAAAGTGATGATGCAATACTTGACTTGAGTGATGATGCCATTTGGGAAGTAATTGACTCCATCTATTATCCAAAGAGCCCATACTTATTCAATGTCATTGAACCAAGTTTGCTAGGAAAAATATATGAGACATATTTGACACAAAAGCTCGTTGTCAATAACCGATCGCATTCAGTAGCACTCGGAGATAAGGAGGAATACTTATTCAGATCCGTTGTTACAACACCGGTAGAGATCGTTAAATCTATGGTGAAAATGGCACTTGCGCCAATTTGTGAGGGTAAGACTCCGGAAGAGATCAAGAAAATTAGAATAACAGATATCGCTTGCGGATCAGGTGTGTTCTTAGTTGAAGCATTTCAGTTTCTGACTGATTGGGTAACTAATTGGTACTTAAAAAACGAACCAACTCATCTTATAGAGATTGATAATGGAGAGAAAATCATTCCGTTTGCTGAAAAGAAGGATATTTTAGTAAATTCGATATATGGAGTTGATATAGACGCGCATGCTGTTGAGACAGCTAAGTTTTCGCTACTCGTTAAGCTACTTGAAAAAGAAACGGAACCGTCTATTTCTTCTGAAACGCCTGCGCTTCCAGATTTGGCCGGCAACATTAGACATGGAAATTCGCTCGTAGAAAAAGCTGATATTAAGAGATGTACGTTAAACAAGGTGTTGAAGATAGTTCCTTTTGAATGGTCAAGCATAAATGGCGGGGAGAAGTTTGATGTAATTGTTGGAAATCCGCCTTATGTAAAAACTGAGGATATGCGGAAACTGACTTCAAATTATGAATTTGATATTTATACAGAAAAATACTCCTCAGCATATAAGCAATTTGATAAGTATTTTCTGTTTATTGAGAGGGCGTTTGAACTACTGAAACCTTCTGGCAGACTGTGCTATATTGTTCCGAATAAATTCTTTACAAACCCTGCAGGTTCAAAATTGAGAGCATGTATCGGAAACAGGCTCGAAGCAATTGCAGATTTTGGCGAAAACCAGCTATTCGAGGATAAGACGATATATAGTGCAATTATTTTGGCAAAGCAGGGAGGAACAGAAACCACCAGTTATAAGAAGTATTCTTCGTCAAGAGATTTATGGATAGAGTCCTTTTCGGAATCTACGGAGTTAGATGCAAGTACGTTTAGAGAAAATCCGTGGATGTTTTCTACAGATGCTAGAATTGACAGTTTGTTAGAAAGCTTGAGTTCTAAGATGATTCCGCTTTCTTCTGTGGTTAATTTATTCAATGGAATACAGACCAGTGCAGAACGTGCCGAAAAGTTCTCGGACAAGAAGGAAGTGTATTGGTTTGATAAGGATGCTATAAAAAGAGAAACGGCAGATGCTTTTGTTATAGAAAAATACGGGAAAAGATACACTATCGAGAAAGCTATATTGAAGCCGTATTTTAAGCCTACAAAGCAGAGTGAAAAAGGAATGAATAGTTACAGCATTCTTCAGACAGATAAGCGTATTATTTTCCCTTATAACACAGATGGTTCGCTTATAGCAATTGATGTAATGAGAAGTTCTTATCCTGGGACTTTTGAATACTTGACGAATTGTTATGACAGACTTATTCCAAAAGTATTGAACAGAAGAAATGTTGGAAGAGACGTAAAGGATGCTGCTCCCGATACATGGTATAAATATGGAAGAACACAGGCATTAACATCCTTTATAAATACGCCAAAGCTGATTGTGAAGGTCCTTTGCAAAGAACAGCCAATGTACGCTTATGATGAGAATGATTTCCTTATTGCATCTGGAGGAACCGCCGGTTATTGTGCGATAAGCAAGAAGACGGGATCTCCGTATGATTTGGAATATATTCAGGCGTGGTTATCACATCCCTATACTGAAAAAATAGTGAGAATGCGCGGAAGCATTTTTGAGGGTGGGTTTGTGTCGAGAGGCACCAATGTTCTTTCACAGCTACCGTTTGTAGAGCTTGACTTTAAAGACGCAAAGCAGAAAAAACTTTATAATTTTGTGGTTAAGACTACTCGAAAGGTATACGACATTAACAGCAAAATCTCTGGAACAAATGACAGAGCAAAGTTGAATATTTTAAGAGAAGAAAAGAAAAATCTGATAGAGTCGATACAGGAAGCTATAAAAAAAGTATACGAACAGGATTTTAGGTGATTTTATGATTTTAAAAGAAGATAGCACGGAGCAAAAGCTAAGAGGTGCCTATTATACCCCGACAAGGCTGGCTCAATATATAGTTAATTTGCTTCGAGATCAGTATCCTACCGGAAGAGTATTGGAGCCAAGCTGCGGTGACGGTGTTTTTTTGGATGCAATGAAAACGGAAGGCAATATAAAAAACTATAAGAGCGTCACGGCGGTGGAGATAGAAGAAGATGAGACTTCTAAACTAAAAATCAAATACGCGGATTGTCGGAATGTAAAAGTCCTAAACGCTGATTTCTTTGACTTTTATAAAGACAAGAAGAGAACGAAGTATGATTTGATTGTTGGAAATCCTCCGTATATTCGTTATCAATATCTCGAAAACAATCAAAGAGAATTAATGTCTGAAATAGTTACAGAACATGGAATGAAACCTAATAAACTGATTAATACCTGGGTTGCTTTTACTGTGGCTTGTGTGCATATGCTAGCAAAGGAAGGAACGATTGCGTTCGTAATTCCGGCGGAGATTCTTCAAGTGGCATATGCAGAAGAATTGCGCATATACTTAGCAAATTCGCTGGAGAAGATTACAGTTATAACATTTGAGCAGCTTGTTTTTTCTGATATTGAACAGGAAGTAGTTGTTCTGATCGGGAAAAATGGTAATGGTTCAAAAGGTATTAGGATCGTACAGCGACAGAGTCTGGATGATCTTATTTCAAAAAACATAAGTGAAGAATACCAGCCAATGGTAGATGTTCATGAAAAGTGGACGAGATATTTTACATCTTTGCGTGAAAATGAATTAGTTAGTAGCATCAGAAATGATGATAGATTTTGGAAACTGTCGGATGCTGCACTAATTAATGTGGGTATTACTACTGGAAATAACAAATATTTTTCCGTTACCCAAACGACTGTGGACAAATATGGACTCGCCAATGTTTGCCGCCCATTAATAGGCAGAAGCTCCCATGCTAACAGCTTGTTTTTTGAGGAATCTGATTGGAAGGAAAATGTAAAGAACGAAAAAGCTGCTTACTTAATTGATTTTCCGGATATTCCGCTTTCGAAATATGATAAAGGTCATAGAAAGTATATTCAAGAGGGAGAAAAAAACAAGGAAAATGAAGGATATAAGTGCAGTATTAGAGACCGGTGGTATAGAATTCCATCGATATGGGTTCCGGATGCATTCTTTCTAAGAAGAAATAATATATATCCTAAATTTGTTATTAATAAATGCAATGCTGTTTCGACTGATACTATGCATAGATTGAAGTTTAATGAAGGCGTTGATGGCAAAAAGGTGGTTTTGTCATATTATAATAGCATTTCTTTTGCATTTACGGAACTATGTGGTAGGAGCTATGGAGGGGGCGTGCTTGAAATTCTTCCTGGCGAGGTTGGTGAAATAATGGTTCCCAAACTGGAGACAGTACCGGATGAAGTTGTGGATTCTGTATTACTGGAAATAGATGCTATTATACGAAAAAATGACGACATAGAAAGCGTATTGGATATTGTTGATAAAAGAATAATTGAAGAGTACCTAGGAATATCGCAAGACTTTTGCTCAGAAGCAAGAGACATTTGGAAAAAATTACAATCTCGAAGATTAGGCCGAGGTTAGAAAATGATATGTTGAAAGATTTTTATGACGACACAACAGAACAGATTGTAAAGATAGAGGAATTTTATGGTGAGCAGAAGCACATTGGCAGACCGGTGCTACGAAGTTCATCATGTTTGGATCTTGTGGCAGCCTTGATTCTGAACAGACCACAGGAAAATTCATCATCCCTACGCAAAGTTACAGAGGCGAAGGGGCTTCATATTATTACGCTCCGGCAGCTGACTATATTGACATTAAAGGGTGTGACAAACATGGATTAACACTTTACGATTTTCTTGAAGCGGGAGATGTTCTTGCTGACAACAGCAATGAAATAAGCGGACTGGATGCTGCAAACCATGCTCTGGGAAAGCTATACTTAGCACTGGAGATAACAACCATGATCTGATGAAAGATAATCCATAGTCAGTTATATCGGAAGTAAAAATGACATAGCATAATTAAATATTGTTACCACAGACGGTGGCGATTGATCTTGATAGATTATCGTTTCCGTCTTTTTTATCCCAAAATTGCCGGAAACGGCGCACTAAGAAAGGAGATTTTTAACATGGAACAGAAGGCAATCACACAGGAAGAAAAGACCAAGAAGGAGATCCGCGCAGAGGAGCAGGTCAAGCGAGCGCGGGCTAATCTTGCCAAGGTCAGAAGGGAGAAGAAGGAGCAGATCCGGCAGGCAGAGAACCGCCACAAGTACATGATGGGTAGCGTGGTGCATACCGCAGTAATCTGAAATCCATGATCGTTGAGGAGGATAAGAAGATCACACCGAAGGCATGGGAGAAGGAACTTTCCTCACTTCAGAAGGAATATGACGCAACCAAGAAACCATACAGCGATACCGTTCTTAAATTGGCTGCCGTGGATGTGCTTGAACATAACCGCACTGATCTTGAACGTATGAAACGTGTAAGTAAAAATTGGGAAATTGACAAAAAATAAGCCTGTGAAGGTTTTGGGGGAATTTTTATGTAGTTAGGCTGTCAAACTCCCGTTTAATCGTTAAAACAGCAATCGTTAAAGCGGGAAGAACATATGCTCTGTAAATCTCATTTTTTTGTGAGATTATCTTGATATATAATTGAATATATGCTATACTGATTCAAGCCAATAACAAGGGATAACAAGTAAAGTATTGTCAGGAGAAATGATATGTTGGTATGTTATGATAAATTATGGAAAATGTTAATAGACAAAAGAATGAACCGAACGGATTTAAAAGATATGGCAGGAATTAGTTTTAATGTCTTAGCAAAGATGGGGAAAGGCCAAATGGTTTCGTTAGAGAGCCTGCATAAGATTTGTAAGACATTAAATTGTAATATAGGAGATATTATGGAATTTGCAGATGATGAAGCCGATGCATAGTAACGGTTAATGGATTATAAAAATGGCAGACTTGTATCCCATTTTGTCAAGTTTTTTAGAAAGCCAGCGGAAAGGATTTGTTTTGAGCCAATATAGACAGGATACGCCTCTGATTGCAGTAGAAAATATGAAAAAATACTATCCGGTAAAGGGCGGCGTCATTACCCACACAACCGGTTATGTAAAAGCCGTGGACGGCGTCAGCTTTTCCATTCCGAGGGGACAGACGCTGGGACTGGTGGGAGAGTCCGGATGCGGAAAATCCACCATAGGCAGGCAGCTGGTGGGATTAGAGACGCCTACGGAAGGTAAGATATATTATAATGGCTGCGATCTCTCAGCTATCCGGAAGAATAAGAAACAGATGCGGCAGATCAGAACGAAGCTGCAGATGGTATTTCAGGACCCTTATTCTTCCCTGAATCCGAGAAAACACATCTTTGAGATTCTGGCGCAGCCCATGCTGTACCATCACATATCCACCAAGGCTGCGGTGGAGCAGGATATCTTGAAGATTTTAGATATGGTCGGGCTTCCGAGGACCGTGCTGGGCAGATATCCGCACGAATTCTCAGGGGGACAGCGACAGAGAATCGGCATAGCCAAGGCGCTTTCCCTAAATCCGGAATTTATCGTATGTGATGAACCGGTGAGTGCGCTGGATGTATCGATTCAGGCGCAGATTCTTAATCTGTTGAAGGATTTACAACAAGAGTTAGGATTGACATTGCTGTTCGTTGGACACGGACTGGGAGCGGTTAATTATGTCAGCGACCGGACCGCAGTGATGTATTTGGGTAAAATCGTAGAGATCGGTGAGGCGAAAGAAGTATTCCATCATCCCGTTCATCCTTACACGAAGGCATTGCTGGATGCGGTTTTGATTCCGGATACTGCGGAAAAAAATAAAGAACGAAAATTATTGCAGGGGGAAATCGGCAGCAGTACGAATCCTCCAAGCGGGTGCAGATTTCATAATCGATGCCCTTATGCAAAGGAGCAGTGCAGACAGGAGACGCCCGAACTTCAGGACGCGGATGCGTCAGGGACGCGGCAGGTGGCATGTCCGGTGGCGCTGGAACAGATAAAGGAGGCGGATCATGGGTAAATATATATTGAAACGTATCTTGATCGCCATTCCGGTTTTGGTCGGTATCACGATTATTGATTATGCGATCATGTGTCTGGCGGGAAGTCCTCTTGAAATGCTTCAGGGGCCCCGCGTGTCACAGGCAGCGGTGGAGGCTAAAAAGATTGCTTTAGGATTGGACAAGCCGGTCTATGTGCAGTATTTTGTCTGGCTTGGTCAGCTGCTGCGCGGCAATTTAGGATATTCCATGAAATCCGGCCAGTCAGTCAGTTCAATGATCGGGAGCCATTTAGGGCCTACCCTGCTTCTGATGGGAGTATCTTTGCTGGCGAGCCTGTTACTTGCAATTCCGGCAGGAATTTACAGTGCAATCCACCAGTATTCCAAAGGGGACTATGCGGTGGTCACGGTATCTTTTTTGGGAAGCAGCGTGCCGGGATTTTTCCTTTCCATGCTTTTAGTATATCTTTTTACGATTAAACTGGGGTGGCTGCCCTCCGGCGGTATGACTACGCTGGGAACGGAAAGCGGTGCGGCGGATGTGGCGAAGCATATGGTGATGCCTGTCATTGTGCTTGCCTTTTCCATGGCGGGCAGTAATATCCGTTATATTCGCAGTGCGGTGCTTGAAATATTACAGCAGGACTATTTACGGACTGCGAGAGCCAAGGGAATCGGACATTTCCGGGTAATCAATAAACATGCCCTGAGAAATGCGCTGGTTCCGATCATTACCGTAATCGGTATGGAGATTCCGGTACTGTTCGGCGGAGCGGTAATTATTGAACAGGTCTTTTCCTGGCCGGGCTTGGGACTGATGACTATGAGCGCCATCAGTAACAGAGATTATCCGGTTATTATGGGCGTGTGTCTGTTATCCGCGATCGTGGTGCTGACCGCCAATCTGGTAACGGATATCTTGTATGCATTGGCAGACCCTGCCATTCAGTTGGATTAGGAGGGCGCGCTGATGTTATTGAAAAAAACAGGCGGATATGGTAATGCGGCAAAAGCCGTGACGGGAAATGTATCAGGCAGCGGCAAAGTAACGGGAACAGATATTCACAGTGAAAGTTATCTGCAGACCGTGTGGCGCAGATTTAAGCGGCACCATCTGGCGGCGGTCAGCCTGGTGGTGTTAGTGGTCGTGGCAGGCGCGGCGCTTTTGGCGCCGGTTATTGCACCCTATGATCCCACGGAGATCGCGGGGCCTTTTGCTTCGCCGCCCTCGAAGGACTTTCGGCTGGGGACGGATTTGATTGGCAGAGATATGGTAAGCAGGCTGTTGTATGCCACCAGAATTTCCTTATTAGTGGGTGTGATGGCGACACTGATTTCTACGGTGATTGGCGTGGTTTTGGGACTGATCGCCGGATATTTCGGCGGCGCGGCGGATATGGTTATTATGCGCTTTACGGATATGGTGATGTCTTTTCCTTATATTCTGCTTGTACTGGTTGCTGCGGCAATTTTTAAGCCAGGGCTGTGGAATATTATTTTGATTCTCGGCTTCGTGGACTGGCCGGGTATTGCCAGACTGGTGCGCGGTAATGTGCTGAACCTAAGGGAGACGAACTTTGTGAAGGGCAATATTGTGGCGGGTATGCCTCTTGGGCATATATTGTTTTCGGAGATCCTTCCTAATACTGTGGCTCCGATTTTGGTGTATGCCACATCTGTGTTGGCATTGTCTATCCTGGATGAAGCGGCATTGAGTTTTCTGGGACAGGGTGTGCAGCCGCCGACAGCCAGTCTGGGCAATATGTTAAACGGCGCACAGTCCTTGACGGTACTGACTTCCCAGCCGTGGCTTTGGATCCCGCCGGGACTGCTGATCGTGGTGATCGTGATGGCGATTAACTTTATCGGCGATGCACTGCGGGATGCACTGGATCCTAACGGCGGAAGATAAAAGGGAAA
>CAZPSD010000069.1:9177-13305 GCA_964589055.1 uncultured Bacteroides sp.
AAACTATGGAAAATTTCGAACAATACTTGATAGAAAACTTTAAGTGGTTTCACAGGCATCCGGAGATGCCTTATGAGGAAATACAGACTACGGCAAAGATTCGGGAATTGTTGACGGCAGCGGGGATAGAGATTCTGCCCTATCCGTTGGAAACCGGATTGGTGGCGGCGGTAAGAGGCTGTAAGGGCGAAGAAACAGAGAACCGTGTTACCGCGCTGCGCTGTGATATCGACGCCCTTCCCATCACAGAGCAGACCCGGTTGGATTACCGGTCTGAGATTCCCGGGCATATGCATGCGTGCGGACACGATCTGCATATTACGGCGGGGATCGGTGCGGCGATTCTGTTACAGGAGCGCAGGGATGAATTTGGCGGTACGGTTAAATTTATCTTCCAGCCGGCAGAGGAAGAATCCCATGGAGCGCTTAAGATCCTGGAGACAGATGTGATGGATGACGTATCGTATATCTGGGGATTCCATGCAGATCCTACGAATGCGGTGAATGTGATCGGCATCAGAGAGGGATATGTGACGGCGGCAGTGGACCGCTTCGTGATTAAAGTGAAAGGAACCGGCTGCCACGGGGCGCATCCTGACGACGGCATTGACCCCATTCTCACGGCTTCGGCGATCATTCACGGGCTGCAGTCTATTGTCAGCCGCAACGTGAACGCCTTTCACCCCTCGCTTTTAAGCGTCACCAGAATGACAGCGGGGACTACCTGGAATGTCATCCCCGCAGAGGCGGAGTTAGAAGGCACTGTCCGTACTATGGATAAGGAAGACCGGATTTTGTATGAGCGCAAAGTCAAAGAAATCTCAGAGGGGATAGCGTCAGCCTACGGCGCCGGCGCAGAAGCAGAGTGGATAGCCGGACCGCCTGCCGTTTATAATGACGGCAGGATGGCGCGGATTTGCGAGGCGGCTGCGAAGCGTCTGGGGATGGAAACCGTACCGGAGGAAAGCTCCATGGGAGGTGATGATTTTGCTTTTTATGAAGATACAGATACCATGGGCAGAGAAGTGCCGGGCTGTTATGTGAAGATCGGCACGGGAGTGGGGCGCCCTATTCATCATCCGGAATTCTGCGTGGATACAAGGGTGATTCTGCCTGCGGCGAAATATTTGGCGGAAGTGCTGCTGTCGGAGCGGTAAGATGATAATGACGGCGCAGTAGTTGTGTCGTTTAAGCTGCATTGAGAAAGGGAAAAGATCAAAACTATGGACAGACAAAATCTGACACTGCTCACAGATTTATATGAGTTGACGATGATGCAGGGGTATTTTAAAAACAAAGATCAGAATGAGACAGTTATTTTCGACGCTTTCTACCGTAACAATCCGTGTGACGGGGGATTTGCCATTGCAGCAGGATTAGACCAGTTGATCCGGTATATCAAAGAACTTCGGTTTGATGAAGAGGACATTGCTTATCTGGCGGGTCTTGGTATTTTTGATCAGGATTTTCTGGATTATCTGAAGGATTTCAGGTTCACCGGGGATATCTATGCAATCCCTGAGGGAACCGTGATTTTCCCCCGCGAACCGATTGTTAAGGTTATCGCGCCTATCATGCAGGCGCAGCTTGTGGAAACCGCAATTTTAAATATGATCAACCATCAGAGCCTGATTGCCACGAAGGCAGCCAGAGTCTGCTATGCGGCGCAGGGAGACGGTATCATGGAATTCGGCCTTCGCCGTGCGCAGGGACCGGATGCCGGAACCTACGGGGCAAGGGCGGCTGTCATCGGCGGCTGTATCGGTACGTCCAATGTGCTGTGCGGCCGGCTTTTTGATGTGCCGGTGAAGGGGACTCATGCACATAGCTGGATTATGAGTTTTCCGGATGAATATACGGCTTTTAAGACGTATGCAGATATGTATCCTTCCGCATGTATTTTGCTGGTAGACACTTATGATACGTTAAAATCCGGTATTCCCAACGCCATTCGCGTGTTTACGGAAATGCGCGGGGCGGGTATTCCTCTTACTTATTACGGGATCCGCCTGGATAGCGGCGATTTGGCATATCTGTCCAAGAAGGCGCGTAAGATGTTGGATGAGGCGGGTTTTACGGATGCGGTGATTTCGGCATCCAATGATTTGGATGAATTTTTGATCCAGAGCCTGAAAGATCAGGGCGCGGCAATCACTTCATGGGGTGTGGGCACACATCTGATCACTTCGAAGGACTGCCCATCTTTCGGCGGTGTGTATAAGCTGGCGGCAATTATGGGAAAAGACGGGAAATTTATTCCCAAGATTAAGCTGTCTGAAAATACGGAGAAAGTAACGAATCCCGGCAACAAAACGATTTACCGTATTTATGAAAAGGAAACCGGTAAGATCAAGGCTGACTTGATCTGCCTGGCGGATGAGGAATTTGATGAAAATGAGCCGATGCTTCTGTTTGACCCTGCAGAACCGTGGAAAAAGACGAAGCTTCCTGCGGGCAGTTACCGGTTAAGAGAGCTGATGGTTCCGGTGTTTCAGAACGGCGAATGCTGTTATACGTCCCCGAAGGTTATGGAGATCAGAGAATACTGCAAGAGAGAGCAGGAGACATTGTGGGATGAAACCAGACGTCTGGTGAATCCGCATAGAGTGTATGTGGATTTATCCGGCAGGCTTTATGATATTAAGATACAGCTGCTTGACCGGATGGGCAGGGAATAAAGCGGTACAAAGAATATTAAAGAAATGGTATATTTCATACAGAAAGGACTTTTATGATTCGGATTATTACGGACTCGGCAAGTGATTTGCCTAAAGACTATATAGAGCGGCATAAGCTGCATGTAATTCCCACTCCGGTGGTAATTGACGATGTGGATTATTTTGACGGAGAGACGATTCAGACGAAAGAGTTTTATACGATTTTGGACGACATTAAGCGGGATGTTAAGACCTACCATATCAACCCGGCGATGTTCACGGATGCTTTTACGCCCTATGCGCAGGCAGGGGATACGGTAATTTATCTCTGTTTCTCCACCGGGATTGCGGGGACTTATAATGCCGCCAATATCGCAAAGGACAATGTGCTGGAGGAGTATCCGGACTTTGATCTGACGATTATTGATTCCAAATCGGCTTCGATCGGATTCGGGCTGGTGGTAAGCAAGCTGGTGGCCATGCTGGAGAAGGGCGCTTCCAAGGAAGAGCTGATTGAGGCGGCGGCGTATTACGTTGCGCACATCAGGCATGTATTTACGGTGCATACGCTGGCGTATCTGATGAAAGGCGGCAGGCTTACGAAATTTACAGGGACGCTGGCGGAGACGCTGGATATGAAGCCTGTATTGATTGTGGATGAAAAAGGAGCGCTGGCGGTCATCAAGACAGTGCGCGGCCGCAAGAAATCCCTTCGTTTTCTGGCGGATTACGCCAAAGAGAACGGATACCATCTGGAAAAGCAGCAGATAGCGCTCTGCCACGGCGAAGATGAAGAGGGGCGGGATTATATGCTGTCCGTCATCGATAAGGAGGTGAGACCGAAAGCTGTCATGGTCGGAGTCGTAGGCTGCGCCATAGGCGCCCATACGGGGCGCGGTGTCATAGGATTGTGCTTCTTTGATGCGGACGACGGGAAGTATGGGAAATATTTTGAATCATAAATACCGGCAAATGGATTTGTTTCGGAATAGGTCAATTATACCCTAAAATAATACTATAAAACACGATATAATTTACCCGAGTATTTTGGAGTGTATATAACATTTCAGAGATAGGGGTGAATATATGGATCGCTTAAGGAAGTTAAGGAAAAAAAAGGATATACGCAGACACAGATGCAGCTGTTGACAGGCATTGACCAGAGTGACTATTCGAAGATTGAGAGAGGGGAAAGATACTATACCTTTGAACAATGCAGAAGAATCGCAATGGTGCTGGATACCAGCATGGATTATCTGGCGGGCCTGACAGACGAGTCCCGGTCATATCCGAGGAAAAAGGACTGTCCCGTGCCGAAGAAACGGGAGAAGGACAGCAGGACCAATAATCCGGAGAGCCGGTAATATCCGATTTTGGCGGTGACATGTAATATTACGGTAAATGTTAAAATAACCAATCACTCTGAAAACAGAAAATGAAAAGGAGGAAGAAACGAGTTATGAAGAAAGTT
>CAZPSD010000070.1:0-13152 GCA_964589055.1 uncultured Bacteroides sp.
CATCCGACCGGTGAATCTTAGTCGGGAGGCTCAAGATTCCGAGAGCCTATTTTGATATTTTATTTTTATCGCATTATTTTCATCCAAAGGCAGATACAGGAAAGCATCCCCTTCGGAAATTTTGCTTTTATCAACCTTGCGGTATCTTAAAATTTCGATTTCCTCTCCCTGATATGTGGTATGTACAGGCGGAAAAATGTCATTTTTGCCGTAATCAACACTGCGAAGCAGACGGTAAATGCTGCGGGGGTCTTCCGTCATCGAAAATCTTCCGCCGCCCGGCACTTCCCCGGAACGATACATCCGCCTGTCAGCCGCAAACCGCTGCGGTTTCCCTGTTACAGTCTCCGCAAGCACATCCGCAAAAACCTCTGTAAAAGCTTCATAGGCAAGATTCATCAGGTTCTCCGTCAGTTCATAGGCTTTCGTATCTTCTCCGATCAGGCAGCGCTTCTGTATGATGATATTGCCCTCATCTACGCCGGCTGTCACATAGTGCCAGGTAATTCCCGTCTCCCGCTCTCCCATATAAATGACCCAGCTTGGGGCATTTCTGCCGGGATAATCAGGCAGCAGAGCATTGTGGAAATTGATAATCGTAATATTCTCCTTCTCTACCAGCGCTTTCGGAAACAGAAAATTGTTGCTGGCGCTGATAATCAGCGTTTTCTCCTGCAATGTATCTAAATAACCTGCAAGTTCCTTTTTATCCTGAATACGCGCAAAAGGAATGCCGTGCTTCCGGCAGATTTTCTCTGTAATACTAAAGGGATGGATTTCATGCTCGATAAACTCCATATGATATCCGTAATCCTTTTTCTTCTCCTGCACATATGCCAATACTTCACCCGTCACCTTGCCATAGCCAAGAATAACAATTTTATTAAATACCGTAGTATTCATATTTCCTCCGCTCAGAAATGTTTTCTTAAAGAAGCAGCCCTTATTCCAGCCCCCAAAGCAGCAGGCTTTACGGCATTTTCTATGAAAAACTTACAACAACTCTTTCAATTTTACTCTGTCGATTTTACCGTTGGCGTTGATCGGCATATTATCCAGTGAAACGACTTTGTTCGGGAACATATACTCCGGCACCAATTCGGCAATTTTTTCAATAATATACGCTTTGTCCAGTTCTTCCTCTATGAAAAGCACAATCTTCTGATGTTTTTCATCATACAGGCAGCAGCACAGGGATATCTCTTCCAGGGAAGAAACTGCCGTCTCAATTTCACCCAGTTCAATCCGGTGCCCCATATGCTTGATCTGAAAATCTTTTCTGGACAGGTAAATGATCTCTCCGTACTCATTATATTTTACCAGATCCCCGGTACGATAAATAATCTCCGGCACGAAAGGATTCAACGGGTTCTGTACAAATGCTTCCTTCGTCTTCTCCGGATTATTATAATAACCCATGGAAAGAGACGTTCCTCTGACACACAATTCTCCGATTTCATCCCCTGTCACAGGCTCATTTTTATCATTTAACACTAAAATGTCCGTATTCGCCATAGGGGTACCGATTGGCAGCGGTTCGTCATCTGCAAACTCCCGGTCAACAATATAACAGGTACAGGCATCTGTTATTTCTGTCGGGCCATACAGATTTGCATACAGTACATCCGGCAGAAATCTACGCCATGTATTCAACTGTTTATTCGGCATAACCTCTCCGCAGAAAAGCACCCTTTTGAGCGTATCTGTGAGATCAACGTTACGAAATGCTTTTAACTTCGCTACTACGATCAGCGCTGAGGGCACCCAGAAAATAGTGTTGATCTTCTTCTCTTTCAGGTATTCCAGCAATAAAACAGGCTGAGCAAACAAATTCTTCGGTATAATATAGGTTGTGGCGCCGCTCTTGACCGTACTGTAAATATCCAGAATAGAGTTGTCAAAATAGAAAGGCGCCTGATTGCCAAAGCTGTCCGTCTCCGTGATGGAAAAGGTTTCCGTCACCCAGTCGATATAATCTATCACCGAACGATGGGTGATCGTCACGCCCTTTGGCACACCGGTGGAGCCGGATGTAAACAACACATATAATAAATCCGTATCAATCCCTTTATCTCTTGCGGCATCAATCTTTTCTTCGGAGCCTTCGGATACACTTGCTTCTTCAAAAATCAGATATTCTCCCCGGTAATCATATTCACGGAAAACCGGCTTTAATCCCGCATTGGTAATGACCAGCGCAGGCTGCAGCGCTTCCAATATTTTATTGGCTCTGCTCACAGGCATATCTATGTCGATAGGAGAATAGAAGTTACAGCTGTATGCCACTCCCATAAAAGATGTCAATACATCGACCCCTTTTTCCAGGAAAACCACCACCGGCTTTTTAAACAACCCTTTTTCTGCAATACGGGTTCCGATCGCCTGTGCCTGTTTGCGCAGCTCTCCAAATGTAATTTCCTTCTGCTCATCCGCAAAAGCAATTTTAGATGGAAATTCAGCCGCCGTCCTGTCTAACCAATAGGTAACATTCGCTTTCATTTTTTCCTCGTTTCCGCGCTGTTTTTTAATAGAAACAATATTTGGCCTGACAGCGCGCAGACACAAACACCAGTTTACATTCCTGTCTATGGCAGATACACCGGGAAATAAGTATCCGGCATTTTCTCTGCCTTCACATGGTATACATCATATAGATCGGTCATTTCCAGTCCGCTGCCTGCCGGATCAAAGGAACCATACAAAGCGATCCCCATCTTCTGCGCAAGCTGCTGCATCTCGTCCTCTACCTGAAACACCGGATGAAACTGTTCATCGGACTCTATGTAATCATACATCATCGGGGAATAAGGCGGCAAGTATAAGATCACCTCGACGCCCTGTTCCTGTAAAAAGGCAACCAGCTTCGTAAAATAATCCATGCTTACCGCATCGATTTCCCGATAGTCAGTCAATCTGTATACGACATGCTCTTCCACAGACTGTTCCGTCAATGCAATCACATCATCCGCATCCACTTCCCGCAAGGCTTTCTCATAAGCAATGCTGCCGTCATAATGCTTCATATACTGGTCTGCTTCCCAATCCTTTGTATATGTGACCAGAAAACGCTCTCCCTCCGGAAGCAGCGACACATTATAACGAAAATAGTCTAAGGATAACCACTTATTATGATTTCTTCCTACATTTTTCTCCTGAATTGACGATAATTCCGCTCCGGAAAAAACGGCTTCCATATATTGTTCATAAGATTCCAGTTCTTTCCATTTCTCATTACCGGTACTTACATTAAAAAGAAAAGGGTCTACGCCAATTACCATTTTCTGCGGCAATGTATTTTGCCGTGTCAGGATTCCCGTCACTGCCAGCAAGTCATAAATGGTCGTTTCTGACATACCTGCATTATAAAAAGAATCCGTTCCGAACATTTCATGATCAAAAGAAAGCACCCGGCTGGAACCAATCACAATAACTTCTTTGGACGCCTGCTCTTTCAGGCACGCCAAAAGCAGATTTCTGTCATTGAAATTCGATTCTTCAAGTCCCACTACATTATTTTGTTCCTCAGTCATCTGCTCACCGATCTGTTCATAAGTCACACGCAGATATGCGTAGGAGTCCACATACCAGTTCACAGCAGCCACCGTCAAAAGAAGCGGAAGGACGAAGCAAACTGCCTTAAACCACTTTTTCATCTGTCTCGCCACACTCCTCCCTGTTCTCTATTCCAATAGTGATTCCCAGAAGATACGGCAGCGCCGCAAACATGCCGTAAGTATACCGGAATTCCGCATGTACCGGTGCGGCAAGCAGTAAAGATACAAACAGCATCACATAGGGCACATAAGGCAGACAGCTTTTCTTACGGTACAGCGCATACGCCATGCAGGCAAGCATCGTCCATGTGGTCAGCCCCAGACTCCACACACGGTTATAAAAATCCTGAAATTTCATAAGAAAATCATCCATCCACAGCCCGAAATCATAGCTGAATACCTTACGCTGTACGGTAAGTTCAAAAGGATTCTCCGCCATACGGTACTGCTCATAGATCGGCTCATTGATATCAAACATCCAATAGCCGCAGGTCTGCCGTACCTCCGCCTCCAGATACTGCACCGGATTGCGCAGCCCTATCTGCAGCCATGCCTTGAAAAAGGCTCCCTTATTGTCAGCGATCACCTGCTGGTCTCCCTCTGCACGGATATATTCTTTCACAATATCAAAATAATAAGGATTATAGTAAGACGCTATATTTTCCATGGGAACAACCTGATTCAAAAGATCCAGTTCTTCTTCCGTGATCTCCCCGCCATTCACATATGCGCCGATAATATGCTGGACAGGCATCGTAAGCCCCTCAATGGTGTCCGGCTGAGTCACATGAAGCGCACTTAGTACAGGTCCGTGATAGATCAGATAACACCCCAATACGATCACACTGCTAAGCAATATTTTCTGCCGGCATGAGAACCTTGCCTGCCCGTTCAAAGCCCGTGTCTGCCTATTAACAGCTTCCGCGATAACCAGCCCCGCCGCTGTGCCCGCAAAGACCAGAATACCGTTGCTTCGCAGCACACAGACCAGGAAACCGTAGATCGTCAAATACAAATATGATTTATGCGCCCTGAGCCATCGCCAGACTTTCCCGTCCTGCGCATCGCGCTTTCTTATTTTGTCTGCTGCCTTAGTACGCGTTTCCTTAACAAGAAACCAATAAATCTCCCGCACATACAAAAGCAGCACGCCGGCAAAGATCACATCCTTCCCCATACAGGTCGCATAAAGCCCGTTCACGGGAAGCGCCGCGTAGAAAAATAACCCCAGCACAAGCCAAAAGGTATGTACACCCTTTTTATAGAAATCATATATTACCAGGGCATAGACACCCGCCATAAAAATCATCTGCGCAACCACAAAGGCAGCCACTGCCCCCGTATAGGTTCCAAACAGCCGAAATCCCAGCATAAAGAAGCATTTAATAATCATGGTATGAAAATAGGGGTGGTGATTGGATGCCTCCACCCAGCCGCAGGCCTGCTCCAGCTGCCAGACAGAATCATTGCTGATCCATCCCGGAAAATAAATAAGCAGATAAGGAAGCCAGCATAAAAAACAGATTGCCGCAAAGACAAGATACATATAATCCCTGTAAAACCGCTTCTCCATTCTGCCAACCGGAGCCAAACCCGGTCTGCGATGATCCAACAGCCCAAACACGATTGTCATCACCAGAAAAGCAATCAGCCACCAGCCTGTGATTCGTCCGATGATCTGTCCGCCTGTCTGCCCTAACACCTGATCGAAATCTCCCAGCACGATAAAAAGGGCATAAAGAAGTGCAAATACCAGTTTTACTGCGATCTGCCTTCTGCTGCCCAATAGCTTTCCGCACAACACTTGTACTTTCTTATATCCTGTCTGCTGTTTTTCTCCTGCCGTAAATTCTTCCACCGCTTTTGTCTCTTTCACATTCTTCATCTGTTTCAAAATCCGATCGGGATTGGGTACTGCTTTCACGGCTATCTGCCACGCTTTGGCAGACACCCACAGCCGGAATCGTTATTCCGCATCTGCCCATTCTCTTATTTTCCGTATATATGCCTCTTTAGAATACATGGAAGCTCTCTCTGCTGCAAGCCTCCGATACCTGTCCATCTCTTTTTCATCCTCAAGCAATCCCGCCAGACAGGATGCCGCCGCCCGTTCTTCCTTGCTGATATTTGCCGCATTCATATCCGGCTCGGGAGACATATTAGGTATTAAGATGCCATACTTGTCCTCCAAAATCTCTCTCGGCCCGGTCATACAGTCCGTTGCCACTGCCGGAATGCCAAGCGCCATGGCCTCCACCAGTGCATTGGGGAAACCTTCATAATAGGAAGTCAGCAAATAAAGAGAACTTTTCTGAAGATAAGGATATGGATTCTTCTTTAACCCCGTAAAGTAAACCGCCTCATCGATTCCAAGATCAATCGCTAACTGCTTGTATTCTTCAAATTCACCCTTGCCTATGATCATCAGTTTCGTGTCAGGAAGTTTCTTATGTACTTCACTGAAAATCTTAAGCAGATGCCAGAAACCTTTCACCACATCTTCTCTTCCCATGGAGACAATGATCCTGCCGCCTTCCCATGGAAGCTCTGCTTCTTCCTGCCTTGCAAGCGCTGTCACTTCTGCAATATCAAAAGGATTATGCAGCGTGTACGCATGATTGCATTTATATTTTTTCTCAATCTCCTTATGAATTGTCTCCGAACAGCAGATCAGTCTCTTGGAATGTTTGCAAAACATACGAATCTGCCTCGGGTTTCCCATATCCATATAACTTCTGATTCCCAGCCACTTCTGCGCCTTGCCTCCGGAGAAAATATTCGCAATATTGGCCGTCGGTCCGAAGCTGTACGCAATATCTATTTTCTCTGTATTTTTCAATTTATGAAGCTTATATCCCCGCTTCATCACATTGATAATCTTTCCCGGCTTATCCGGGCGGCTTGGTAATCTTAAATCCGCCACCGGAATCCCCTTGATATCATATGCCACATTGCGAGAATCAAAAAGTGCGATCCGCACATCAAAATAGGGCTGCAATAATCTCGCAGTCGCCGCACATACTTTTTCCAAGCCACCCTGATGTAAGGAAGGCACAATCAATAATAATTTCTTCATAGTCCCGAGCTGTCTCCGTTCCGATAGAAATTACGATATCCTTCCGCTTGGGATCTGACGTCAAA
Organism: uncultured Bacteroides sp.; assembly: GCA_964589055.1. GTDB lineage: Bacteria > Bacillota > Clostridia > Lachnospirales > Lachnospiraceae > UBA3282. The sequence continues at coordinate 6,696 of CAZPSD010000070.1, forward strand.
TCCCGCGTCAGCCAATATCTGGTACGTATCACGGCGCTCATACACCGCATTCCTTAAGATTTCATCCGCCCATTTCTCTGCAGGCTGTTCTATACTGCAATAAGTCACCAGTCCGGTTGCTGCTGCCTCTCTCGTAATGCTGTCTGACACAAAGCATTGCAGCCCCGCTGCCTGCGCCTCCACCAGCACTCCCGGCAGGCCTTCAAAAAAGGACGGCAAGAGAAAAATATCCATTGCCTGATAGTATTTCTCAGGCTCTCGTTGATTCCCTAAAAATTTCACCTTATCCGATATTCCAAGCATCCTGCATTTTTCTTTCACAGCCTCCATATCGGGTCCCTCGCCTAACAAAAGCAGTACCGCATTCTGCCTTTTCCTGCACACTGCAGCAAAAATGTCAATGAGGTAAGGATGATTCTTCTGATAATTAAAACGCCCCACATGACCAAGCGCCAGTTCATCGGTCAATCCCAGCTTCTCCCGCATCTCATTTCTCAGCTTTGGCGCATAGGTAAACTTCTTTGCATCAATCGCATTGTGAATGATTTTGACTTTTCCCCGCTCCATCGCCTGACCGCCAAACACATCCCGTCCCGCCAGTTCGGAACAGGCGAAACAAAAATCTGCCTTCTTGGCAAGATTGCGTCTGAAAAATCTGGTCGCAAGCCCTTTTAACCCCTTCTCTACCCCCGCATTACGGGAATGGGCTACAGTGACAGGTACGCCGCACCTCTTGGCGATAGGAAGATAAATGCCCGCTGTACTGGTCATATGCCCCTGTACCACCCGAAACTCCCGGTGTTCCCGGAAGAATGCCTTAATCGCCTTCCGATAGGCAAAGTAATTATATACCTTAAACTTGGGAAGAGCATAAATATGACCTCCCATACTCTTGATTTCTTCATCATAAAATTCCGGTTTTCTGACATGTTTGTCATTTTTTGTCTGTTTGAAAGCGCCGCTGTGCACATAGTTCAACACTCCGCTGTGAACATGGTTCACAGATAAACTGTGAACCAAAAAGTCAAACTGTATTTCATTTCTGTCCATTTGTCGGTATAGATCCATAATACGGCTTTCTGCGCCGCCAAGACCTACACCTCCCAGTACATGCAGTACCCGAATTGTTTCTGACATATATCGTCTCCTAATACTTCTTATTCGTTTGCGGCCTTCATTTCCCGGCTTTTGCCGTTTCCAAACCTTCTGCACCTCTTGATGCCCGACACTGAGAAACACGGACTGCCTTGCCTTAGCAGCATAGTCTCAGCCCAATACATCCCCCGCCTGAATCTGTCTTTCACACTCATAACGGTCAATCAACAGGGAACCGTCCACAGTACGTACCACAAGTTTTCCATCGAAGATATCAACGACCTCTCCCGGCGCATAAGCCGAAAAGTCTATCATCTCATCAAAAGGATGGGCTTCCCACACAGTAACCTTTTCTTCCCCAAGCATCGCAAATGCTCCCGGAAAAGGCGCTGCCACACCGCGGATCAAATTATAGATTTCGCGGGTTCTTGCATGGAAATCTATCCTGCCATCCACAGCAGTGCGCTTATTGTACCAGAAATCAAAATCCTTAGAATCTGTCCGAATCTCAATACGGTCCTCCTCATAAGCCTTTAACAGCTTACGGATCAGATTCTTGGAACAGATCATATTTTTGTACTGCGCTGTACGGATATCGTCATGCGGCGTAATGGAAAACATCTCTGTGGCAAACACATTGGGGCTGTCCGCCTTCTCATCATATTTGAACAGATTCAGATTGAATCTGGTATCTCCCAAGATAATCGACCAGTTGAGCGGAGAACGCCCTCTGCCGAAAGGCAGATAGCCGCAGTTGCCATGAAATCCAAACACGCCGTACTTAAAACAGTCTAACACGGATTTCGGCATCAGTCTCTGCCAGCCCATAGAAATGCCGATGTCAAATTCATTCTCTTTCATAAATTTCTGCGTCTTTTCATCTGTTAAGAAATAGCTGTCCGCCTCATGTACCGGAATCCCGTATTTCTCCGTTAGGAAAGAAAGCCCTTTGTAGCCGGAAACCTGATTCTTTTTCGTCACTTCAGGGCTGATCGTAATGACCAGATCCACCGGACATATCTGCTCCTGAATAAAACTGACAATATTCTCCGAAGTATCCTTCACGCCAAATACGGCTACTTTGTATTTCATGATTATTCTCCTTCTGCCATTTTGATTTATATTAAGCAGCTGTGAAACCAATCGCAGCTTCTTCGGCTGAACTGTTACATTGTGTAGGTCATCAGACTTGCGCCTGGTAAGATTCTTTCAAGCAGTTTGGTTACAAACCCGTTTCTGTATCAGGCTCTTAAATAATGCTCATACAGATAATCCTGCATATTTACATACTCCTGTACCCGTCTGTAATTATCAAGCACCGCCGGAAGCCTTCTCTCATATTCCTCCGGTGTACACTGCTTCATCACATCCTCTAAATGATCTAAATCCTTTTCCGTGATGAAAATGATGCCGTCCTCATTAAAAAATTCATTAATCTTACGAGCCCCCAGATAAATCGGAATCGTCTGCGCCGCAAAACAGTTGGTGATTTTCTCTGTAAAGAAATAATCCGAGATATCATTTTCAAAAGAAAAAGAATAGCGGTATTCTTTCAGCGTATCATCCACCTTACAGTAACCGCCGCCGTCAAATGTACCATAGGCATCCGCAATGCCCGTTTTCCTGCAATATCTTGCCGTCTCAATCCTTGCCCTGTGTAACGGGCACAATATTTTGTCAGAAGAAAGAATAGACACATCTTTCGTCTTATTCCGATAATTTTCGGCATCCAGCACATACCCGCTGCCGTCTCTGCCATACCACACTTGTGCACAGACCGGGTAGAATGCCGCATTAGGAATGGTATTGAGAATCTCATCATCATACGTAAAAATATAGCGGAATTCCTTCTCCAACCCCTTATACTTCCGAAATATTTCATAATCCTTGGGTACAATACCCTTGGATTCTGTCAGCATCCCATACTTCACAACCGGCTTACCCAAAGGCTTCGGCATGGATTCCGGTCCATAGAAATGGGTGTCCAGTCCATAATTATAACGGTCCCAGAAGAAATACTTCCCTTCATGCCCAAAAGGGGCATGCTGGGAGTGCCTGTTCTTGATGAAGTAGGTCTCAAGCAGCTGCCCCTCAGCATTATAAATCTTCGGCATGGTATTGGTAATGTGATATTCTTTGGCTATCTGAATACGGTAGCCGCCAAGTCTGATTTCCATAAACGTTCCCTTATTGCGTTCCAACTTTAATCTGCCAAAAGGTTACTGTCGCCTGCAATCACTTCATGCTATTTCAAATATTCCTTATACCAGTCAATCGCCAACGCAATACCCTTTTCAAAATCATATTCCGGATCATATCCGAGAAGTTCCCTTGCCTTACTGATATCCGCATTGGAATCTCTCACATCTCCCTTGCGGGCAGGTCCGTAATTGGGCTCCACTTCTTTGCCCAAAGCTTTGCACAGATGGCTATAAATATCAATTAAGTACAATCTGCCCCCGGCGCCGATATTGAACGCCTGTCCCGCTGCCTCGCCGGATGCATGGCATGCACGCAGATTCGCTTCGATTACATTGTCAATATACGTAAAGTCCCTGGACTGTCTGCCGTCACCGTTGATGGTAGGCGCTTCGCCGTGCAGAAGCTGCTTGATAAACTTCGGGATCACCGCCGCATACATACCATCCGGATCCTGTCTGCGTCCGAATACATTAAAATAACGAAGCCCATAGGTATCAAGCCCGTAAAGCTCCTTATAAAGACGTCCATACTCTTCATCCACTTTTTTCGTCAGCGCATAGGGAGAAATCACTTTTCCTTCCTGTCCTTCCTTCTTGGGAAGGGTGGGCGTGTTGCCATATACGGAAGAGCTGGAAGCATAGACGAATTTCTTAACTCCGTTGACTCTGGACGCCTCCATCATATTCAGCGTACCGCGGATATTGATCTCTTCATACAAAAGCGGCATCTCGATGCTTCTCGGCACACTGCCCCAAGCCGCCTGATTGAGCACATAATCTACACCCTTTGTCGCTTCCAGACAAGTATCCGGATTACGGATATCTCCTTTGATAAAGGTAAATTTTTCATTCTCGATCAACGGTTCAATATTCTCATATTTACCGGTGGACAAATCATCCAGACACCGCACGGTATATCCCATATTGATCAGCGCCTCACAAATGTTGGAGCCGATAAATCCGGCGCCGCCGCTCACCAGAAACACACTGTTTTCATCAAACTTAATATCCTGATAACCCATTTTTCTCCATCCTCATTTCTATTGTTCCGTTTTCAGGTCATTGCGAAACTCTACACAGCCTCTCGTTCATTGTGCCAACGCTCCTTTTGACCGGACTGCCTGTCCAAAACCTCCCGTAACCATTCCCGTCCTAAAAGAAAAAGCGCAATATAAAATATGGAAAATCCGTAAATCATATATCTGGAAAGACACATGATCGTCATGGAAGTTGCACATACATTAGCAGCAATAAACAGAAGCGCTATGCCCATGATCCACACAGCTTCACTATTCTTTCTGCGGTATATCTGCCATATGGCAAGCGCAGCTGCCGCCACATAAAGAAGCAGCGCCGCCCAGTTAACCAGCGGGTGGACCACTGCAATGCTTCTCACAAATCCGTAAGCGCAAAGCAGCGCATAATCATACAGCCACTGTCCGAAACATTCCGGCAGAAGCTTGCGGATCATAATCCCCGCCATCTCATCCGACATACTGCTTTGCTGATAATAATCAATTTCCCCCAGCGAAAAATAATACGCGGACAAATCCGCCTCCAGCACTTGGAATTTCAAAATATCATGATACTCCTCCAAATGCTGCACCCTTGTTGTAAAGGAATCGCCGCCATATTTATAATTAGCCGTCAATGCCTCTGCTTCCGCATAAAAACGGTCAAAGAATTCCCGTTCCAGGCTTCCATCCTCAAATACCGCGCCGTCCTCTTCGTCACAGGCATATATGACATTAGTCAATGTATTGACTTTTCCATAAGTATTTCCCATGAAATATCCCGTAACGGCATAATTATACACATGAACCGTCAGACTGCGCAGCCCAAACACGACAATAACCGTCACGATCGGCACAATTAAGGCGCGGTATTTCTTATTGCAAAACATCTGAAATAATAAAATAACCATCCACATCAGGATCGTGCTCATCATCTGCCCTCTGGTCATGGACAACAGAAAAGCAAACAATAACGCAAGTACCGTATCCTGTTTCCTATGCTCAAAAATCATCCGCAAAAGAAAATACAGGAAAAATTGAAACAGCGGAATGCACAGCGCTTCGCTCATAACCGAATTTTCCAAAAAAATACTTAATGCAGACACATATCTGGTCATTAAATGGGGCAGCAGCTGTAAAGCAATCACTGCCAGTTCTTCCCACAGTCTGAGTCCAAACCGCTCTGTCACATATTCTGATAACACCCAAATACTCACCGCCGCGAGGATATTCTGCGCTGCCGCCGCCGCCGTCAGACAGCCTTGTCCGAAGATACCCCTAAACAGCGCCAAAAACAGCGGGTAAAGCGGTTCCCTATGAATATGCATGGTAATATACTGGTCGGAATCATTATATACTCCAACACCATAAGCTGCCAACATTCCCAAAAAGAATATCAGCAGCCCTGTGAGAATACAAAAAGATCTCTTTTTGCTTACAGCCAATTTTACAGTCTCCAATACAGATAATCCTCTGTCATATACTCTTCTTTATTCAACAAGCCTTTAATATCCATCAACACCTTCTGTTTATGCTTCGGATTATAAAAGCTATTGATATCATCCCTGCTTAAGCTTAAGAATCTGTCATGTGCAACTGCGATGATTACCGCGTCTACATTTTTTACATCATCCATCGTCTGGAAGCCGATCCCGTAGAGACGTTTGGCTTCCTCAGCATCCGCCGCCGGATCTACCACGATCGGCGCGATGCCGTACTCACCCAGTTCCCTGTAGATATCGATGACTTTCGTATTTCTGGTATCCGGGCAGTTTTCCTTGAAAGTAAAACCTAAGATGGCGACTCTGGCGCGTTTCACCGGAATATCCGCTTTGATCAGATCTTTGACCAGACTTTCTGCCACATATTTTCCCATATCATCATTGATACGTCGTCCCGACAGGATGATCTGGGAATGATAACCCAACTCCTCAGCCTTATAGGTCAGATAATAAGGATCTACACCGATACAGTGTCCGCCTACCAGACCCGGCATAAATTTCAGAAAATTCCATTTGGTTCCCGCCGCTTCCAATACAGCTTTCGTATCGATTCCCATTTTGTGGAAAATGATAGAAAGTTCGTTCATAAACGCAATATTGATATCTCTCTGGCTGTTCTCAATTACCTTGGCAGCCTCCGCCACCT
>CAZPSD010000071.1:0-12532 GCA_964589055.1 uncultured Bacteroides sp.
GCCGGCTACCACCTTCGCCCATTTGGATGCGACCACCGTATTGTCCAGATGGATCGTAGAGCTCGGTATTTATCCGGCGGTAGATCCTTTGGAGTCTACATCCAGAATTTTGGATCCCAGAGTGGTAGGTCAGGAACATTATGATGTTGCCAGAGGCGTGCAGGAAATTCTGCAGAAATATAAAGAATTGCAGGATATCATCGCGATTCTTGGTATGGATGAGCTTTCTGAGGATGATAAAATGGTTGTCAACCGTGCAAGAAAGATACAGAAATTCTTATCACAGCCATTCTTCGTTGCAGGACAGTTTACGGGACTGGAAGGTAAATACGTACCGATTGCCGAGACGATACGAAGCTTTAGGGAGATTTTGGAAGGTAAACATGATGATGTCCCGGAGAGTTACTTCTTAAATGCAGGAAGCATAGACGATGTACTTGCCCGTATGAAATAGGAAACATTTCCAGAAGGGAGCAGGCAGCGTATGGCGGATGATAGAAATTTTACTTTAAAAATCATTACACCGGACAGGGTTTTCTATGAAGAGAAAGTGTCCATGGTGGAATTTAATACGATCGAAGGTGAAGTCGGTATCTACAAAGACCACATTCCCATGACAATGATTATTGCGCCCGGTATCTTGACGATTACCAGTGGAGAGGAAGTGTCTGAGGCTGCGTTACATGCAGGATTTGCCGAAGTTTTACCGGATCAGGTTACGATTCTGGCTGAGATCATTGAGTGGTCAGCGGAGATCGACCTTGCACGTGCGGAAGAGTCCAGGTCACGTGCGGAGGAGAGAATTAAGGAACATGCACCGGGAACAGATATGAAGAGAGCGGAGCTGTCCCTGAAACGTGCGGTTGCCAGGATCCAGGCAGTAAAACAATAAGTAACACATGTAATTTAATAAAGTGTATAAAAGATGAGGGACGGGCTATGCTCGTCCTTTGTCATTTTAGAATAAAATTAAATCCAGATATAATAAATAATGACTAACGCGGCGTAAAAAGGTGCATATAATAAAGCAAAACGACATAAAGCTGGTGCAGTATGAATCAATCCAGAATATTACCTTTTTATATGGCATATCCCTTACCTATGTATTATCAGCAGGAAGATACGGTAACAAGGGATTTGGAATATTTACAGCAGATGTATCCGACAGAAGCAAAGAAATACCAGAAAATTATTGCGGAGGTTTTGGATAAACTTGATTATGAAGGAAGTATGATCTATGACGAATATCCGGATAAATGGCAGATCTACCGGTTGACGCAGATTATCGTTGATAAGATCAGGAAACAACAGGAGACTGAAAATGCCCCTGCCATGGATTGGGAGTGGATTGCGGAATTTATACAGGTGCTGTTATCTTATGAAATCTATAAGAAACGTCATTCGAACCGGGACGGAATCTTAAAATTTTAGTTGTGGTTTTACTATAATCTTATTAAAATAAAAAGGAACGGTAAACAGGTCAGCGATACCGGTTCCGTTTCCGGCGGATCCGGGTGTGCAGACGAGCAGAAACTTTTATTAGAGGAATAACGATTTTATGAAAAAGACAATCATAAAAGGCGCTTTCCTGGGCGTCATCTTTGTGTTGGCGCTTATGATCATCAGTATCGTAATGAATCAGGGAAATACCGATATGACAACAGAAATGGGAGATCCCACATATCCCGTCGTATCTATGTTTGTGAAGGGGCGCCGGGTCAATCAACTCCATGGTTATGCCGAGAGCATGAACAGCGCGTATCTGCGCGAGACGCTGCAGCCGGTGGAGAATGACAGAAAGATCGGCGTGCAGATAGATACCTATGGAAGAGAAATGTCGGAAATTGCCTTTGAAGTGCGCAGTCTGGAAGGCGAGCGCCTGATTGAGAGCACGGAGGTGACTTCCTATGAGCAGGAGTCCGATACGATAACCTTTGATATTACTTTAAAAGATCTGGTGGAAAATGATACGGAGTATCTGCTTGTATTTTTGGTCACACCAAAAGGGAGCACGCCGATCCGGTACTATACAAGGATCGTGATGAGCGATTCCCTGCATATGCAGGAGAAGCTGGATTATATTGTCGATTTTCATGAGAGAACCTTTGACAAAGAAGCGGCTGCGGAGCTGACCAAATATCTGGAATCCAATTCCGAGGGAGACAATACGACCTTTCATAAAGTGACAATTCACAGCAGCTTCAATCAGGTTACATGGGGAGATATGGCGGTCAGCCGGGTTACGGAGCCGGATATCGTGATTAAAGACCTGACGGAACAGACCGGGTCTTTTCGGATGGAGTATCTTGCCTCTGTGAAAGATGGAAAAGACATCAACTATTATCGCATTTCGGAATATTACAGAATACGGTATACGCCGGACCGGATGTATTTGTTGGACTATGAGAGAGACATGCAGCAGATTTTTGATGAAAAAGCGGATGTCTATGTAAATGACAAGATCATGCTTGGTATTACCGGGGATGATGTGACACTGCGCGAGAGCGACGGCGGTAATATTTTTGCTTTTACGGTTGCCGATAAACTGTATAGCTATAATGTGACAGACCATAAATTGGCAAGACTTTTCAGTTTCTACGAAAATACCGAGCAGCTGCTGGATGCCAGAAGCTCCTACGATAAACATGATATCCAGGTGCTTAATGTGGATGAGACGGGGAATGTGTTTTTCCTTGTCTATGGTTATATGAACAGAGGACGCCATGAAGGAGGTGTGGGCGTGGCAGTCTATGGATACAGCAGTATGACCAATACAGTGGAGGAATTGATCTATATTCCTTATGATAAGTCTTATGAATTGCTCAAGTCCGATATCAATAAGCTTTCTTATCTCAATAAATCGGGCATTTACTATTTTATGCTGAACGGAAGCGTGTATGCAGTTGATCTGGATTCGGAATCCTGTCAGACGATTGTTTCCGGTCTGCGGGAAAACGGGTATCGTGTATCCGATTCCAATGAGATGCTTGTGTGGCAGGAGGGCGATGATCTGTATGCCAGCAGCAGCCTGACGCTGATGAACCTGAACGAACAGACGCAGACTACGATCAGTGCAGGAGCCGGAGAGTATATATCGGTACTTGGCTTTATGGAAGAGGATCTGATCTATGGTTTGGCGAGAAAAAGCGATGTGGTTGAGAATACGGCGGGCGTTACTACATTTCCTATGTATTGCCTGAAAATCCAGAGCGACAGCGGTGCGGTTTTAAAGACATATCAGAAGCAGGATGTGTATGTGATAGACAGTACCATTCAGGATAATCAGCTTAATTTGTCCAGAGTCGTATGGGATGAAGAGAGCGAAAGCTATCTGCCGGCCACAGACGATCAGATCATGAGTACGGAAAAAGCGAAAACGGGAAATAATATATTGGATTATGTAGTTACCGAGCACTACGAGACGATTTGCCAGATCGACGTAAAAGAAGAAATAGACAGCAAAGCATTGAAACTTTTAACGCCGAAAGAAGTATTGTTTGAAGAAAATCGTTCCATCAGGATACCAGAGACGGGAGAAACAGTGCCATATTACTATGTGTATGGTAAGAACGGAATTGAGGGGATTTATGAGAATCCCGGCAAAGCTGTTGAACTTGGATATCAGCTTTCGGCCGTTGTGGTGGATGATGAAGGGGATTATGTCTGGAAACGTGAAACCAGAAGCGCCCGGAATCAGATCATGGCGATCACGGAAGACGAAGCGTCGGAAACCAGAAGTTCGCTGGCGGTTTGTCTGGATACTATTTTAAAATACGAGGGAATATCCAGAAGCACGGAGCGGCTTCTCGGACGTGGTGATACCGTTTTGGATATTTTGGCGGCTGACTTGCAGGAATGTACGATATTGGACCTGACCGGCTGCAGTCTGGATGCGGTTTTATACTATGTTAATCAGGACATTCCGGTGCTGGCAATGTTGGAGGACGGCAATGCAGTACTGATCGTTGGATTTAACGAACTCAATATTGTAGTGATGGACCCGGTGACAGGAACCTTGTATAAGAAAGGCATGAATGACTCCACGGAATGGCTTAACGAGAATGGTAATCGGTTTATTACGTATGTGAGAAAACAATAATTTTCTTTGAAGAGCAAAAGAAAATTAGTTTTCTCCGAATATTTTGCCGCGATATTTCTGCAAAGCAAACAGAAGGATCATACCCAGAATACCACAGGAAATGATTTCTCCGGCGCCTACTGTCAGGCAGTAATAGCCGAAGCACTGTAAGACAGTTAAGCCTTCAATCAGCAAGCCGTATCCATAGATTAATACTAAAGGTACAATAATTGTATTTGCGATGATCGGGCACACAGGCGCACACCATTTCCATTTGCGGAGCGCATAAGTGCCAAGTGCACCGAGCAGCGTCGCCAGACTTCCGAAAATAATATCCGGCAGGGCGCAGCCTGTCAGTATGTTGCTGAGCAGACATCCGATGAATAAACCCGGAATTGCTGCGGGAGTGAAGTAAGGCAGAATGGTAAGCGCCTCAGAGAAACGAACCTGCACGGCATAGTTGGCAAGTCCGAAGGCGTTGGCTATAAAAGTAAGCACAACGTAGAGAGCAGCGATCATAGCCGCCTGGGTCAGAAACAGAACTTTCTTGTCTTTCATATTCATTTGTCTCCTTAGTTTTATTTTTTTCTCCGCTTTTGCGGTTCGGTCAGGATGGTTTCGAACTGACCGGTAATTTGACCAAAACTATTAACAAAACTTCTGCAGCATATGCACCAGTTCTTTGAAATCAAGGGGCTTGGCGATATGTCCGTTCATCCCGCAGTCCAGACAGTACTGTACGTCATCCGCAAAGGCGTCTGCGGTCATTGCAATGATAGGAAGCTCCTTATCCTTCCGGTTGAGAGCCCGGATGGCTTTCGTGGCATCGTACCCGTCCATCACCGGCATGCGGATATCCATCATGATTGCGTCATAATAGCCTGTCTCCGACTGTTCAAACATCTCCACGCAGATTTTCCCGTTCTCCGCCCGGTCCACCATAAATCCAACGGATGTCAGAACCTCCTGGACAACAAGCCAGTTAAGCTCCACGTCCTCCGCCACCAGCAGGCGCTTGCCCGTAAAGTCCGCCTGGGGCGCCTGCATCGCATCCGGAAGGACAGCTTCTTTGCCGGTGTACCGGTTCAGATACAGATAAAGAGTGGATTTAAACAGAGGCTTGGGAATAAACCCTTCGATCTCAGACATATCGATCTCATCTTCAATCTCCGCCATGCTGTAGGCTGAGATCAGGAAGACCGGAACCTCTTTTCCGACTTTCTTCCGTATTTCCCTGATAATCTGGGGACCGCTCATATCGGGCATCTTGAAATCAACAAGCGCAAAGCGGTAATCATCCTCTTGCGCATGGCGCTTCTCTATCATCTGCAGCGCCTGCTTTCCGTCGCAGGTCCACTCCGCATGGACGCCCAGCTCCTCCAGATTTGCCGCCGCGCTGGTACACAGCATTTCATTATCATCCACCACCAGCACATTCCATGCGGGAAGGTTCATTTCCTCGGGTTCCTCTCCTCTCTCCAGATCCAGCGTGATGTGGAAAGTAGTCCCTTTCCCCAGAGCGCTTTCCACCTCGATACTGCCATTCATCAGGTCAATAATATTTTTGCTGATGGCCATACCAAGACCGGTTCCCCGGATATTCCGCACCACCTCGGAATCCTCTCTTGTGAAAGCCTCAAAGATCTTTTGCTGGAACTCCTCGGACATGCCGATTCCGGTATCCGTCACCTTGAAATGATTCCGGACATAGTTTTCTCCCTTAGGAGACGGTTCCTGATACAGATAAATATCGATCCTGCCCTCCGCCGGCGTAAACTTGATGGCGTTTGACAGCAGATTAAACAGTACCTGATCCAGACGGACAGCGTCGCAGCAGACCAGTTCCGTCTTAATATCCCACACAAACACGTCAAAATACTGGTGTCTGGCTTTTACCTGAGGCTGTACAATGTTCACCAGTTCATCGACTATACTGCGCAGGGACACCTCCGTAATATTCAGGGACATCTTGCCGCTCTCAATCTTGGACATATCCAGCACGTCGTTGATCAGCCCCAGCAGATGCTTGCTGGAAAGCTGCACCTTATGGAGACAGTCCTCCACCCGGGTCTCATCCCCTTTATATTTCAGGGCGATATCCGTCATCCCGATGATGGCGTTCATCGGCGTGCGGATATCATGGCTCATGCTGGAGAGGAAGTCGCTCTTCGCATTGCTTGCGCGAATCGCTTCCTCCTGAGCCTTGCGCAGGGCATACATCTGCTTCGATGTCATCCGCGCATACCAGAGAATAAAGAAAATGACCGGCACCATGATGGCGATTATGGCAATGACCATAGCCTTTGTCTGCAGGGAATCAAGCCGGGAAAGAGGCTGCTCAAAAATCGCATTGGACATCACTGCAATAAGATACCAGTCGGAATTTCCATAGAGCGGGGAGCAGTAGATATGCCGCACGTCCCCTTCCAGGGAAATATAGGCGCTGTAGTCCAGATTTTCGCTCATGGCATCCTGAAGCTCTTTGGAATAGTCATCCGGCTCCTTCCCGTCATAAGTCTCGTATTGATCATGAATGCGCTGAAAATAATTATCCCGGAACGCCTCGGAATTTTTGATCACAAAGGTTCCGCTCTTATCAATGATATGGGAATAAACATTGGCGCCCTCCTCATTCAGATAGAGGGCGTTGTCCAGATAATCCATGGGAACCCCGACTACCAGGGCATCGCTGTATCCTCCGTCCTTCATGGGATAAGACGCCGCCATGCCAAGCAGGAGAATATTTTCATTCCCGCTGCCAAAGCCCCTTTCGATTACTTTCTCATCCTCATGAAGGGAGTCATAAAAGTTCTCGGCATTGGCAAGGGTCACCGGATCTCCGTAAACGGTTTCCAGTTCCTCGTGATCCCTGTATAAAGCCAGATAGCTGAATCTCCGGATATCCGCATTGTACCCCAGTTCCTCCAGCATCTCATCTCCATACGTCTGCTCCTCCGGAGGCATACGGGTAATAATCCCCTGCACCTGGTCCAGTCTCAGGCTGACCAGAGAAGCGAATTTCTGCTGGATCTGCCGGCTCACCTCGACCATGTAAATTTCACTCATATCCTCGACCGTCCTATTGGTCTCTTTGGAGACAAAAAAGCCGAAGGTGACAAAAATGATCACACTGATCAACAGTGCGCTGAAAAAACTCAATATTAAAAATTTGATTGTACTCTTTTCCATTCTCAATTTTCCGGTCACTCCTGTCCCAAAATCATTCCGTCGGCCGATAGAACCAGCTGATATCCTCCCTGCATTCGGTAAGAAGGGCGAGCGTCGCGCCGCTCACAAACCCCCGGTCCCGTTCCATATCGCTGACAGCACAGTCAAACTGCCTGTCATTGTACTCCTGATACTTCATATAATAAGAATCAAACCGATCCGCAAGCCTGCAGATCTGCGTGTAGATCTGATTATGGTCACCCGTGATCCTGTGGGGGAATCCCTTCCCATCGTACCGCTCATGATGATGCATACAGATCTCTTTGCACACCTGCACAAAATACCTGCAGCGTTCCGAATGGTTCAGCCCGATCATCCCCGCGCCCAGCATGGTGTGATGCTGGTAGGAGTCCTCGTCCTCGCCCTCCGGTTTAAAAATCCTTACTGTTTTGGAGGGAACAAGCATAAAACCGATATCGCAGAAATATCCTGCCCTGCTGATGATCTCTATCCGCTCTTTGTCAAGCTTCGGAATATCATTTATCTGCGCGTATTTTGTCAGGAATATCTTCATCAGTCCCGACAGGCGCAGATAATGCTCCTCGTCCTCCCGGAAGTTGATCAGATGACGTTTCAAAAGCGTGCCGAGTTCTTTCATGTACAGACCGGTTTCTTCGACATCCTCCTGTGTCAGTTCATATTCTTCAATGATACCCAGATGTATGCGCAGCCTTCTGACAATATCCTCCCGTTCAAAGGGTTTTCTGATAAATCCGGCGATGCGGTACTGCGCGGCCTTCTGTACATTATCGCTTGTGGCCTCCGATGTGATCAGAAATACGGGAATATTGTCCATCTCCGAGTTTTTCATAAACTGAAGAACCTGAAACCCGTCCATTTCCGGCATGGAGATGTCAAGGAAAATCGCATCCGCCTTCTCATTCTCGTCCATAAGAAACCCAATCGCGGAAAATCCATCGCTCTTTTCAACGATTTCATATTCATCGCAGAGCATGGCCTGCAGGACCAGGCGGTCAATTTCCGAATCATCAATGATCAATATTTTTCTGTCTGTATCCATTTGCCCCCTCCATAAATCAACTGGCTGATTCAGCCGGCGTTTCCTTACTTATATTTCGCAATACATTCCATGATCTTTTGCTGAACTGGCTGTATCTCAAGGAGGACTGCCTTTGCCGTCTCCCTTTCTCCTGTGCGCAGAAGCGTCAGCGCCTTTGCATAGGCGTCATAGATCGGCTGCGCAGACAGATTGCCTGCGGCGCCCTTGATTATATGTACACGCTCAATGATATCCGGATCGCTGCCATCCCCAAAGTCCCTCTCCGGCCAAAAGTCCTCCAACAGCTTAAGCAGCTTAAACAGCATCGTCCGATAAAGCCCGGCATTTCCCATGACACGCTGTATTCCTTCCTCCACATTCACACCATATTCCTTCAATTCGTCAAATAAATCCATGCTTATAATCCTCTCTTGAACAGACTATGTATTCTTCCAGATTATTTTATATGGAATAACACAAAAAAGCAAGACAATATACGAACAGGGAATCTTTAACCGTCCTTAGTGAGCAAGCTCCCACGGTCATATTGCACAATCATTTCTGCATGGCTGAACTGTTACATATTTTATATAAAAAGTCAATTGACATCATGGAATAATTTGTTATATTATGATTGTGCATAAAGACAATTGTTGCGCATAAATGTACAATGCGTAAAAATAATCAAAGGAAAATTGAACATATTCATTCGAATAATTGTTTTAGGAGAAAAGTTCTATGAGGCGAAAAAACTTTGGCGTGTCGGTTAAGAGTAACACACCAAAGCTTTTTTGTTTATATGCAAATTGATTAAGCTGACTCCCTCGCATTATACCTCGCCACAACCGACTGGATACGTTCCGCCGGGTTTAGCAGATCACTGATGGAGGTATCGTGATTCAATGAAAAATATTTTTTCGGAATCTTTAAGAAGATAACCGATTAAGATGCAGTATAGCGAAGTGGATTATGGGCACAATTCCCAATCGCCGATCCAACAGTCATTGTCAAGGTCATAAAGACGTCGGTACATCAGACCATTTACAAATTTATACCGCCATTCGGTCTTAGATGAACGTGTCA
The DNA here is from genome assembly GCA_964589055.1 of uncultured Bacteroides sp. Lineage (GTDB taxonomy): Bacteria > Bacillota > Clostridia > Lachnospirales > Lachnospiraceae > UBA3282. The sequence goes on from CAZPSD010000071.1 coordinate 9,390, forward strand.
CTGAGGTAACGCATATGTCATCGTATATTGTTTGTTTGGCGTAAGCTGTAGAGGGTGTAAGGTTAAAAAGTACACTCAAACAGATTATTGAGGTGGCGAGGATTCGTTTCTTCATGGATTACATTTCCTTTCCAATCGATAATTTTTATAGTATCATCAAAAATCTGGGTAACAGAACCAAAATATTCTCCGTCAACATAGACATCATAAGTGCCGTCCTCCTGCAATACAAAGTAACTGTTGGTATTGTTTATGGCGGCAGTGGTTTGCGCGATCTCTTCCGGTACGGAATTGTTTGGTTTAATGATGGTAAAATTCGGCAGGAACAATGCAAATACAATCAATAATATAAATGCCATGCTATTTTGTATCGTGCGAATAGTTCTGCCATGTGCACGGTTGTCTGTATTAAGTAAAGTTTTGATACGGTTTGTAATTTCATTTTTATCATTGAAAGCAACAGCCCATTTCTTTTTTCGGACAGTTTTCAATTTCGTCATCTTAATAAGACATTGTATATAGGATAATTTTTGTATTTCATCCAGATTGGCTGAGACAACAGTATCAGTACGAATCTCCTGTAATTTCTTAACCTGTCTGCGAAGCAGGTAGACAGCGGGATTCCACCAGTAAAATGCCAACAGCAGTTCACATACGAAACGCAGCCATAAATCTTTGTGATAATAATGCGTTACTTCGTGACTTAATATGTAATACCATTCTTCTTCGGACAATGGCATATCAGGCAATGCAATAATTGGTTTAAAAAGTCCAAAGATAAAAGGCGTTGTTATTGATTTATCGGTTACAATCCGAAAAGATACGGGTTTCTTATATTCAGCAGTAATTTCTGTCAGCAGTCTGTTAATTGACGTATGGTCCAGATGTCGGAAGTTATACAAGGTATTTCCGGTAGTAAAATAGGATAAAATAAGCTTTATTAGGAAGAAAATGCTGCCGATAAGCGACAGGAGAAGCAATAAAGAAAATATATTCCATTCTCTTCCAATTAAAACAAATATATTTTGATTAAAAAAACGCACAATATCAGGCAATCCAAGAGTAATATTAATATTGCTTTGTACAGACAGAAATTCAAACGGAAGAAAGAGTCGTATCATAATCAGTATAATGATAAAAGATAAAAAGGCAAATCCCTTTTTGGATACAACACGATGACCCGATATCAGGTAACTTAATAGTAGGATGGCGATAGTGCTGAATAGTATGGTAGTTATCAATGATGCAAAAGAAAAATCCATAAAAGTACCTCTATTTCTTCTTCTGTGCGGTATCAGTGGCTCCTGCCTCGAGTAATTGCTGCTTCCGTTCGGCAATGATTTGCTCAAGGGCGTTTAATTCCTCAAGGGTTCTCTCAGTATTCTCGGTTGGAAGCAATGCTGCAATCAGATGGGACGCCATGATATCTTTACTGACCATATTATTGAACATATCCTGCAGCAGAGTAAGTTCAACACTTTCGGCACTGATAAGAGGTTTGAATTTTCGCGCCAGAGACTTTTTGTTATAGGCGATGCTGTCCACTGCAACAATATTTTTCTTCATTAAATTCTGAATAATCCTTTGTACACTGTATATCGTACTGTTTGGATCCCGCTGAACAATCTCTGATACCATGAGGGGTTCATCGGCTTCCCATAATATTTTCATGACGGCTAATTCTCTGTTAGTAAGTTTCATTAAATAAGATACCCCCATTTCTTTTTTAAAATATCACACAATCATTGTTTATGTCAACAATATTTGGCAAAATAAATTATCCCCAAAAATTGGATATAAATTTTGTATAAAAAGTAGATTGTTTGTTTAAAAAGTATTGGTATAATTAGAATTGACAATGGTTGTGCATAAAGGCAATGCATATTTGAAAGCAAAAAGGAAATGGTGAGTATGTTAAAAATTACAGATGAAAATAGTAAGAAACTATGGAAGCAAAGAATTGTTGAAATTGCGACGATGTTATATGTAATTGTTGTTTTTTTGACTGGCTGCAGTTTTACACATGAAGCAGATATGTCGATGACAGACAGTAATGAGGTAAATATATCTGTGGATACGAATATACCGGAAACGGATGGACAAACTGAAAAAGGAGATCTTGTGGGAGAAAGCGAAATCGAGGATAAAAATGGAGATACAGAAGTGGATCAAAATACTGGTTTGGGTAACAACGTATATAATCCTGTGAAATATTATAATAATTATTTCTATTTTTCGGATGTGAATGGTTTTCAAAGAATCTCTGAGGACTTGTCAATAACTGAGACATTGGCTGACGGTAATGTTATTCTGGGTGATTTTGATGAAAATAAAATTTACTACATACGATACGCATCAGATAATGTAGATAATGCAGGAATCTTTTATATGGATCTGACAAATCTTTATGAAGAAAAACTGCTGAATTGGTCAGAATTTATGTGGAGTATTCATCAGATATATGTGTACCAGAATAAGATTTATTTGGAAGGGGGTAATATTTGCAAGGCATATGAATTTAATAACGGAGTAATTAGTGAGATTGAAGAGTTGGATAATGTATTGTATCAACAACTGGATAGATGCGGCATTTTACATGAAGATATAAGCGCACTTGCATATGGATATATAAATACAATGCTTCAATACCAGAAATTGGTCTATCTCGATAGGCAAAATAATAAAATAATTATTTATGATACGGAGTCAGGAGAAATAATTAATCTAATTGATCAATGTGAGAGTGATGTATTAGTCACCGAATGGGGGATTGTCTATAAGGATTTAGATAACAATATCTTATTTAGAAAATGGATAGAAGAGGATTCCGAGATGTTATATGACATTTCGGAAAATAATGATATTTTTGTGAACTATGGTACATTTGATGATCAATATATATATGGATTTGATGAGAGTGAAAATGAGTGCATATTAATAAAAATAACGTGGGAGGGTAAATGCGAAACTGACAAAGAGTTTGAAAATGAGGGAATTGCCGTCAATCTAGGTTTTAGTATAAATAATGGGATAATTAGTTTTTTGCATGATGGGTATAGAATATTTGAAAAATAAGTAGAAAGGAATGAAATTATATGAAAAAAATATATAGAATTTTGGGAGTATCTTTGTTATTTGCTTTA
>CAZPSD010000072.1:0-12459 GCA_964589055.1 uncultured Bacteroides sp.
GAAATTCCGGACATGGAGAAAGCTGTGGATTGCCCTTGCCGAGACAGAGATGGAACTTGGTTTAAGTCAGAACGGCAAGCCGGTCATTACTAAAGAGCAGATTGATGAGTTAAAGGCTCATGCAGAAGATATCAACTATGATGTGGCGAAAGCCCGTGAAAAAGAGGTGCGCCATGACGTTATGAGCCATGTGTATGCGTATGGACAGCAGTGCCCTAAGGCAGCAGGTATTATCCACTTAGGTGCAACGTCCTGTTATGTAGGAGATAACACAGATATTATCGTGATGACAGAGGCGCTTAAGCTTGTGAAGAAGAAGCTGGTAAACGTGATTGCAGAGCTTGCCAAGTTTGCCGATACTTATAAAGAACTGCCGACGCTGGCGTTTACCCACTTCCAGCCGGCACAGCCAACCACAGTAGGTAAGAGAGCCACGCTTTGGACACAGGAATTCTGTCTGGACTTAGAAGATCTGGATTATGTATTATCTACTATGAAACTGCTTGGTTCCAAGGGAACGACAGGAACGCAGGCATCCTTCTTGGAACTGTTTGACGGCGATCAGGAGACCATCGATAAGATCGACCCGATGATTGCTAAGAAGATGGGATTTGAGAAATGTTATCCGGTATCGGGACAGACTTATTCCCGTAAAGTGGATACAAGAGTCTGCAACATTCTGGCAGGGATTGCGGCATCTGCGCACAAGATGTCCAATGATATCAGGCTGTTACAGCATTTAAAAGAGGTAGAAGAACCTTTTGAGAAGAGCCAGATCGGTTCCTCCGCGATGGCATATAAGAGAAATCCTATGAGAAGTGAGCGTATTGCATCCTTGTCCAGATTCGTTATGGTGGATGCCTTAAATCCGGCAATCACTTCCGCAACACAGTGGTTTGAGAGAACTTTGGATGATTCTGCGAATAAGAGACTTTCTATTCCGGAAGCATTTTTGGCGATTGACGGTATTTTAGATTTGTGTCTGAATGTGGTAGACGGACTGGTAGTATATGATAAAGTAATTACCAAACGCTTAATGAGCGAGCTTCCCTTCATGGCAACAGAGAATATTATGATGGATGCGGTTAAGATGGGCGGCAACCGTCAGGAGCTGCATGAGAAGATCAGGGAATTGTCCATGATTGCCGGAGCCAATGTGAAACGTGAAGGTAAGGATAACAATTTGTTAGAGCTGATTGCAGATGATCCTGCTTTCAATATGAGTTTAGAGGATCTGCAAAAGACGATGGATCCGTCTAAATATGTGGGACGTGCGCCGCTTCAGGTGGAGAAATTCTTACAGGAGATCGTAAATCCGATTCTGGAGGAGAATAAAGAGCTGCTTGGGGTGAAGGCGGAGATCAATGTGTAGTGCGAAAAGATTTTCTAAAGCGTCAAAGCCGAAATAATGAGTCCATACCTGATTTCTGATCAGTTAGTCTGGACGAACTATCGGATTATAATAGATGAAAAAACATTAAACAGAACTTGCGCGGCGGTGAGCGGTATGATAAAATAAGAACAACAAAACAATTTGCACTGCATATTAAATACAGTACAAACTGAACAGGCCGGGGCGTATGCCCCGGAGCCGGGTTGCGTAAGGCGACAGTAGGTTATGACATCTGCGGGACAGTAGTTACGATTACTGAATACGTGGGTGTTTTCTTATGATCAGAATATTCTTTTCTGAAAGATCCCCACAGATTATTAAGGTGATAGTGATGCAGAGCAAAAAGTAAAGGTGGATGTTATATGGCAAAAGAGCAGGATTTTGAAAAGGCAGCAATGCAGGTATCGACAGTCAGTATTGCGGCGAATATAGTGCTGACTGTATTGAAATTAATAGCGGGTATTATCGCTTATTCCGGGGCAATGATATCGGATGCAATTCATTCGGCTTCCGATGTATTCAGTACCATTGTAGTTATTATCGGCATCAAGATATCCAGAAAAGAATCAGATAAGAATCATCCATACGGACATGAGCGCTTAGAGTGTGTGGCAGCCATTGTACTGGCAACGATTCTGGCAGCTACCGGACTTGGGATCGGCTATTCTGCCGTAACCAAGATTATCGGAGGAAATTATGCCAGTCTGGCGGTTCCGGGGGTATTGGCGTTAATCGCGGCAGTCATATCCATTCTGGTTAAAGAGGGGATGTACCAGTATACGAAAATATATGCCAAAAGGATTGATTCCAGTGCATTGATGGCGGATGCATGGCATCACAGATCTGATGCGCTGTCTTCCATAGGTGCGCTTATCGGTATTGCGGGCGCAAGAATGGGATTTCCGATTTTAGATCCGGCTGCCAGTCTGGTTATCTGCTTTTTTATCGAGAAAGCAGCTTATGATATTTTTATGGATGCAGTAGATAAGATGGTGGATAAAGCATGTGATGAAGAGACGGAGAACAAGATTCGTGCCTGTGCTATGGATCAGGACGGTGTAATGGGAATTGATCTTTTGCATACCCGTGTGTTTGGAAATAAGATATATGTAGATATTGAAATCAGCGCAGACGGCAGCAAAACGCTAAGGGAGTCGCATGGAATTGCAGAGTGCGTGCATGACTCTATTGAGAAAGCCTTTCCCAAGGTAAAACATATTATGGTGCATGTGAATCCGGCGGAAAATGTGCATGCGTCATAAAAGGTAAATATGCATATAATTATAATAAAGAAGATTGACAGCAAAAATAAACAGAAAATGGGCAATGCATAAAATAAAAAATAGTCTTGACAAACAATTAAATAAATGTTTAAATGTTCATATAAGAAAAATGTGCAATAAGTATCTATTTGCATAAAGCCGTATGAAAGATAAAACACGATGCATCAATAGCATGTATATATCATCTTTGTGTAATTATTATGTGATGAATGAACCAGCATGGGAACATTGATGCTTCGGACAGGAGGAGACTATGACAAAAAAACAAAAAAAAGTATTTATCCGCATTATCATTGCTGCAGTTTTGGTTGTCGCCTTACATTTTATCCCGGTGGAAAATCCATATATCAGGCTGGCGCTTTACTTAGCGCCGTATTTCATCATCGGATATGATATTTTGAAAAAGGCGGTTCTCGGTATCGTTCACGGAGAAGTGTTTGATGAAAATTTCCTGATGGCGGTAGCTACCGTGGGCGCTATTATTCTTGGGGAGTATGTAGAAGGCGTGGCAGTTATGCTCTTCTACCAGATCGGCGAATTGTTCCAAAGCTACGCGGTAGGCAAAAGCCGCAGGAATATTTCCCAGTTGATGGATATCCGTCCCGATTATGCCAATATAGAAGTGGACGGCAAACTGGAGCAGGTAGATCCTGACGAGGTGGCTGTCGGGACAGTCATTATTGTGCAGCCGGGTGAAAAGGTGCCCCTTGACGGTGTGGTGGTCAGCGGTGCAGCATCTCTAAACACCAGCGCGCTGACAGGTGAGAGTCTTCCAAGAGAGGTAAAGGAAGGCGATGAGGTTATCAGCGGATGCGTGGATATGTCCGGTGTGCTGCGTATGCAGACCACCAAAGAATTCGGGGAATCCACCGTATCTAAAATACTGGAACTGGTAGAGAATTCCAGTATGAAAAAGTCCAGATCCGAAAACTTTATTACAAGATTTGCCAGATATTATACCCCCTTTGTCTGTTACGGCGCCTTGGCGTTGGCATTACTGCCGCCTGTCATCAATTTGATTATGGGAAATCCTGCCAACTGGTTACAGTGGATCACAAGAGCATTGACGATCTTGGTTATCAGCTGCCCCTGCGCCCTGGTCATTTCGATTCCTTTAAGCTTTTTTGGCGGAATCGGCGGTGCATCCTCCAAAGGAATTTTGGTGAAAGGTTCCGTGTATCTGGAAGCGCTGGCACAGACAAAGTATGTGGTGTGCGATAAGACCGGAACTTTGACGAAGGGGGTATTTGAAGTAACCCACATGGAACCGGCGGAAGGTATTTCAGAGGAGGAACTGCTTGAGAAGGCGGCTTATGCAGAAAGCTATTCCAATCATCCTATTAGTAAGAGCTTGAAAGAAGCCTATGGCAGGGAAATTGATACGGCAAGAGTCAGCGATGTGGAAGAAATCAGTGGCCACGGCATACAGGCATATGTAGACGGACACATTGTGGCGGCAGGAAACGGGAAGCTGATGAAACAACTGGGCATTTCTTATGCCGTGCCGCAGAAAATCGGCACGGAGGTACATGTGGCAGTAGACGGCGTCTATGCAGGTTATATTCTCATTTCGGATGTAGTGAAGCCTGGGGCAAAGAAGGCGATTGCCGGCTTGAAAACAGCAGGCGTAAAACAAGTAGTTATGTTAACCGGAGACACCAGGAGAGTGGCAGATGCCGCCGCGCGGGAATTAGGGGTGGACGTAGTAAAGAGCGAATTGCTGCCGGGCGATAAAGTAACAGAGGTAGAGAAGCTGTTAGAAGCTAAGGGCGAAAAGGAAAAGCTTGCTTTTGTGGGTGACGGTATCAATGATGCGCCGGTACTTTCCAGAGCGGATTTAGGCATTGCCATGGGGGCGCTTGGGTCTGATGCGGCAATCGAGGCTGCGGATATTGTCTTGATGGATGATGATCCGGCGAAGATTGCCACGGCGATGAATATTTCCCGCAAAACGTTACGCATTGTTCATCAGAATATCGTCTTTGCGCTGGCAGTTAAATTTGCTTGCCTGGCGTTTGGAGCGGTTGGATTTGTCAATATGTGGTGGGCGATCTTTGCGGATGTAGGCGTTATGATTATTGCCGTGCTTAACGCCACAAGGGCATTGCAGTATGAAGAGTAAAAAGAAAAAGGTTATGAAAAGTGATTAGGTAATTGCGAAACTCTTTCCTGATTATCGAAATTGTACAAATTGTATAAACAACACAGTCACGCTTGCGCTCCGTTTCCAGCGTAGCGGACACTAGGCTCGAAAATACCTCGCCAAGTGCCGACGCTTTCAAAGGGCCTGCTTATGTTTATACAATTTATACAATTAGTGCAATGTTTTGATGAGTTTCGCAATTACCTATGCAAAGTGATAGAAGAAGGGAGAAACCTATGACACAGATTGTCTTGCCGCATGACCATGGTCAGGAAATAGAGAAAGTATTGGAGAAGCTTCCGGCGCAGGAGGAATGTATGCAGGCTGCGGAAATTTTCAAGCTGATCAGCGACGGTTCCAGATTAAGGATTTTATGGCTGTTATGCCACTGTGAGGAATGTGTCAGCAATATTGCGGCAGCTATGGAGATGAGCGATCCGGCGGTTTCCCATCACTTAAAACTGCTTCGTAAGAGCGGACTGATTGTGAGCCGCAGAGAGGGCAAAGAAGTCTATTATAAGCTGGCGGAGACGGCACAGGCGCAGTTGGTGCATCATGCCTGCGAAGAGATGTTCCAGATATCCTGTCCGTTGGAATAGAGACATCGTGCGGTGTAATCAGTAAGAATAAAAGAATTTTATAAAAATATATAAGGTTAAGGAACTAATGTGCAGCCGGAGAGGATGGGTCATCCTATTATTCATAATTGATAAACCTTTTTTGATATGCTAAGCTTATATTGACAGCATACTGAAACAAATAAGTTTACATAAGACTAAAATAGGTTTACATAATGAGAAACCTTGGCGAAAGAAGGACAACCCATGGATCAATTATCTTTATTTGACAGAGAGATGCCACAGCCCTTGGCAGCAAAGCTAAGACCGCAGACATTAGATGAATATGTAGGACAGACCCATCTGTTAGGGCAGGGTAAGATACTCAGGCGTTTGATTGAGAGTGACCGGATTTCGTCCATGATCTTCTGGGGACCTCCCGGCGTGGGCAAAACCACACTGGCAAGGATTATTGCCAACAGAACGAAGGCTTCTTTTATTGACTTCTCGGCGGTGACAAGCGGTATCAAGGAGATACGCGCGGTGATGGAGCAGGCGGAGATTAACCGCCAATACGGTACGAAGACCATTGTGTTCGTAGACGAGATACATAGATTTAATAAGGCGCAGCAGGATGCGTTTCTGCCTTTCGTGGAGAAGGGCAGTATTATTCTGATCGGTGCCACCACGGAGAACCCATCCTTCGAGATTAACAGCGCTCTTTTATCCAGATGCAGAGTGTTTGTATTAAAAGCTCTGGAAGAGCAGGATTTGGTGAAACTGCTGCGGCATGCACTTCATAATCCGGCAGGCTTTGGGAATATGGATGTTGCTATAACAGAGGATCAGCTGCAGGCGATTGCGGCTTTTGCAAACGGGGATGCCAGAAGCGCTTTAAATACGCTGGAAATGGTTGTCCTAAACGGTGAAATGACGCCGGAAGGGCGTATCCTTGTGACGAAGGAAGATATGGCGCAGTGCATCAACCGGAAATCCCTGCTCTACGATAAAGCGGGGGAAGAGCATTACAATCTGATTTCCGCACTGCACAAATCTATGCGCAACAGTGACCCGGACGCGGCGGTTTACTGGATGCTCCGGATGCTGGAGGGTGGGGAAAATCCCCTCTATATTGCCAGAAGGCTGGTGCGTTTTGCCAGTGAGGATATCGGCATGGCGGATTCCCATGCTTTGCAGGTGGCTGTGGCAGCTTATCAGGCGTGTCATTTTCTGGGAGTTCCGGAATGTGATGTGCACCTGACCCATGCGGTGACATATCTTGCCATGGCACCGAAATCCAATGCCTTGTATGTTGCCTGTGAGAAATGTAAGGCAGACATCAGAAATCAGAATGCAGAGCCAGTGCCTCTGCAGCTTAGAAATGCCCCTACGAAGCTGATGGAAGAGTTAGAATATGGCAAAGGGTATCAGTATGCCCATAATACGGAGGAAAAATTGACAAACATGGAATGCCTGCCGGAATCCATGCGGGGAACCCGGTATTATTTTCCTACGCAGGAGGGCGAAGAAAAGCAGGTTAAGGCGCATTTGGAAGAAATACGGGACTGGAAGAGAGAACACAGCGAAGGACAGGAGAGCAGGATATCCTTTGAACCGGTAACTGGCGCTGATGCAAGTACGTGTGCCGAAAAACATACGTAAGAAATGATATAATACAAAATTAAAACATATATAATAAATATTGATTTTACTTATAAGTAAATTTGCTTTATAATCATAAAGTAAGAAACAAGGAGACGGGTTTTTTACAACCCGTCTTTGTTATGTGCGCGTATCGGATTGTATGCGTGATAGCATGAGAAGATTACCGCACGAAACATATCAGAAAGGGATGGAGGACAAATATGGTCAAAGCAGTAGTAGGCGCTAACTGGGGTGATGAAGGAAAAGGAAAGATTACGGATATGCTGGCGGAAAAAGCCGACATTGTCGTCCGTTTTCAAGGCGGCGCAAACGCAGGTCACACGATTGTGAACGATTACGGTAAATTTGCGCTTCACACCTTACCTTCCGGCGTTTTTTATAATCATACAACGAATATTATCGGGAATGGTGTGGCACTCAATATCCCGATTCTTTTCAATGAAATCAAGTCCATTACGGACAGGGATGTACCAATGCCGAAAATTCTCGTTTCAGACAGATGCCAGATGGTAATGCCGTATCACATTTTATTCGATCAATATGAGGAAGAGAGACTGGGCGGCAAATCTTTCGGTTCCACCAAATCGGGCATTGCACCTTTTTACTCTGATAAATATGCGAAAATCGGTTTTCAGGTAAGTGAACTGTTCGATGAAGAATTGTTAAAAGAGAAGGTAGAGCGAATTTGTGAGACTAAGAATGTACTGTTAGAGCATCTATATCACAAACCGCTGCTTGTGCCGGAAGAGTTGCTGGCTGCCCTTCATGAATATAAAGAAATGATTGCTCCTTATGTCTGTGATGTTTCTTCTTATCTGGATCAGGCGGTCAAGGAAGGCAAGACCATCCTGTTGGAAGGACAGCTTGGTACCTTAAAAGATCCTGACCATGGTATTTATCCGATGGTTACTTCTTCTTCCACGCTGGCTGCTTACGGTGCCATCGGCGCAGGAATCCCGCCTTATGAGATTAAGCAGATTGTGACCGTATGCAAGGCATATTCTTCCGCAGTCGGTGCAGGCGCTTTTGTATCCGAGATTTTCGGGGATGAGGCGGATGAGTTGAGAAGACGCGGCGGCGACGGCGGTGAGTTCGGCGCTACGACCGGACGTCCGCGCCGCATGGGTTGGTTTGACTGCGTGGCATCCAAATATGGCTGCCGCTTACAGGGCACAACGGATGTAGCCTTTACGGTACTGGATGTACTCGGTTATCTGGATGAAATCCCGGTTTGTGTGGGTTATGAAGTAGACGGTGAGGTAACTGCCGATTTCCCGGTGACTCATAAATTAGAGAAAGCAAAACCTGTGTTAAAGACATTGCCGGGCTGGAAATGCGATATCCGCGGTATCAAGACTTATGGGGAATTACCGGAGAACTGCCGTAAGTATGTAGAATTTGTTGAAGAGCAGATTGGTTATCCGATTACTATGGTTTCCAATGGACCGGGCAGAAGAGATATCATTTATCGTAAGAGCGCCTTGAGTAAGTAAGCGTTTGGCTGTTTGGATTTCCCGGTGTTTTAGAGACACGTCATATATTTCTTGCTGCCTATTTCCTTGAGAGTGTATAATGGGAACGGAAATGGCCACAGCTCAAGGGAGATATATGATTTTGAGGAAAATGCATGATTAATAATCTGGAATATTACAAAGTATTTTATTATGTTGCAAAGCATAAGAGTCTCACGGCGGCAGCAGGAGAACTTGCAATCTCCCAGCCCGCGGTCAGCCAGTCCGTCAAACAGCTTGAGACAGCGCTCGGCGTGAAACTTTTTACAAGGGCATCTAAAGGCGTGAAGCTGACCAAAGAAGGAGAAATGCTCTACGGCTATGTTGCCAAGGGATATGAACAGATTGAACTGGGACAGCAGAAAATCAGGCAGATGTTAAATCTGGATTTGGGAGAAATCCATATCGGCGCCAGCGACATGACATTGCAGTATTATCTGTTGCCTTATCTGGAACGTTTCCATGACAGGTATCCCGGAATTAAGGTGGGGGTAACAAATGCGCCGACGCCCGAGACCTTGCGTAATCTGCGGGATGGCATTATTGATTTCGGCGTGGTCAGTACCCCTTTTGATCCGAAGGAAGATATTCAGGCGGTCATTGTGCGGGAAATCGAGGATGTTTTCGTGGCAGGCAGAAAGTTTATCCCCTATAAGAACAGAATGCTGGATTTGCAGGAGTTGGAGCATATGCCGATTATCTGCCTGGAGGGTGAAACCAGCAGCAGAACCTATATGGATGGGCTTTTAAAGCAAAATCACGTGGAAATCAAGCCGGAGTTTGAACTTGCAACCAGTGATATGATTGTCCAGTTTACACTGCGTAATCTGGGGATTGGCTGCGTGGTACGCGATTTTGCCAGAGAATACTTGAATTCCGGGCAGTTGTTTGAACTGCGTTTTAATAAAATTATACCGAAGCGGCATTTTTGTGTGGTGACGGATGGCAGAAATCCCGTATCGGCGGCGGCGAAAAATCTGTTGGAGCTTGTGTATGAGGAGACATCTTATGATTACAACCATTATATTTGATATCGGTAATGTACTTGCTGATTTTACATGGAAGGAGCATTTTGAAAGCTTCGGTTATGACAAGGCGATGGTGGAGCGGATTGCCGCGGCTACGGTTTTGAGTCCGGAGTGGAACGAGTACGACAGAGGCATTCTGTCAGATCAGGAGATAATAGAGAGTTTTATTAAGAACGATCCGGAGATCGGGGAGGATATCCGCAGGGTGCTTGCGGATGTGAAAACAATTATCAAGCGCAATGATTATGCCATTCCGTGGATCAGGCATTTAAAGAGTAAAGGCTGCCGCTGCTTGTATTTGTCTAATTTTTCCCGTAAGGCAGAGGTCGAATGTGCCCACGCACTGGATTTTATTCCTTATCTGGACGGTGGTATTTTATCCTATCAGGATAAAGTAATTAAGCCCATGCCGGAGATATATCGGATTTTAATAGACCGATATCATTTAAAGCCGGAGGAGTGTGTATTTCTGGATGATACGCTGCGGAATCTGGAAGGGGCGGAGAAATTCGGCATTCATACGATTCATTTTCAAAATCAGGCGCAGGCGGTTGAAGAACTGCGGGCGCTGGGAGTCGATGCGTAACGGTAATGCCCACAAAATCATAAAATGCGAAAGAGATATGGAGATACCGCAATGCAAAATCAATTTTCCAGAACAGAAATTCTGGTGGGAAAAGAGGCAATGGACAGGCTGCAGGCATCCCGCGTGGCAGTGTTTGGCGTGGGCGGTGTAGGCGGCTATGTCTGCGAGGCTCTGGTCAGAAGCGGAGTAGGAGCTTTTGATTTAATAGATGATGATAAAATATGCCTGACGAACTTGAATCGGCAGATCATTGCCACACGCAAGACTGTGGGCCAGTATAAGGCGGAAGCAATGAAGGAGCGGATCCTCGCAATTAATCCTGATGCGGATGTGCGTATACATCAGTGCTTTTTCCTGCCGGAAAATGCAGATCAGTTTCCTTTCGAGGAGTATGATTATATCGTAGATGCGGTGGATACTGTGACGGCAAAGATCGGGCTGGTCATGAAGGCGCAGGAGAAGAACATACCAATTATCAGTTCCATGGGAGCCGGCAATAAGCTGGAGGCAGGCAGATTCCAAGTGGCAGATATTTATGAGACGAAAGTCTGTCCGCTGGCGAAAGTTATGCGCAGGGAATTAAAGAAACGCAATGTGAAGCATTTGAAGGTGGTCTATTCGGATGAACAACCCATTAAACCGATTGAGGATATGTCGATCAGCTGCAGGACGGGTTGTATCTGCCCGCCGGGCACTCAGCGAAAATGTACGGTACGGCGTGCAATCCCGGGCAGCATGGCGTTTGTCCCTTCTGTGGCAGGACTGATTATTGCAGGAGAAGTAGTGAAGGATTTGATCGGAAGATAAGTATGTCTTTTGATATGGGCGATGAGATTAGGGGGAAAAGATTATGAGAAGGAGAGTATTGCTTGCATTATTAACAGCCGGAATGGTTTTGCAATCTATGCCAATGCCGGTTTCGGCAGCGCCGACGGATCCGGCGGAAACGGAATATACGGAAGAAACATCCGAAAATTCATCGGAGGAGAATGCGGGTGAACCGGAAGAGAATGCGGGTGAACCGGAAGAGAATGCGGATGAACCGGAAGAGAATGCGGATGAATCGGAAGAGAGCGAATCGGACGGTGCAGAGGAAGGAAAGCAGGATACTGCGGATGATACAACGGATGGTACGCCCGAAGAAAATTTAGAGAATCCGGAAGCAGAGGAAACGGACGAAACACAGAAGGAAGACATGCAGGAATCTTCGGAAGAAGATGAGATACCGGAGGAAGAAGAACAGGAAAGCAATTTTGTCAGCAGCGAGGGAGTATATCAGGAAGGCGCTTTTTCCGTTTTAAATGAAAGCGGAGGGCACAAGGCTCCGGGGAAATCTATTACCTCTACAGTATCCAGTGTAGACGAGGAAGCTGCGGAAGAGTATTTATATACACAATTACTTGCGAAAACAGCAAGCATTGATGTTTCAAAGTATAAGATAAGCACTGCAGAGGTTGGAGCCTATGTAACTGGCGTAATAAACGACCATCCTGATTTATATTTTGTTACCGGAGGGTTTAGCTATAGCTATAATTCCGGTACGGGCATGGTATCTGCCGTTAAACCTACATATATTGAGGGAATGGATGATGCCGCGTTCCAGGCTGGATTGGAGGATGCGCTGGCAGCGGTAGATTCCGACATGACGGATCTGGAGAAAGCGATTACCCTGCATGATTATATTGTACTGAATTGCGCATATGATTATGACAATTATTTGAATGGTACTATCCCCGGAACGTCTTATTCTGCCTATGGAGTTCTGGCTGAGGGGACAGCAGTATGTCAGGGATATGCACTTGCCTATAAACTCTTGTTAAACAAAGTCGGTATTGAGTGTTATATGGTTTCCAGTGACAGCATGAATCATGCATGGAATCTTATTGTACTGGATGGAGCATATTATCAGGTTGACACTACATGGGATGATCCGGTTCGTGATTATTTTGGTTTGGTGCGTCACAGTAATATGTTTGTAAGTGATGCCGCATTTCAGACAAGATGTGAGCATTATGCTTGGAAAATAACGAAAGGCAGCAATACGGTTGATTTGACGGCTGACGATACACGGTATGATAGCGCCTTTTGGGTGGATGTTACATCCCCGTTGGTTCTGTCAGGCGATACATGTTATTACATACAGCCATCCGGCGGTATTATGCAGCGAGAACTGCCGGACGGCAGTTCCGAGATGCTGATTAGTGAAGCGGATCTGGGTAAATGGTGGGTTGTCGGAAATACGGGATCATATTGGACTGGTAAATATTCGGGGCTCTTCATGCTGGGAGACCGA
>CAZPSD010000073.1:0-12436 GCA_964589055.1 uncultured Bacteroides sp.
GATAAAGATGTTGAAAGTATGGCAAATGCAATTAGTGGTGCGTTTCTATTCCCAGCAAGTGATATGAAGCGCGAGTTAGGGGTTAGAAGAAGTGCCATTACTAATGATATGATAGGGGTTTGCAAAGAATATGGTATCTCTATGTATATGTTGGTAATGCGAGCTAACAAGAGCGGAATAGTAAATGATTATGTTGCAAAGAACTTTTATATTAATGCGAACAAAGCCGGATGGAGAAAAAATGAACCACCACGTGCTAAGGACGAAGAAGCCAGATTGTTTTATCAATTAGTGTATCGTGCTGTAACAGAGAACGAAATCACTGCGCAAAAGGGGGCAGAATTACTTCATGAATCTTATGAGAAGGTTATGAAGGAGTGTTCCGCTATGGAGGTGTAGTGGGTGGAGTATATTAGCAGCGATACAAATGTCTGGTTTGACTTTGCAACGATTAATAGGCTGGAAATTCCTTTTAAACTGCCGTATACCTATATCATGAATGAAGATGCGATAGAGGATGAATTGCTTTCGCCTAAAGAACTAAGAGAGAATCTTGTAGGATTAGGCTTGCAAGCTGTTGAATTATTGGAAGAAGAATTTTATTTGGCAGAAGAATATAATGCTAAATATGCAAAACCATCTTTATATGATTGTGTAGCATTGGCAATTGCAAAAGTAAGAGGAATAACTCTAATGACAGGCGATGGTCCATTAAGGAAAGCAGCAGAACAAGAAAATGTATCTGTCATTGGTACCATAGGCATTCTTGATCGATTATATGAAAGTCGGTATATCGAAAAAGAGGAATATGTGTATTGTTTAAAAGAGTTGCAGAAAAATAATGGACAAAAAGTAAGATTACCAGAGAAAGAACTGCAGAAACGCGTGGATAGTGTGTATAACCACTAGATATTATGCATTTTTATTGACTCACGTATTGTCACATATTATGATGTTGCCAACTAAGGAGGTACAGTCTATGCCACAACCAGAATCAAAAATATATACATCGGAAGATTACTGGAATCTCCCGGATGGGGAGCGTGCAGAACTGATCAATAACCGGCTTTACATGATGGCGCCGCCAAGCCGGATCCATCAGGAGCTTGTTCATCATCTGAGCCGCCTGATCGGGAACTACATCGTTTCCCAAAACGGCACCTGCAAAGTTTACCCGGCTCCATTTGCCGTAAATCTGACTGCAGATGATCAGACTTATGTAGAACCTGATATCTCTGTTATCTGTGATCATGCCAAACTCACAGACAAAGGATGCAGCGGCGCTCCTGATTTTATCATTGAGATTGTTTCCCCGGGCAGCCGGAAGATGGACTATTCTACCAAGAATACCCTGTATTCTGATGCCGGCGTGCGTGAATACTGGATTGTTGACCCGGAGAAGAAACGGACTACTATTTACCACTATGAAGAGGACTCCGCCCCGATCATCATTCCTTTTGACCAGAATATAAACGTTGGCATATACAGTAATTTAAGCATAAACATTGCAGAATTACTAAAGAGGTAGCCAGGGATATTTTCTAAAACAGGAGGACACCCCATGTTCACAATCGGAATCTACCCGCGCAAATCAGTCTACCGCGACAACAGCGACTCTGTCAGCGTACAGGTACAGATGTGCAAGGATTATGCAGGAATTATATTCAAAGATAAAGACATCGATTTCATAATCTATGATAAAGATGAAGGCTTCTCCGGCAAGAACATGAACCGCCCCAGCTTCCAGGAACTTATGAGCGATGTGCGCCATAATGTACTGGACGTGGTCATGGTTTACAAACTGGACCGTATCAGCCGTAATGTGCAGGAATTTTCTGCCATGTATGACATTTTCCAAGAACACAACGTCTCTTTCGTGTCCGTCAAGGAATCTTTCGATACCACTACCCCTATGGGGCGCACCGTTATGTACATTCTCGCTGCATTTGCACAGCTTGAAAGGGAAAATACTTCGGAGCGTGTCACGGACAATATGCAGGCTCTCGGAGCGTCCGGAAAGTGGACTGGCGGAAAGCTTCCCACCGGAATGACCTCTGTGCGTCGTCAGACTGGCGAAAAAGAGCACTCTTACCTTGTTGTCGATAAAAACACCATTTGGCTTGTAAAATCGCTCTATGGGCTTATTACGCAAGGTTATACCATAACAAAGGCAGAACGTTACTGCCGTGACCACGGAATAAAGAGCCAGTCCGGCAAATTTTTAAATACCTCACAGATTTATAATATCATCACTAATCCGGTATACTGCCAGAACAGTATAGAAGCTTATTACTATTTCAAGGATTTGGGATGTACTCTTCCCGATCCTGCCCTCTTTGACGGTACTAAGGGTCTGATCGGCTACGGAAAGACCAAGGTCGGTAAAACTTCCCAGAAGAAACAGGATAAATCCGGCTGGACAATCGCAATCGGCATACACGACTATGTAATACCTGCTGCCGACTGGATTGCCGCCCAGAACCGCTTAGGAATCAATAAGATGATTCGCGCTGCCAAATATGATTATGGCATCTTAAAAGGCGTGCTGAGATGCCAATGCGGCGCACGCATGGATGTCCGTACCTATAGCAAGAACGGGCGCTGCTTCTCCTATTACTACTGTACCGATATGTCCCGTCAAGGCAGGGATAAATGCGACACCGGATACATACGGACAGAGCAGGTAGAAGATGCTTTCCTGAAACAACTGCGCAGAATCCGCTTTAATCCGGACGGCTTTAAGCTAAGACCGGACGACAGCGGCGCCCTGCAGAGCAGTTCTTCCATCAGGGAAGAATTGAAACAGACTGCTGCCGCTATCGACAATCTGACTGCTGCCCTGATGAATGCAACAGACTCCCCTGCTGCCGCTTATATCATTGCCAAGATTGAAGAACTGGATAAGCAGAAGCAAACCCTTGAAACAAATCTTCGCAAAGCTTCCCTGCAGGAAAGTGCAGACAAAACCCTGCAGGAGACCGAAGCTGACATATACCAAAATATCTGTTATCTGCTGGATAATTTTGATTCTATAGAGTATACCGGGAAAAATGAACTGATCCGCAAGATCATCAAGAAATGTATCTTAGAGGGAGAAAACCTGCGCATTATTTTCTAATGCGCAGGTTCTATTTTTTATTCTTATCGGCGTGCCAATCTGTCCCATCATATCGTGCCCCAAATGGGGTCTTGCATACCCATAACTTCGGGAAGAACCAAAATCATCATAATGACTGTAATCAAAGCCTTTTGCAATAGGTGAATATGCCTTGAGTCCATAATAAGAAGCCATGCTGCCATCCTCTGTCTGCAAGGAAAACTCTCCTATCATACCTCCGAGCACGGCTGTATACGCTTCCAGATAATAGTCATAATACTCCATATCCTTTGTCAGTTCATCCATGGTTGCATCTTCAGCCTGCAGAGCCTGCGCCGCCTCCTGAATCTCCCTGACACTGTTTTTGCCAAACTTGCCGCCATGCTTTGCGCCCACATAGGCGATCAATTCGATCCAGTTTAAATGCACTTCGTCCTGATAAGTCGCCACATCCAGTTCGTAGGCTGCCGTCAGAGCTTCACAGGTCACATGAAATTCCACCCACTTGATATAACTGCCGTCCGACGTAACCTCGACAGCCTCTCCGCTCTCGGAGAACCATGCCTCTCCGCTGCCGCTCCACGCAGACTCTTCCCATCGGTTTCGTATTTTTCCCGTAAGGAAAACACATCCCACCGCAAGCAGCAGAATCAGCACCAGTTTTATCGCAAAACGTATTTTCTTTTCTTTGCCGCTTTTATTAAAATTCCACCTTTTCATACTTATCTCCATTCTTGCTCAACGTTCGAATTTGGACGCAAACACATCCACGTAATTTTTCATCTGCTCTATCGTAATCAATATATGAATCACAAAACGCAACTATTCCATACTACCAAGTTCCTTTCTGTCGGGCAGCGCAGTATAGAATCGGGCTGCCGCCATTTTGCCGGGCGCTCTTGGCATCAGCGGACTCAGGGCGCTCTGCAGATGCGCGCAAAAAACAGGCACCCACCGTCTCGTGAATGCCTGTCCTGAATCTTTCCGTATGCTGTTATATGGATTATCCGAATCTGCCGCTTCCTTAATTCTCCGGCTCAATCAATCCATATGTGCTGCCCTTTCTCTTATATACTACGTTAACCTGGTCTGTCTCTGCATTACAGAATACATAGAAGTTATGCCCTAACAGTTCCATCTGTACGCAGGCATCTTCCGGATACATCGGTTTGATGTCAAATTTCTTTGTACGGATGATCTTAACCTCTTCCTCATCCATATAGTCCTTATCCACAAACTCCTGACGGAAGAAAGCTGCTGTCTGCTTCTTGTCCACTAATTTATTCTTGTATTTCTTGAGCTGCCTCTCGATAATCTCTTCTACCAAATCAATGGACACATACATATCGCTGCTGACCTGTTCAGAACGAATGATATTACCTTTCATCGGAATCGTTACTTCTATCTTCTGTCTGTCCTTCTCGACACTCAAAGTAACATGTACTTCTGTCTCTTCGGTAAAGAATTTCTCCAATTTACCGATCTTGTCTTCCACTGCTGATCTTAATCCTTCTGTTACCTCGATGTTTTTCCCAATAATTATAAATTTCATGCCACTCATCCCTTCCATTGGATTATTGTGTAGTCATTATAGCATATTTGCATTACTTTCTGCAACAATTTAGAAATTTTGTTTCTCCTTTTTTGACAGTTTAAAAGTCAAGGACTTTTACAGAAATTTCCTCTACATTTGTAACAGTTCAGCCATCCATTCATAAGTTGGCGGAATATACATTTTCATTACAACTTCACAAAACATCCGTTCTTTCAGTTACCATAATTTTGAGTTGTTTTTCCAAACCGAAAATGTGGATAATGTGGATAAGTCAGTGTATAAGTCAATTTTGCGATAAAATGGCATATTCAGGCTGTGGATAAATCTTTACGTCCATTTTGCGGAAAAATAATAAGGAAAAATTCTTTTGTACATCTTGTACAAAAAAGTATTTGTACGAATTTTTTTTTTAAATTTTACGCTTGACACCCGGCTTAAAATTGTGACAGAGCACAAAACTTTCCCCGCGGGAAAAAATCTGGCTAAACAATCTGACTTACAACATTCTCTTTCATCGGATCTTTCCATAAAAGTCCGCAAAAAAAGAGGTGAACCTTGAAGTTCACCCCTTGTATCTCTGCTTTGTTTTTCCGAATTACTATCTTTAGAAGATACGTCTGATTGAAAGAATGGAACGGTAACTTGCATTGGACACAATAATACCGGTTCTTGCCGTAGATGCGTGTACGATCTGCCCGTTGCCGATATAAATTCCCACGTGGCCGGAATAGCAGATAATATCACCCGGCTGTGCATTCTCCAAACCATTGACGGTAGCGCCCACACTTCTGTCTGCTGCCGAGGAATGCGGCAGACTGACACCAAAGTTATTATAGACGCTCATAACGAATCCGGAACAATCCGTACCGTTTGTTAAACTGCTTCCGCCATATACATAAGGATTGCCGACAAACTGTAAAGCAAACTGTGCCACGTCAGATCCGGTGCTTCCTGTAGGGCTTGCATAGGTCTTACCACTGCCGGAAGATTTGCTTGAAGATGATGAGGAAGCGTTCTCAGCGGCTTTCTTGGCTGCTGCTTCCTGGGCCGCCTTCCTGGCTGCCTCTTCCTTCGCAAGTCTTGCTTCTTCTTCTGCAATGGACTCCGCTTTTACAAATTCGGTAGATAACGTTACATAATCCATGGATACATAACCGTCACCTTCCTCGATATTTACTTTGACCCATCCGTCTAACTCCTCTGTGACAATCAGTTCATCCTGATCCGGCACCATACCGATGATGGGAGCATCCAGTCCCGCCTGTTCCCGTACATACAAAGTCTCCGTTTGAACCGTTGCGATCCGGGTTCCTACTTCTTTGGCATATTCTACGGCATCATCACCTGTGACACAGTATTCAGCCTTCACGTAACCTTCCACGGAACCGGAACTGATCTTATACCAGCCGTCTTCCTCTTCTATAAAAGTACCGACAGATTTATTATACAGCTTACCGACAATAGAACCTTCCTCGCTGGCGCAGTCTCTGACATTCACATAATCATTTACTTTGGCGATAACCAGATTCTTAAAGCTTTCTTCCTCTTCTGTCAGTCCGCTGCCTGCAGCGTTCTTTAAGTCTTTCGTATAACCTTCGCTGATAACGATCGTATCCTCAATCTTCTTCGGGGAAGCGGTACTGATGCCGCCCGCAGCACTTGCAAGATCTGCAAAACCGCCTACCTGTACGCTGCCGATGCTGACTCCCTCTGCAGCTACCGTATCTTCTGTTTCCGCATTCTTCGCTGCTTCCCGATCCGCCTCTTCCTTCAGGTTAGAAAGGGATGTAGACTTATTGGAATTCTGTAAAGAATAATCAATACCGGCTGACGGCAAAACAGAACCGACATTACCGGTTGCGTTTACATCAAAACCCATTCCGGTAAATGTAATCGCTGCTGCCATTGCACAGGCTGCTATTTTTATGCTTTTTACGTTTTTTCTTTTCATAAAATACCTCATTTGTTACAAAATTGTTACATCTGGGTATAATATAGCATTGACATTACGTTTTGTCAACCACAGCATCTACCAACAAAAGCTGGAATTTTACGCTATTTCTTGTGGTTTTGCCAAAAATTCACAGATATTTCACAATAAAAATCATGTGCGTTATGCCAAACCTTTTGCAGCTTCATGGGAAATAATACATGTAACATTTTCGCAACAATTCGAGGTATTCCCGTCATATTTAAAACAGAAATACACTTTGCGTATCCGCCGTTTAAGATAAATACCGCTCCACACCGGCAACTGCACAGGCGCCGTCTGCCACTGCCGTCACGATCTGGCGCAGTTGTTTGGTCCTGACATCTCCCGCAGCAAAGATGCCCGGGACACTGGTCATGCAGTCTTCTCCCGCTTTCAGATAGCCCGCCCCATCACGTTCTAACATGCCGCAGAAGTTTCCTGTATTAGGGTGCATACCTACCGCAATAAAGACACCTTCTACCTCCAGTCTGCTGTCTGTATCTTCCTCTGCCGAATGCAGTGTCACACCATCCACCTGATCTTTTCCGTGAATTTCGGACACGGTCTGCTTCCAGTGTATCTCCACATTGTCGCAGGCAAACAGCTTCTCCTGCAGGCTTTTGGCTGCCCGCAGGCTGTCTCTTCTGTGAATCAGATGTACCTTGCGGCACATGCGGGACAGATAAACGGCATCCTCTACCGCCACATCACCGCCGCCTACTACCGCCACGTCTCGTCCGTTGAAAAAGGCTCCGTCACAGGTAGCGCAATAGGATACGCCTTTGCCTCTGAGTTCCTGTTCGCCCGGCACATTCAAAAGAGCGTGCTGTGCGCCCATGGCAAGGATCAATGCCTTGGATTCGTATACAGTGCCGTCGGAAGTCTCTACGATCTTAGCGCCGTCTTTTTCGCCGATCGCTGCCACCGCTGCCTCCTTAAATTCCGCGCCCATAGTCTGCGCATGCTCCATAAACTTCATCCCCATGTCAAAGCCGTTGATACCCGGCATCCCAAGGTAATTATCCACTTCGTAGGTGTTGAGAACCTGTCCGCCGCTCATGGGATTCTGTTCTAACACTAACAATTTCAGCCCGGCACGCATACCGTAGACTGCTGCCGACAAACCTGCCGGACCGGAACCGATGATGATAAGGTCATACATAATTCATCACTCCTCTCGTATTTCATTTCTATTTTTAGCGCCTGTATTTAGTATGGTAACAGTTCAGCCATGCAGAAATGATCGTGCAATATGGCCATGGGAGCTTGCTCACTAAGGACATATTGTACAATCGTTTCTATAGGGCAGACGCCCGGCATGAAATAAGTTGGCGGACTTATACTTAAATTGATAAGTGAAAATGTATATTCCGCCAACTTATGAATGGATGGCTGAACTGTTATTTAGTATGGCTCATTTTTTAATAAAAATATTTTGTTTTCTATTTATGTGTAGTATAATTCCTGTGTATCACATTTGTCAAAACATATCCGGATCCGGTTATGTTCCGGCAGATCATTCTGATTAGGAAAGTCAGTCTCAAAAGAAAGGCGTGGATAACAATATGAATACGGATGCTTTCTGCAAAACATATATCGGGGAAGCCAATATCGAAACAAACACCGGGGAAAAGAAAGCTGCCCTCGTAACGGGCGCTTCCCGCGGGATCGGACGGGCGATCGCCAAAGCGCTGGCAGAGGAAGGATATCAGCTGTATCTTACCTGCCGGAAATCCGCCGGCAAGCTTTCCTCTTTGGCTTCCTTCCTGACAGATACCTATGGCGTATCCTGCACGCCCATCATGGCGGATATGAGCGATCCTGCAGCGGTTGACAACGTTTTTTCACAGATTCCGGATCTGGACGTTTTGGTCAACAACGCAGGCATTTCTTATGTGGGACTCCTCCATGAAATGTCTGTGGAAACCTGGCGGCATGTGATGCAGACGAATCTGGATTCCATATTTTATACAAGCAGGCTTGCCGTACCCATGATGCTAAAGAAGCAGTCCGGTAAAATCATAAATATTTCTTCTGTCTGGGGAAATATCGGCGCTTCCATGGAAACAGCCTACTCTGCTTCCAAGGGTGGCGTGAACAGCTTTACAAAAGCGCTTGCCAAAGAATTAGCCCCAAGCCACATTCAGGTTAATGCCATCGCCTGCGGCGTCATCGACACGGATATGAACCGGTGTTTTTCTAAAGAAGAAATGGAAATGCTGCGGGAGGAAATACCCGCTGACCGAATTGGTCAACCTTATGAAGCGGCACAAATGGTAATTTCTTTACTTCATGCGCCGGAATATTTGACCGGACAGGTCATCACACTGGACGGCGGCTGGACTTAGGGATGGCAGGCTCCCGCAGTCATATCGTACAAGCGTTTCCGAATGACTGAGCCGGTATATTACAAATTCTATGAAAAGAAGGATGTATCATGGCAAATACACAAATAAAAACAGAAGCAATGACCGAGGGCAACTCCCTCAAACTGATTTTGAAATTTGCGTTACCACTGCTGTTAGGTAATCTGTTGCAGCAGACATATAACATGGTAGATGCCGCCATCGTCGGCAGATATTTAGGCACCGATGACCTTGCCAGCGTAGGGGCTTCCAGCAGCGTGCAATTCCTGGTAATGGGCTTCTGTATCGGTGTCTGCTTAGGCTTCGCCATCCCCGTGGCACAGCGTTTCGGCGCCGACGACCATAAGGCGATGCGGGAATATATTTTTCAGGGCGGTATCCTCGCCGCAGGCATTGCTGTGCTCTGCACCGCCCTGTGTTCCGTCCTGTGCCCGGACATACTGCATCTTTTGTCCACACCGGACAATATTTACGACAACGCCTATGCCTATCTGTTTGTACTGTTCTTAGGCATACCCTTTAATATTCTCTATAATTTTCAGGCAAGTATCCTGCGCGCCGTGGGCAACAGCAGGACACCGTTCTTTTTCCTTGCCTTTTCCACGGTACTGAATATCGGACTGGATCTGTTATGCATCATTGTCTTCCACTGGGGCTGCCGGGGCGCTGCCATTGCAACGATTACCGCCCAGGCGGTCAGCGGAATCTGCTGTTTCTTCTACATTGTCAGAAAATATGAATTTCTCCATCCCCGCAAAGAAGAGATGCATCTGGAGCGTCATAAAATCGGCACTTTATTTGCCATGGGACTTCCCATGGGTCTGCAATTTTCAATCACTGCCATAGGCAGCATGGTCATGCAATCCGCCAACAACAGTTTAGGTTCCGTCTATGTATCCGGTTTTACGGCAGGTTCCCGGATCAAGCAGTTTGCGATGTGTCCTTTTGATGCCATCGCCACCGCGGTCTCCACCTTCTGCGGCCAGAACCTGGGCGCAGGTAAATATGACCGTATTAAACAGGGAATCCGGCAGGGCGCCCTTGCAGGTATTTCTTACGGCATTTTCATCGGTTTGGTATTGATTTTCTTCGGCAGGACTCTGTCGATGCTTTTTATAACCGGTACGGAAACGGCTGTATTGGATGCTTCCGCCAAATATCTGCGCTGTATGGGATATTTCTTCTGGTCGCTCGGCATTTTGAATGTATTCCGCATGAGCACGCAGGGATTAGGTTACTCCGGACGCGCCGTATACGGCGGCGCTGTCGAAATGGCTGCCCGAATCGTAGTCAGTGTATTCTTCGTGCCCCTTTACGGTTATACCGCAATCTGCTTCGCAGACCAGAGTGCGTGGGTATCTGCCTGTCTGTATATCGTGCCTACCTGTCTTTACTGTCTGAAGAAAGCGAAAAAAGTGTGCTCCGGGGTTCCTTCATAAATCCCCGGAGTTCTCTTTTTTCGGAATACTTTTCATGTTGCAGCGGAAGGTTCCTATTTCCCCCGGAATACTTTTCACGTTTCGGCAGAAGATTCTTCCTCTTCCCAAAACAATTCGTCCAGCGTCTTGCCAAGCACACGGCAGATAGAGCGGCACAGCTTGATGGTCGGGTTATAATCACCCTTTTCTATGGCGTTCATCGTCTGACGGGACACGCCCACTGCATCCGCGAGCTGCTGTTGTGACATGTCAAGGGCTGCTCTGGCTGATTTTAGTCTTAAGTTTTTCACGCATCTTCCTCCTTCGAACCGCCGTCTGCTTTACTCATTGTCCAGCTTTTCACTGCAATGACGGAAAGCATTGCGAGGAAAAATAATGCACACAAAACATTCAAGGCATTTATGCCAATTACACCGTCTTCCATGATTGTCCCCGATATCATATGACTGACAGTGGACAGCGCATTGACAGCCACTACAAGTACCATCACGGCAATGGTACTCTTATTGTTCGCATGAATGCCAAAATATGCTTCTTTCCAAATACAATAACCTCCAAACACACCTACTCCCAAAAATACGCAAGCCAAAATCATCACCGTCGGATGTACCGGCACAACACAGAATCCTGTTGCCATCCCATATAGCATGCAGCTAATCATCATCGTAAAGAATCCATACTTGTAGCCTATCCCCTGTATGATTTTCTGTCGTTCATCATACTCTACATTCATAAACCCCATTTTCTTTTTCACCAGATATGCTATGCCCAGAACACCAATCACAATAGCACAATTCATTCCCAGCACATAAAATTTGTCGTACGTCATAGTACACCTCCGCATCAGAGCAGTTATTCTGTTTGATTATCTGTCTGCTCTTATTCATAGAAACTCTGTCACTGACATCCCGTTGATCGGACGATCTGCCAAGCAAATCAATCGGTTACATATTGTAAAATATATCTTACATTCTTATCATATTATTGCAGTGTCATTTTGTCAAGTATATTTTACAAAATGTTAATATCAGCCTGCCTTACAAGAATCTCCTTCGGCACTGATTTTACCATTGTTGCGGATATACTTAAAGATGCTTAACACCCGCAGCTTCAGCCTTGGCGTCTTCCTCTGTCATGCGGGTCTTGACTACCCGGCTCCGGTGCGGCGTGTTGTATCTTTTTTTCATAATCGGAAAAACCTCCTACTTTATAACGGACAAAAACAAAAAACACTGTGTAAAAGTTCTGATACGCTGTTGACAGGTGGCCAAAGCGGTGATATGATTAAGTTCGCAAGCGATACTTCGCTTGCGATTTGCATTGTGTCCGGAGGTTTTACAATGATAGAGGTTTCTCAATTCAAAACAGCGACCAGGTTAGTGCAGGTTGGAAATGCCGTTACCTATTTCAGGAACATCAAGGAGAAGGAAATCGGGCTGACGTCAGTCCAGAGTGATGCGATGCGAGCGATTTTAGAGAATCCGGGAATCACTGCCGCTATGTTGAAAGAAAAAATGAGGTTATCACAGTCAACCATGGCCGGCATTCTGTCCCGTTTGGAGCATAAAAGGATTATCATGAAATCAGCGGATGAAAGTGACGGGAGGAAAGCCATTCTTTCAGCCACTAAATTAGGGGAAGAGATGGCGGAATCTTTGAAGACTACCGCACTGGAAACGCAGCAGGAGCTTACGGCGGGCATGAACGATGAAGAAAAAAGAGAATTTGACAGGCTTCTGCAAATAGCTCTTGACAATATGCACGCAATCCGTGCAGGAAAGGAATGAACAATTATGGATAATAACAATACGGAAATTTTTGAAACCATGCCTGTAGGCAAGGCTCTCGCAAAACTGGCAATACCAACGATCATCAGCCAGCTGATCACCATGATTTACAATTTGGCCGATACCTTTTTCGTTGGGCAGACGAACGATCCGCTTAAGGTTGCTGCCGTATCAGTGGCAAGCGTCCTGTTCTTTTTGCTGACCGCATGGGCGAATCTGT
>CAZPSD010000074.1:0-12379 GCA_964589055.1 uncultured Bacteroides sp.
GCGACCTCCTGGTCCCAAACCAGGCGCTCTAGCCAAGCTGAGCCACACCCCGAAAGGTACTCCGCGCCGATTCGTTCACAACGCAAGTTACATTATATAATACGGCTATTTGTCTGTCAACCGCTTTTTCTGTTTTTTTTGCCGATTTTTCTTCTATATATAATGCGTTTTCCTTCTTTTTATTACACATAATTCAAGGTATAATGCGCCTGTCCTTCGGCATCAATTTCCATCAGAATATAACTCGGCTTACGGTTTTCCTGCCTTGGATAACTGATGCTTCCCGGATTGATCAAAGTCAGATCATTCTCCACATCGATCATGGGTTTATGGGTATGCCCGCACATAACAATATCCGCTTCTCTCGACCGCGCTTCCCGCTTGATTATCTCACTGTTCATGGATATGTAATAATGATGTCCATGGGTGAGCCACACCTTATACTGCCCGATCATAAACTCTTTTTCTCTGGGAAGATCGGAAAAGAAGTCATTATTGCCCTGCACCATCTCTACCGGACACCCTGCCGCCTGGCTGATGACATACTCGCTGCCCTCTATATCACCGCAGTGCACAACCATATCCAACGGTCCAACTTTTTCTACCACCCGCAGGAAATTCTCATTACGCCGATGGGTATCGCTTACAATCAGTATCTTCATATAGCACCTCTATATCATTCTTTTCTTCAGTTCTGTTTTCATGGACTCTAACGCTTTGCCGCGATGGCTGATCTGATTCTTCTGTTCTGCACTGAGCTGCGCCATACTGCATCCGTATTCCGGCACATAGAAAATAGGGTCATATCCGAAACCGTTACTGCCCTTTTCCTCATACCCGATTCTGCCTTCGATCACGCCATGGGCCGTAATCACTTCCCCGTCCGGCAGCGCCGCCGCAATGGCACATACAAATCTTGCCGTTCTTTTTTCCCCGGGCACCCCGGCAAGCCTGTCGATCAGATTTTGATTTTTCACCGAATAAGGGGTATCTTCGCCCATATATCTCGCCGAATAGATCCCCGGCTCCTTATTCAGATAATCGATCTCAAGACCGGAATCATCCGCCAGTACGACAGCATCCGTCTGTGCCGCCACCGCTTTCGCTTTGATAACCGCGTTTTCCTCAAATGTCTTTCCATTCTCTATGATTTCGACCTGAATTCCCGCCTCTTTCATGGACAGGATCTCCGCATCGATATCACCCAGTATTGTCCTGATCTCCTGCATTTTACCCTGATTGCCTGTAGCAAAAATAATCTTTGGTTTCACTCTGAATCGTATCCTTTCTGGATCGCCTGATAGATGCCATCAGCAATCCGCTCTATATAATCTTCTCTTTGGAGCAGGATAAATTCCTGGCCGTTGGTCAGATATCCTACTTTAATCGTCGCCGCCGGCACGGTAGCTTCGTTCAGCACTCCGTCTTCTTCTGTCGCTTCTATCAGCCCGTTTGCTTTACCGCTTATGGCAGTTACCACTTCTCTCTCTAACAGATCCGCCAGTTCCACGCTGCCAAAACCGGGAATGAAAAATCTGCTGTTATAGACCGCTTCCGTTCCGTATACCTTGGAACTGTCCGCACTGCCCACCTCGATGCGGATCAGCATATCCGCTTTCGTTGCGGCTGCCAGCATCACCCGGCTCTCATCGTCAGGATTACTGTCATCCATCCGGGTATAATATACTTTAATATCCGTTTCATCCAGCTTATTCTTCAGTGCCTTCGCAATATCCAGCGTAATATCCTTGCCCCGGATTTCTTCTTCCGTCACGCCATCATCCTCTGCTCCGTATGCCGGATCGATCACTACGATCTTATCATATACTTCCTTCGGCGGTACAAATGCGACATAGAGCGTATTATTTTCAAAAATGCTCTGGTATTCATATACGTCTGTCAGCGTAAACCGCAGGCGGATCCGCTTCTTCTCCACATCGAAATGCCCATCCAGCACATTCTCACAATTACCGTAAACACTGTGGCTCTCATAAAACTGTCCCTGATCCTTCATTTCCTTAGGCGTAATGCTGACCCACAATTCCCTGTTCATGTAATGGTTCTCAATGGTTACTTCCTCTGCCTTAACGGATTCCGGCATTGGAATGCAAAAATAATTCGTTTGTTGACTATTTCGGTCAATCTCTATATGGCTCTTGTCAACCACTGCCGCCTCTTTTGCCGCATCACTGCCGGCAGACTGCAATACTTCGTCCTGCGCCACATCCGCCACAACGATTATTTTATTGGCAGAATAATAAAGCATGACACTCATCGCCGCAGCCACAAACACAACACAATATATGGCTGTTCTTCTCATCAACTTGTTATGCTGCATTTCTATCTTCCGCTCCTGTTTGGCTTCGGACCCAAAAATTGATAAAAATAGGTCTTCATCATACCATTATAAATCTTCCGGTTCTTATCCGCTTTCTTACCAATCGCCATCTCCGCCTGTTCATATGCCGTAATCAGATACATAGACCAGCTGTCTAATGCCATATACCGCTCGCCAAGCACGCGGTATAATTCCGGCAGATTTTTCTTCTCTTCCAACCGTTCGCCATAAGGCGGGTTCGTAATAATAAATCCGTATTTCTTCGGATGACTAAGCTGCTCTACGCCTCTGCGCTGAAAATGTATCATATGGTCTACGCCCGCCAGCTTCGCATTCGCCCTGGCGATAGACACCATTTTGTCATCGATGTCATATCCCTGAATATCCGTCTCCACAGCCGCATCCACCATGGCATCCGCCTCATCCACTGCCCGATACCAGCACTTCCTGTCCGCAATATGATTCCACTCTTCCGCTAAAAAGCTGCGGTTCATACCCGGCGCCATATGCGCCGCCATCATAGCAGCCTCGATCGGTATCGTACCGCTGCCGCAAAAAGGATCTACCAAAATACGGCCGCCTTTCCACGGTGTCAGCATGATCAGAGCTGCAGCAAGGTTCTCTGCAACCGGCGCCTTCGCCGTCAATTTACGGTATCCCCGTTTATGTAAAGATTCTCCCGTAGTATCCAGGCCAACCGTCACTTCATCTTTCATCAGGAACACACGAACGGGATAAGACGCGCCGCTCTCCTCAAACCAATCAACCCGGTATACACTCTTCATGCGTTCCACCATGGCTTTCTTCATGACAGACTGGATATCGGAGGGACTGAAAAGCTTACTCTTTACGCTGGCAGCCTTGGCAACCCAGAACTTACCATCCCTGGGAATATATTCTTCCCACGGCAATGCCTTAGTGCCCTGAAAAAGATCCTCAAAAGTCTCCGCATGAAAGCTTCCGATCTTAATAAGCACCCTTTCCGCACTGCGCAAAAAAATATTAGCACGGCACAATGCCTGCACATCTCCCGTAAAAGTGATCCTGCCGTCTTCCACTGACACGATTTCATATCCTAAATCTATAATTTCTCTTTTTAAAACTGCCTCTAACCCAAAATGGCAGGGCACAATATACTCTAATTTATTCATAGGTTTATTGTAAAATGGATGTTCGCAAGTGTCAATCTCTTAATCGCTGCTTTCCTATTGCGCGAAAGAAGGAGCATCGCTGCTCCTTCTTTCCTGCCAAAATTTTCAATTCCGGATTTTCCGTCGTCCGACTGCTAGTTGTTCCTCTGGTTATTCTGGTTATTCTGGGAGTTGCTGCCGGAACTATTCTTTGTGCTGTTCTTAGAATTGTTCTGGCTGTTATTGTACTTATCCTGCTGTTTCTCATTCTGATTATTCTGGCTGTTCTGGTTGTAATCGTTTTTAGACATCTTCCATACCTCCTGATTGTTTTGATGTTACAGCAATAGTATTAGAAAAACGATACGAACTTATTCAAGCAGAATATAGGACTTTAGTACCAATTTTTTATTCAAAAGTACCAAAAGACAGCCCGGTACTTTGGTACTATTTTTGATTGCTTTTATAAAGAAAAAGTATATAATAATAAGTGTAAACAGAGAAACCCCTTCAATCTCGGTTTACAGACCCTTATATTAATTATTTATACTCCCCTCAAAAGACCATTTACCCGAATGGTCTTTTGTTATTGGTCTCTCTTGAAAACCCACACCAGAAGAATCACAATTAAAACCGGAATAATAATGGGCGCAAACAGGGAAATCAGCGAAAACGCAACGCCGATAACCAAAATAACCGCCACCGTCACGATCAGCAGGATCAGCCATCCCGGTATGCGGAAACTTCTTACTTTGTCATCGGGCTTCTCATATGCTTCATAGGTACGGCCATTACCATATGTCTCATTATATGCGCCTCCGCTGTAAGCGCCTCTTTGATACGCATTGCCTGTCCCCGCCATTTCTTCATCATACGTCCGGTTCGTGCCCTCGCCGGCGCCCGCCCGCTTATTTGCCTCAATAATACTTTTGGCTAACAGCCTTGGATCTCCTAACGCTGCAAGCACATCCGCTTCGCTCCTGCCCTTGCGCATCTCCGTATCAATATATTCCCGATAATAATGCACATGCTCCATTACCTGATTGCTGTTTAGCCCTCCGGCAAGTGCACGCTGTAATTTTTCTATAAATTCAACCCGGTTCATCTCTTCTTATACCTTATCTTTTCTGCTATGATCAATATCTTATCTTTTACATTCATGCTTTTCCGCATTTGTCTGTCATCCGTTGCTTTGATCGATCCCCCACCGGCTCATCTTCTTTAAATATTCCTCCGGCGCTTTGCGCATCTGTGCCATTGTCCAAAAAGCATGCAATACCATATCTTCCTTATTACAAAGCTCCGTATTTTTGCCGGTATCCCTGCGCAGATTATCCTGCTCCATCTCCCACACATAGCAGTCAATCAAAGAATAACCTTCACACTTCAAATCTTCCGAAAAACTATGATTCTCCAGGTAATAGATAAACGCTCCGTAAAGTTCCCGATCCAAAAGCATTTCATTCCACAAACTGCCGCACCAGCTTTCCGGCTCGCCGGAATACTCACACAATCTCACAAGTCCGTCATATGCTCTCAATCTGCTTTGGTCAAAAATGACTGAAGATGACATTGCCTTTTCTCCTTATCGTTCTTATTCCTTCAATTTATATACCCGTTATATACCCGCTAACATATTTTTTCTAATTTTATCATACTAATACTAAATTTACTATGCAGGTATTCTTAATTTTTTATTACTTAACAGCGATCTGCCCTTTCATAACCAATGTTCACGCCGGAAGCCTTGCCTTTGGTTCGCCGCGTCCCCCCTACACACAGAAAAGCAGCGTACCCGGACGGATACGCTGCTATGGAAACACTTTATTTATTCCTTAACGCCACCAAGCGCAACACCTGCAATGATGTATTTAGATAAGATAAAGTATACAACGAAAATCGGCATAATACATACTACCAAACCAACGTAAATGATACCGTGATCGGAACGGAATCTCTCACCTCTCATCATCTGCACGAACATAGGCAGTGTGTACTTCTTTTGAGAGGACAGCAGCATGGAAGGTGTATAGAAGTTATTCCATGATGCGATGAAAGCAAAGATACACTGTGTTGCAACAGCCGGTTTCATCAGCGGCATTGCGATTACGTTGAAGGTATGAAATTCTTTGGAACCGTCTATTCTGGCTGCATCTACGATCTCAAGCGGCAGCGCGCTCTGCATGTACTGTCTCATGAAGAATACCGTAGCCGGCGCTGCAATCGCCGGAACAATCAACGGCAGATAATTGTTGCCAAGTCCTATTCCGTACATAAAACGGAAGAAACCAATGGAAGATACCTGTGCCGGGATCATCATGATTGCCATGATGAACGCCCATGCAAACCCCACGCCTTTAAACTTATATACTGTCACACCGTAAGCAGTCATTGTAGAAAAGTATACGGAAAGCAATGTGGAAGGCACTGCAATAAGCAAACTGTTAACCATATAGCCCCAAAGAGGAACCTGTTCAGAGCACTGATAAAGCAGTTTCTGCCAGTTCTCCAGAAAATAGTGAGACGGAATCAGGGACAACCCCTGCTGAATATCCACACTCGTTCTGGTCGCGTTTACAATCATGATCCAGAATGGGATCAGACTCAAAAAGCAGAGGAAAATGCAGATGGCATTTCTAAATATCTTTGCTCCGAGAATTCTGGCGTGTAATCCGCCTTCCATTTCATTATTCTGATTCGCCATGATTATTTAGCCCCCTTTCTTGCTTTCTGTGCCGCCTTGATCGCTTTCTTCTCCTTGATTGCATCCTTATCTCTCATAATATAGAAGAGAATCAAGCTGAAGATCAATGTTACTACGAACAAAACAAGGGATGCCGCTGATGCTTTACCCATCTGTTTGGAACCGGTAAATGCAAGATCTCGGATATACATAGTCATCGTTCTGGTCGTATAATCCGGATCACCATATCCGCTGGTCGTCAACAATTTAGGAATATCGTACATCTGCAAACCGCCGATTGCGGAGTTTACTAAAGTAAACAACAGGATCGGACGAAGCATCGGCAGTGTCACACTCTTGAATATCTGCCAGCTGCTTGCACCGTCTACTCTTGCCGCTTCAAACAAGGACGGGCTGATACCCAGTACACCTGCAGTCAAAACAACCATCGTATTTCCGTACCACATCCAGAAGTTGATAAAAGATATGATACCTCTCGTCGCCCATTTACTTAAGAAGAAATTATAAGGCTGGCTGAGGATCCCCCAATTAACGAGAACCTGATTGATCGGTCCGTTCGGGAAATCGAACAGCTTATAGAACAATACGGAAATCGTTGCTGCTGTAATAATATTCGGCATAAATGTCAATATCTTATATGCGCCCTGTGCTTTCAACTTAACTCTTGTGTCCGTAAACCAAACTGCAAGCAATAATGCCAGCAGGATCTGCGGCAGGAAGTTCATCAGCCACATAATAATTGTATTCCATAATGCCTGAAAGGTATAAGTGTTGAATAATCTTCCATCGTTTCCGACAAATACTGTTGAAAAGTTAGCCAATCCGTTAAAATAAGGACCAACTTCCGTGTTGAACATCGTATCTGTGTAATTCTCACAGAAAGCTAATCCTATCGTATAAATCAAAGGCCATAACTGAAATATTGCAAACACAATAAAGAATGGCGCTATAAAAAAATATCCGTATCGACCATACTCTACCGTTTTGCGCTTCGTATTCGTTTTTGCCATCTTCTCACATCCCTCTCTGAATATTTCTGCCCCCGGCCGCGCCACAGGCATTTGACAATTTTCCATGTCCGGAACCCTCTCAAATATCTGTGTCGCGGTCCCATCTAACAATTATTTCTTACTAAATATCGTCTTTATAATATCTGTACCGGTCACAAGACCGGTACAGAATTATGTTTTACAAATATCCTTTATTCTACAGTAACACCCGGATAAGCATCAGCTACTGCTGCCTTGAAGTCAGCGATTGCTGTATCTTTATCTTTTTCGCCTGCAGCATATGCATTTAACTGAGTCTCCATTAACTCCTGAATCTTCTGGTCATATGCGCTCATCCAGGATACATCTACATCCTCTGCAAGAGGAGAGAATACTGCGATGAAGTCCTGACCGCCTAAGAATTCATATGCGCCCTTGCCAGCATCAGATAATGCCTGCATAGCTGCTTTGTTGTTTACATAGTCCAGTGTCTCTTCAGACATCTTAGTCATAATATCTGTATCACAGCAAAGAGCTCTCATGATAGTACCAGCCAACTCTGTATCAGAGCATCCTGCTGTTGCGCCTAACCATGTACCGCCCCAGTAGTAAGGAACCGGACCCTGGCACATATTCCAAAGACCGTATGTACCTTGACCTACAGCAGAACCGCCGCAGTTAGCTTTGATTGTCCAGTGTAAGAACCATGTACATCCGAAGTAACCGAATACAGCATCTGTAGAAGGACCAGCATTCCACTCGTCAGACCATGTTGTTGTCTTCTGTGTCAAGTCTTCCTGCTCCAATACTTTAACAACATCCATGTACTCTTCCATAGCAGGATCCATATGGAATACACCGTCGGAATCTACCCAAGGCTCTGTCTTGTTGGACTTGAATACTTCTGTAACGTCACCGTTAGAGGAAAGCATTCTTGTTGCATCACCGGATTTTTCTTTTACTTCTCTTGCTGTATCAAGGAAATCATCCCATGTGCTGATCTTAGCCTGCATTTCTTCAGGGCTTGTTACGCCAAGAAGGCTCTCGGCAAGATCTGTTCTGTATGTGAATGCACCGGGACAGGACTGCCAGGAAAGACCTTTTAAGGAACCGTCTCTCTGGTCTGTTGCGATTGTAATTGTGTAAGGATACATTTCAGCCAGATCAGCATCTGTGATACCGCAGTCTGTTACAGGCAGCGTATAATCAGAGTTGGTATACTTCATGATATAACCGGCTTCAAAAGCGATCATATCCGGATAATCCTCTGCATCAGGCGTCTGAAGCAGCTGGTCGATCTTCTCCTGATAAATACCGGAGTCACCTACGTTTACATACTCAATTCTGTCAGCGATCTCAGGATAAGCATCTGTTACATATGCTAATCTCTCCTGTAACTCTGTGTTCCAGGAATAGATGTAGAATTTGTCTCCTGATGCTGCGCTCTCATCTGCCGTTTCTTCTGCGCTCTCATCCGCTGCAGGAGCTTCCTCCTCTGCTGCTG
The DNA here is from genome assembly GCA_964589055.1 of uncultured Bacteroides sp. GTDB lineage: Bacteria > Bacillota > Clostridia > Lachnospirales > Lachnospiraceae > UBA3282. Next base: position 8,666 of record CAZPSD010000074.1, read on the forward strand.
TGCTCTCATCTGCCGCACTCTCATCTGCCGCAGGAGCTGTGTCAGCGCTGCTGGAACCACAGCCTGCTAATAAGCTTGCTGCCATAGCAGTAGAAAGAAGTACGCTAATTACTTTTTTCTTCATTTATATTTCCTCCCTTTTTAATCGTGATGCTTATGCATCGTTTTAGGTTTTTATATAAAATGCGAAACCGCATTTCATATCATGATTGACAAGGATTGTTCTATATCTATTTAGATATAGAAGAAAAGGGCTAGCCCTTTTCGCAATTTTAAGCTTTCAGATTCAATTGATGTCAGCTACCGAATTACCTTCATATACATATCCTTCGACAATAACCTGTTCAATCAGAGTTGTTTTAGGATGTTCTATCAGGTTGATCAGCTTCTCTCCCGCTTTCTGCCCCAATTCTTTCGTGTTCTGATGCAGGGTTGTCAAGGTAGGTTCTATATGTCTGGCAATTCTGATACCGTCATATCCTACAACCGAGATATCCTCCGGAATCCGAAGTCCCATCTCCTTGATCGCATTGATGCCGCCAAAGGTTGCGAAATCATCCGGATATAAAATACAAGTCGGCCTGTTGCTCAGATTCAGAAGTCTTATCGTCTCTTCATATGTTTTCTCAGTGTCGCGGTATGCCGCAACGCTTATGTATTCATCCGGTATCTCCAGCCCAAGCCTGGCTGCCGTTCTGTAGAAAGAGGACAACCGGCTCTGTGTAACTGCAGAATCTGCGCCGTGAATATATGCGATTTTGCGATGTCCCTTCTGATATACATAAGTCAGAAGATCCTGCATCCCTTTCACATTGTCCGACATAATCGCGCAAACGTTATTGAATAAATGGTCAATGGTCACAGTCGGAATATTGCTCCGGACAAGCTCCAATACTTCCGGTTTGAAAAAATCAGTACAGACAATCGCGATACCATCGAACCCCCGATACCTGCAATGCTCCAGATAAGACATACGTCCGGGTCTGATCTTACAATCGTTGATAAAGGTAATATCATACCCTTTCTTCTCTACTGTGCGTTTCAGACTATCCAGCACAAATACAAAATAGTCATGGGTCAGTCCGCTGTAATCATCTTCCGCGAAAAGAACTCCTATATTATAGGTACGGTTCGTCTTTAAGGCTTTCGCGGCCGAGTTGGGAAAATATCCCATCTCTTTAGCCATCTGTTTGATATGCTCTTTTGTCTCCGTTCCGATATCGTTGTGATCGTTCAGCGCTTTACTTACTGTTGCGACCGACACGCCACAGGCTATCGAAATATCTTTCATTGACACCATTCTTCTAGCTCCCCTCTAGTTCACGAATCCGGCCACTGTTGGATGAGCCATAATCACTTAATCGTTTTCGCAATGTTAGTGTACATCACATTTGATAGATTTGCAACCCAAAATTCATTTTTTTTGTGAATTTTTTATAGTTTTGTAGATTTTTCACAGTTTTAGTTCTTCTTTTTTTGCACTTTTGTACACAGTTTGTTCACATTTCGCTCATTTTCTGTTTTTAAATGGGGTAAACGGTTTCGTCTTTTTCGTAAAAAGAACGATTTTTATTGCAATTTACCCATTTCTTCTGTATAATTTTGTTAATCACATTGACCATTACTTCTATAAAACATTGACACCGTTCGATGTACTGCCTTTTCCTGGACATGTGCCGCAGTACATTACTTAATCGTTTTCTTGCAACATTCCGCACTCACTACAATATTATATTTAGAAGGAGAATCATGCTATGAAATTTGGTTACTTTGATGACGCGAACCGCGAATACGTTATCACCACACCGAAAACACCTTTACCTTGGATCAACTACTTAGGCTGCAACGAATTCTTTACCCTGATTTCCAACACCTGCGGCGGATATACTTTTTATAAGGATGCAAAGCTGCTTCGTATGACCCGGTACCGCTACAATGATGTACCTAACGACATCAACGGCAAATATTTCTATATTAAAGAAGGTAATACCGTGTGGAATCCCGGCTGGAAACCGACCCGGACAGATCTGGACAGCTACGAGTGCCGCCACGGTATCGGCTACAGCCGCTTTACCGGCGCTAAAAATGCGTTAGAGGCATCCGTCCTCACTTTCGTTCCCATGGATGATAACTGCGAAATCAGTCAGGTAAAATTAACAAATAAAGGTAATTCCGAAAAGAGCGTTTCTCTTTTCTCTTATGTAGAATGGTGTCTCTGGAATGCTGATGATGATTCCAGAAACTTCCAGCGTAACTTAAATACAGGCGAAGTGGAAGTAATCGGTTCTACTATCTATCATAAGACCGAATACAGAGAACGCCGTAACCACTATGCAATTTATTCCGTTAATACACCGGTAGACGGTTTCGATACAAGCCGTGACGCTTTCCTCGGCGCATACCGGGGCGCTGACAATCCGGAAGTTGTTGAGAACGGTCAAGCTGCCAATTCTATTGCAAGCGGCTGGTCACCCATCGCTTCCCATCAGATCAATGTAACCCTGGCCCCCGGCGAAAGCAAATCCTTCGTCTTCGTATTGGGATACATTGAGAATCCGGAAGACCGGAAATGGGAAGCTCCCGGCATCATCAATAAGAAGCCTGCCGAGGCAATGCTTGCAAAATATCAGACCGATGCCGATGTAGACAAGGCTTTCGCGGCGCTGAATACATACTGGAATGATCTGTTATCCAAGTACACTGTGAAATCTTCCAATGATAAGGTTGACCGTATGGTTAACATCTGGAATCAGTATCAGTGTATGGTAACCTTCAATATGTCCCGTTCCGCTTCTTACTATGAATCCGGTATCGGCCGCGGTATGGGATTCCGTGATTCCTGTCAGGATCTGCTCGGCTTCGTCCATCTGATCCCGGACCGCGCAAGACAGAGAATCATTGATATCGCTTCTACCCAGTTCCAGGACGGCAGCGCCTATCATCAGTACCAGCCATTGACCAAGAAGGGTAACTCCGATATCGGAAGCGGCTTTAATGACGACCCGTTATGGCTGATTGCCGGGACTTCCGCTTATGTGCGCGAGAGCGGCGATACAAGCATCTTAACTGAGATGGTTCCGTTTGACAACGATATGTCCGTGGCACAGCCTTTGATGAACCACTTGAAACGTTCCTTTGATTACACCGTAAACCACAAGGGGCCTCACGGTTTACCGCTGATCGGACGTGCTGACTGGAACGACTGTCTGAACCTAAACTGCTTCTCCGAGCATCCGGGCGAATCTTTCCAGACCTTCGGACCTTCCGAGGGACCTGTTGCCGAATCCGTATTCATCGCGGGTATGTTCGTTAAGTACGGTGAAGAATACGCCCAGTTGTGTGAGTTGATGGGTGATCAGACAGAAGCCGGTTACGCCCGCGCCGAAGTACAGAAGATGTACGATGCAGTTTTAAAAGACGGCTGGGACGGCGAATGGTTCGTACGTGCCTATGATGCTTACGGCAATAAAATCGGTTCCAACGAATGTGAAGAAGGTAAGATCTATATTGAATCCAACGGTTTCTGTCCGTTAGCCGGTATCGGCGTCAAGGAAGGACTTGCCAGGAAAGCGCTGGATTCCGTCAAAGAGAAGCTGGATACCAGGTACGGCATTATGATCTTACAGCCCGCTTATACCAAGTATCACCTGGAGCTTGGTGAAATCTCTTCCTATCCGCCGGGATATAAAGAGAATGCAGGTATCTTCTGCCACA
>CAZPSD010000075.1:0-12196 GCA_964589055.1 uncultured Bacteroides sp.
ACAGTTTTTTACCTAAAACGGCAGACAGAAAAGAATTTACCTTTCAAAGCTGATTGTTCTCTGGTTAGTTTGCAGGAAAAAGTTTTCTATAGTATAATGAACCAATGTGCAGATTTTTAGTAGTTCATAATTATTACAATAGTCGGGAGCGACATACAAACAATGCTTAAGATTATAAAGAAAATGAATCTTCTGTTGGATAAAAAGCAGAAGCGCTCTATGGCATGGATCATACTGATGATGCTTGCGGGCGGTGTGCTGGAGAGTCTGGGTGTCACCATGCTGGTGCCGATCATCACGGTTGTCATCGATCCGGTAAAGGTTGAGGAAAATAAATATCTGTCTGCCGTTTATCATGGACTCGGGCTGGAAAATACTACCCAGTTTGCGGTGGTAATGCTGCTGGCATTTGCAGGCATTATTGCGATAAAAAATATTTATCTGTTTTGGCAGCAGAAGGTACAGCTTAAATTTGTTTATACAAACCAGTTTGCCACTTCCAGACGTATGATGATCAACTTTATGCAGCGTCCCTATGAGTATTATCTGAATGCGGATACTTCGGTGATCCAGAGAAATATTACTTCGGATGTCAACAATATGTACGGACTTATCTTAAGCTGCCTGCAGTTGAGCAGCGAGTGCATTGTGTTTATCTGCCTGGTGGCTGTTCTGCTTGCCATCGACGCACAGATGATTATAATAGTGGCGGTTTTGATGGCAGCGCTTTTATTTGTGATTAAGAAAGTGCTCAAACCGATCATGGTGAAAGCCGGACAGGATAATCAGGATTATTACAGCGGGCTGTATAAGTGGATCGAGCAGTCTGTTATGGGGATCAAAGAGATTAAGATTGCCAACAAAGAGAATTATTTTATCAACGAATACGCAAAATGCGGCGCCGGCTATGTAAATTCCGTGCAGAAATACAATATTTTCAATGCCACGCCGAGACTTTTGATCGAGACGGTCTGTATCGGCGGTATGATCGGATACTTTATCGTCATTGTACTGCGGGGAGCCGAAGTGACGGATCTTCTGCCGCAGTTATCGGCGCTGGCGATGGCGGCTATGAGGCTTCTGCCGAGCGTAAACCGTATCAATAATTATCAGACCTCGATTTCTTATTTTGAGCCCTTCTTCATGGGTGTCAGCGACAATCTGCAGGAAGAGATCCATGACGGTCAGGTAAGCTATGATGCGGAGAGTTATTTGCAGAAGAAGGAAGTAGAGAAGTTAGAGATTAAAAAAGAAATCAGATTAGAGGATATCACATATAAATATCCCAACACCGATACCCTTATTTTTGATCATGCGGATATGGTCATACCAATCGGCAATGCGGTGGGTATCGTCGGAACCTCCGGCGCAGGCAAGACGACCATCGTGGATATCCTGTTGGGATTGTTAGAGATCGGGAGCGGCCGTATTCTGGCTGACGGGGTAGAGGTCAGGGAGCATTATGAGTCGTGGCTTAAAAATATCGGGTATATTCCGCAGACCATCTTTATGATAGATTCTTCTATTCGTAAGAATGTGGCGTTCGGCTATCCGGACGAAGAGATAGATGATGACAAGGTATGGCGCGCGCTGAAAGAGGCGCAGCTGGATGAATTTGTAAAAGGACTGCCGGACGGCCTTGATACCGGCATCGGGGAGCGGGGTATCCGTATTTCCGGCGGCCAGAGACAGCGTATCGGCATTGCCAGAGCGCTCTTTGAAGACCCTGAGGTATTGGTGCTGGATGAAGCTACCTCCGCATTGGATAATGAGACGGAAGCGGCTATTATGGAATCGATTAACAGACTGCATGGCAGGAAAACGCTGATTATCATTGCGCATAGACTACAGACAATTGAGAAATGCGACATGGTGTACCGTGTGGAGAACGGCGCCGTGACAAGAGAGCGGTAATGATCGCATTTACAGGAGTTTGGCCATCGGCAGCGGATTGTGCTGATATGGAGGATTGATATGAAAAAATTATGGGATTTCGCCCGGGGTATGTATAAGAAGCATGAGGAAGGCATCAATTACCTGATTTTCGGATTCCTTGCTTTTGTATTAAATTATATATTGTATTGGGTCTTTGAGTCGTTACTGCATTGCCATTATATGCTGGCGACTGCTCTTTCATGGGTACTGACGGTAGTTTTTGCCTATTGGACCAACCGCACCTTTGTGTTTAAGAGCCGGAATAAGGGTTTGCAGACAATCTGGAAAGAATTTGTGTCTTTTATCGGCGCCAGAGTGGCAACGGAGGTTTTGGAGCTGGTACTGATGTATTTGATGGTAGACTGTCTGCACGGCAATGAGTATGTGGCGAAGCTGATCGGACAGACGTTGGTTATTATAGCAAACTATGTTCTGAGCAAGCTTTGGATATTCAAGGAAAAGAAGTAATTGCAAAGGCGTGGTTATGACCCGGGAAACCGCTTCGGAATGGAGATTTATATGAAAAAAACAAGACAGGCTAATTTCGAATTGCTGCGTATTGTGGCAATGGTTATGGTGATCATACTCCATTATTTAGTGAAGGGCGCAGTGGCTGAAGACTTTGTGGGAAGCAGCGCTCCGGTCATTTATTTTGCGTGGCTGCTGGAGGCATTTTGTCTTGTAGCGGTCAACTGCTATGTGCTGATCAGCGGCTATTTTTTGGTGGAATCTGAATGGAAGCCGGGACGGGCGGTGTCCCTGCTTTGCCAGGTTCTTTTTTATTCTTTGCTGATACCGGTTGTTCTGATGTTGTTCGGTATGATTCCGGTGAACAGTGTCAGCCTGTATGAATGGGTGGGATATGCGTTTCCTATCAACACAGAGCATTACTGGTTTGCAACGGCGTATCTGCTGATGTATTTGTTCGCGCCGCTGTTGGCGGCGGGAATCCGTCAGATGGATAAGAGACAGCTGCAGATCGTTACGGGGCTGCTGCTTTTCTTTTTCTCGTTAGTGAAATCCGTGGTGCCGATCGTCTTTGCAACAGACCGTTTCGGTTATGATTTCGGATGGTTTCTGTGCCTGTTTGTGCTGGGAGGGTACATCAGAAGGTTTGGCATTCCGTGGTTGGAGAAGAGATCCCACGCAGTTTTATTGTATGTGCTTGCAAGCGCGGCGACATGGACAGTGTCTATGGCGTGCCGTATGTATGCGGACCGGGTTACTGCTTTGGGCGCCTATGCGGATACACTGTATACGTATAACCATATATTCTGTCTGACCGGGGCGGTGTCATTGTTCCATGTATTCAAAAACTGTGAGATAAAGGAGGGTAAGGCGTCGGCGCTTATCTGTAAGCTTGCGCCATATACCTTCGGCGTTTATCTTCTGCATGAGCATATGCTCGTGCGTTATCGGTGGCTGGAGTGGGTGCATGTAGATGCGGTGGCAGGCAAATGGGCTTTTCTGCCGCACATGGCCGGCTGCGCTGCGTTAGTGTATATTGCGGGCACTCTGGTTGATTTCGTAAGGGCGCGGTTGTTTCAGGCGGTTGTGAAAGGATTTCAAAGCAGGATATGAAGCGGATTGGCAGAATATATGGCAAATATCAAAAGTATATAGAAAATTTTATCTTCCCTTTCATTCTTGCGGTTTATCCTCTGCTTAGAATCAATCAGGGAATCGACGTGTCGGATACCACTTACAGTCTGGGAAATTTCCAGTATTTCGGTTCCATGGAAGGCACGTGGATGGTGGCGACATTTCTTGCCAATGCGGCAGGCAGCCTGTTAATGCATCTGCCGTTTGGAAACACGTTGATCGGAATGTATTTTTATACGGCGCTGCTCCAGTCGGCGATTGGGCTGGCGGCTTATATTGTGCTTCGCAGGAAAATTCCGGCACGGATGGTTTTTCCGGGGGAGTTTATGGCGCTTGGTTTATGCTGGTGCCCGTCTACGATTTTGTATAATTATCTGACTTATCTGTTGATGACGGCAGGAGCGCTGCTGCTGTACTGCGGTGTGTTGGAGAGCGGGCGCGCAGGAGCGGAAGGGCGGACCGGCGATACCTGCGCGGCAGGACAAGAAGCGGAGGCGGGGACACTAAGAAGAGCCGGTATGTTCTATGTTGCGGCGGGTATTTGTTTTGGCGCCAATGTGGCGGTGCGGATGCCCAATGTGGTGCAGATGGCATTTATTGCAGTGGTGTGGTACGGTGCGGCATTGGTATACCGTGACAGGAAAAGGACGTTTTCAGAATCAGGAGAAACAGCGGCGGCGGAAAGAACCGGAAACCGTCGATGGGCATGGCAGCGGGCGGTAAAGGATACCTTGTGGTGTGTGTTGGGCTATGCGATTGGTTTCGGCATTCCCTTCGCCGCGATTTGTATTAAGTATGGCGTTGGTTCCTATCCTTCCATGGTGCAGACTATGTTCGCCATGACCAAGAAGGCTGTGGACTATAAACCCGCTTCTATGATAACGGGAATGTTTGGAGATTATTTCGTTGGAATATATTGGCTGCTTTTTGCGGGAATCTGTATGGCGGCGGGATGGTTACTGCTGAAAGTACAGCAAAAGCTTTTCCCGGAGAAAAAAGGCATTCGTATGCTGTGCAGACTTGTTTATGCGATAATCCTATTGGCGCTTCTGCGGTTTTATTGGGGCAGAGGGATGTTCAATTTCCGTTATTATGAACCGTACGGCAGTATTTATTATCCGACAGTGCTTTTGCTGCTTGCGGCAATAGCGGCGTCAGTGTATTGCCTGCTCCGGAAACAGGTCTGTACAGAACAGAAGATTCTGGCAATGATCGTATTGGTGCAGATTTTCGTAACGCCTCTTGGCAGTAACAATGATTTGTATCCGATCATCAATAACTTATTCCTTGTGATCCCTTTTCTTTTGTGGGCTGCCGGCGGCCGGACCCGGACGGACGATAAGCAGACGGCATGGGGGGTTGCGTGGAAAACGCCTTTTGTCATCCTGTGTCTGTTTGTGCTGATTCAGAGCATCGGCTTTCATTGGAATTTCGTGTTTCAGGATGGCGTGCAGGGCGAGGGCAGGACGATGTGTGTCTCTTCACCCGCCAAAGCGGCAAATGTGTATACAGGACAGGATAACGGCGAACTGCTGCAGGAACTTGCCGAATATGCGGAAACGGAAGGATTAACAGGCAGAGAGATCATCTCATACGGTGAACTGCCGGGGCTGGGTTATCTGCTTGATATGCCGCCTGCGTTATCGACCTTCTGGCCCGATTTGGATTCCTACCTCATGGCGGAATATGAGCGTGACATGGCGCAGATAGAAGCGGAGATGGAGGAAACGGACGGTGAAAACGCTCCGGTCATAATCTTAGCGTCTCCCATCGCGGCGTATCTGAGCGAGGATGCGGATGGTATGAATTGGTTCGGCGCAGACCGGGAAGCGCTGGATGCGGATGAAAAGCTGCAGATGCTCGGCATCTTTATGAGGCGGCACGGATATCAGGAGCGGTTCTGCAATGCACGCTACGCCGTGTATATGGCAGAAGAAGATGTTATGTGATATAATGAGCGTTAGTGAGGAGAGCATGCTTGCATGTTCGACGAACGGCGAATGACGATCATGATTTGAAAAATCATGATATAATGGCAGATAGCAGACAGCATCACGAAAGTGAAGGACAGGCGCAGGGAAGAGACGGATCCGGACGTTTGATCTGTGGGCCGGGAAAGGAGCATGGTTCTGCGTATGATAAATTTTAATGTTCCTCCCTATACAGGGAAAGAGATAGAATATATAGAAGAAGCCGTCCGCAACCAGAAGATCTGCGGGGACGGACCTTTTACCAAGAAATGCAATGAGTGGATCGAGGAGAAGACTGGAACTGCCAAATGTCTTCTGACCACATCCTGCACCCATGCCACGGAGCTGGCGGCGCTGCTTGCGGATATCAAAGAAGGGGACGAAGTGATCATGCCTTCCTACACCTTTGTATCTACGGCGGATGCTTTTGTACTGCGCGGAGCGAAAGCAGTGTTTGTGGATATAAGACCGGATACCATGAATATCGATGAAACATTGATCGAAGATGCCGTGACAGAGCGCACGAAAGTGATCGTCCCGGTACATTACGCCGGCGTGGGATGTGAGATGGACACGATCATGGATATTGCCGGGCGGCATCATCTGATGGTGATTGAGGACGCGGCGCAGGGTATCATGTCCACCTATAAAGGGAAGGCTCTCGGTACCTTCGGTGAGTTTGGATGCTTCAGCTTTCATGAGACGAAGAATTTCAGTATGGGCGAGGGCGGCGCGCTTCTGATCCGGGATGAGAAGTACATTGAGGACGCAGAGATCTTCCGCGAAAAAGGGACAGACAGAAGCAAGTATTACCGCGGACAGGTGGATAAATACCGCTGGCAGAACTATGGTTCTTCTTATCTGCCAAGCGATATGAACGCGGCTTATCTTTATGCCCAGTTACAGCTTGCGGAGGAGATTACGCAAACCAGAATGGACAGATGGAACGAGTATAAGGAACAGCTTACCCCGCTGGCGGAAGAAGGCAGGATCGAACTGCCGTATATTCCGGCGCATTGTGAGCACAATGCCCATATGTTTTACATCAAGACCAGGGATATGGAGGAAAGGAGCCGGCTGATCAGCTTTTTAATGGACAGGGGAGTCTGGTCGGTGTTCCACTATGTACCCCTGCATTCGGCGCCTGCGGGTCTTAAATTCGGCAGATTCCATGGAGAGGATAAATACACTACGAAAGAAAGCGAGAGACTGCTTCGTCTGCCTATGTTTTACACTTTGACGGCAGATCAGGCGGAATACATTACAGAGCAGGTGAAAGCGTTTTACCATGCGTGACTGCAGACAGGAAAGTAATGTGAGGCATGTGTAGTTCATGAAAAAGAAAGAATATTGTAAGAAATATGAGAACTGCATACTGACATTTATTGTCATGCTTTTGAATGTGATCCTGATGGGGATCTGCTTTGATTTCTATTATGATCTCAACGACGATACGATGATGAAAGATATTATGTCCGGCGTTTATACGGGAACGCCGGATGGTCATAATATGCAGACGCTCTATCTTTTAGGGACATTGATTAGTATGTGTTACAGGCTGTGCGGGAGGATTCCATGGTATGGCCTGTTTTTGTGCTTATGCCAGTTCGGATGCTTCTATCTGCTGGGTGTGAGATTAACAGGGTTGATAGATCACAGGTATCAGGCTGCCCGGGCAGCAGCCCAAAAAGCCGGCAGAACTATGGCGGACAAAGAAGGAAACTGTGCCGCGGTAAGGCAGGCGGAGGATAAAAGCCTGAAAGGGACAAACCGTGCGGATTGGATAAGCAGGCTTGCGGCGCTGCTGGTATTGTCGTTGTTTCAGTGGGGCGTGTGCCTGCCGCATCTGGTCAATGTCCAGTATACGATTACCTGTGCGATGATGTCTGCGACAGCGATTTTTCTTTTCGTTACCACACCGGAGACGGACAGCGCAAAGCAATTCGTGATGAAAAACATTCCATCCATGCTTCTGGTTATCATTGCTTATCAGCTTCGCACGGAAATGCTGCTTCTGACCCTTCCCTTTGCGGCACTGGCGGGTATGTATCGTTGGGCGGAAGAGGAAAAAATATTTACGAAAGAAAACTGGCAAAAATACGGTACGGTTGCGGGAGTCATACTGGCAGGGCTGCTGCTGTCCCGATGCGTCGATCTTGCAGCTTACGGCAGTGCGCAGTGGCAGGATTTTCTGAAGTTTTTTGATGCGAGAACGACAGTTTACGATTTTTATCCGGAAGTGATCACGCAGGATGATTTCTCTGAGGATTTAGAGCAGCTTGGCATAACGCCTGTGCAGCAGGTGCTGCTGCGCAGCTATAATTTCGGCCTGGATGATACGATAGATACGCAAATGCTGGACAGGACTGCCGGTTACGCCGCGGATACGGTCGGCGCTTCCAGAGACCGGGGCGCAATTTTCAAAGAAAAAAGCAAACTTTATTTATACCGGATCTTCCATGCCGGAGATGCACCGTATAATTATATCGTGTTATGGGCTTATGCGGCTTTGTTGGCAGCAGAATTAGGCGCATGTTTTGAAAATACTGCGGCTGGGAAGGCGGAGAAAGGAAACGGGCTTCGCAGATATGCTTTTATAGGATTGATTGTACTTGCGGTGATAGTACGGACTGCTGTCTGGATGTTTCTGCTGATGCGGGGACGAGATCCGGAGCGCATTACCCATTCTTTATATCTGGTGGAATTTGCACTGTTGACCGCCGGATTTGTGCGCCGGATTTATACAAGTGAGACTAAGAACTATGTGCTGCATGGTATGACCACTTTGTTTTTGATATATGTGGCGGCGAATCTTATGCCCGGAATACGGACGGTGCAGTATGGACAGGGACAGAGAGAAACGGTAAATAGGGACTGGCAGGAGATCGATGCCTATTGCCGGGCGCATGAAGATAACTTTTATTTTGAGGACGTTTATTCCACCGTGGCATTTTCGCAGAAGATGTTTGCGGATGTGAATCATTCGCTTGCCAATTATGATATTCTGGGCGGCTGGATATGCAAAAGCCCGCTTTATCGGGAAAAACTGGCGCAGTATGATATCGATAGCGCGGCAGATGCGCTTTTGCATCAGGATAACGTATACCTGATCATGTCCAATGTGGAGGCGGCTGATCAGGGATTTGACTGGATGATAGATTATTATGCCGGCAAAGGTATTGTGGTGAGCGTAACCCGGAGTGATACGATCAATGAAAACTATGCGGTGTATGAAGTGAAATAGGATATGGATCATCAGCCGTTTTGTACGGTTTATACAATGATTTGCGTTTTGCGCAATATGCAGGACATACATGTAAATATGCAGGCTGAGCAGGAATGGAGTTTTCTATGAACCACACAGTTCATCTGCGCCCTATGACGGCTGCGGACACATCTAAGATCGTCACATGGCGCAACAAAGATTTTGTCAGGAAAAATTTTATCTATCAGGATCTTTTCACGGAAGAAGGACATCTGTCGTGGATCAAAAATCAGGTAGAGCCCGGACACGTAGTCCAGTTTATTATCTGCCTGAGCGATGGCAGGGAGATCGGCAGCGTTTATTTCCGTGATATCGATCGGGAAAATAAAACCGCGGAGTATGGTATTTTTATCGGAGAAGAGGATGCTGTCGGCTGCGGCTACGGGTCCCAGACAGCCCGTCTGGCATTGGAATATGCTTTCGGTACGATGGGGCTGAACAAAGTATTCTTACGGTTTTTGGAAGAGAATGCAGGAGCGCGCAAAAGCTATGAACATGCAGGATTTCGATTGATAGAAAACAGATGGGAAAAGGTGTCTTTGAGTCAGGGGGAGCGCCGGGTTTTATTTATGGAAATTGACAGAAGTTCCTGGGAGAGTGCGGAGAGAACTGCTAAAACCTGCACCAATGGGCGCTTCGTATGACCGCTTTGGAATGGAGGGAAAAATGAGTAAACTTGTCAGTTTTGTAATCCCCTGTTATCGTTCGGAACAGACGATAGGCAGGGTAGTGGAAGAAATTAACGGCACAATGGAAACATTGCCCGGGTATACTTACGAGATCGTGCTTGTCAATGATGCATCGCCGGACCGGACCTTCGAGGCGATCAGGGGATTGTGCGGAAAACAGTCCAATATCTGCGGTGTGGATCTGGCGAAGAATTTCGGGCAGCACGCGGCGTTGATGGCGGGATTTTCATATGCACGGGGAGATATCGTGGTGTGTCTGGACGATGACGGGCAGACGCCCGCCGATGAGACCGGCAAGCTGCTTGCCGGTATCGAAGAAGGGGCTGATGTTGTCTATGCCAGATACACTCATAAGCAGCATTCCGGCTTCCGCAATTTCGGCAGCAGGGTCAATGAACTGATGACCCGCGTGATGCTTGGAAAACCGAAGGAATTATATATTTCCAGTTACTTTGCCGCAAGGCGGTTTGTGGTGGAGGAAATGCTGCGTTATCAGAACCCGTATCCTTATGTGATTGGATTAGTCCTCCGTTCTACCAAAAAGATTGTTAACGTAGATGTTACCCATAGAGAGCGGAAGATCGGTACATCGGGCTACACTATCGGTAAGCTTCTGGAGCTTTGGTTTAACGGGTTTACGGCATTCAGTGTGAAACCGCTCCGGCTGGCGACCGTGATGGGAATTGTATTTGCGTGCGGGGGTTTTTTATATGGGATTTATACGATTATTAAGAAGTTTGTGAATCCGGATGTGGTGGTTGGATTCAGCGCCTTGATGGCGGCAGTGGTATTTTTTGGAGGCGTCATATTATTAGTGCTTGGTATTATCGGAGAATATATAGGGCGTATTTACATTTCCTTAAATAATTCGCCGCAGTATGTGGTCAGAGAGAGTATTGATGAAAGAGATACAGCGGAACATTAAAATCAAATTGAATATTCTTGCCTTTATCCTCGCAACGGCGGGAACGCTGTGCTTTCCGCAGATTTTGAACCTGAAAGAAAACAGCCTGGGATTTACCAACAGCATTTTTTCGGTCTTTGTATGGATGCTGTGCTTTTACGCCGTTAAAATTTCGCTTGAGACCATAGATCTTCAGGATAAAAGGGCGTGGCGGATTGCGGTCATCCTTGCTTTTTTGTTTGCAACGGCAATGCTGTTTGGCGTGCGTTTAGACTCTGTGGAAAATGTGAATTTTAAGGATATCGGTTTATGGATTTCCCTGCCGGTCTTAACGTGCCTGTTTGCGGTACTGGTGCGCAAATTTTGGAATTTTTTAGGCGGGATGGAGGAAAAAAGAGCTGCTCTTGCGGCGCAGAGCCTTACGGTACGGACACCGCGGATGAAAGAGAAAACCGCCGATCTGCTGACCTTTCTGTTCCTGATCCTGTGCTGGCTTCCGGTGCTGTTGGCGGTATATCCGGGATTTTTTGTCTATGATGCGCAGGATGAGTATTTGCAGGTGGCATCCAGAACCTTTACGACCCATCATCCGCTTGTCCACGTATTGCTGTTAGGCGGGATTATCTGTGCCGTGCATAAAGTGACGGACTCCTATAATTTGGGAATTGCCTGCTATACTTTTTCCCAAATGCTGCTGGTTTCGGCAGGCTTTACATTCCTGCTGTCCTATCTGCGTAAGAAAAAGGTTTCTAAAACACTGCGGTTAATCAGCGCGGTTTATTTTGGGCTTTTTCCGGTGATCGTCATGTTTACACTGTGTTCGGCAAAGGATGCGCTGTTTACAACGGCTTTGCTGGTGCTGTTAATATGCCTGCTGGAGATGAATCTCAACAGCGATGCTTTTTTCGCCTCAAAGAAGTGGCTGCCGTTATCACTGTTCAGCGCCGTGACGATGATGCTTTTCCGCAATAATGGAATGTATGCTTTTGTGGCAGTGATACCGTTTTTGGCTTTTTACCAGAAAAAATACCGTAAGAAAGTGATTCTCTGGGCGGTATTGGCGGTTGTGGGATGCCTTCTTATCAACGGCGTTTTGCAGGCGGCGTTCCATGCGGACGACAGCGAGAATCAGGAAATTCTCACCGTGCCGATCCAGCAGCTTGCCAGAACCTATAAATACGAACCGCAGATATTTACTGAGGAAGATGTAAATACTTTACATGAAATTCTGCCCGAGGAGGCGCTGCCCTTATACAATGCCAGGCTTTCCGATCCGGTGAAATATCGGTTCCGGAATGAGGCTTTCGCGGCGGATAAGCTTAAATACATGAAGCTTTGGGGGAAGATCGGATTAAAGAAACCGTTGTCTTATTTCAACGCATGGCTGATGACTTCCTACGGTTTCTGGTATCCGGATACCGTGATCAATGTTTATGCGGGGAATTCTGTTTTTACTTTTACCTACGAAAATTCTTCTTACTTCGGCTATGAGGTAGAATTGCCGGGAGAACGGGACAGTAAAATTCCGTGGCTGGATGAGATGTATCGAAGACTCTCTTTGGAGATTGAACAGGAAAAGGTGCCGATTTTGTCCATGCTGTTTTCACCGGGCGGGCTGTTTTGGCTGTTTGCCTTTGTGTTCAGTTATATGCTGTATCGGAGAAATTATCATATCCTGATGCCATGTCTCATGGTGCTTGCAGTGTGGCTGACGGTGATCTTAGGGCCGACCTATCTGCCCAGATATGTGCTGATTTTGTGGTTTGCACTGCCGTTATTTGCAGCGCTTCTTTTGGAGGAGGAACGGTTTAGAAATATCGTTTAGCAGGGC
>CAZPSD010000076.1:0-12139 GCA_964589055.1 uncultured Bacteroides sp.
CCTTACAAAAACCAAAAAATCATCTTGACACATTATTCTTCAAGGTCCATAATAGCTAAGATTAAGAAATACATAATAAATAAGAAGAAACTACTCGGAGGGAATTAGGACATGTATATCATATTTTTTCTGATATGGATTATCTTCAATGGTCAGTTTACTTTGGAGATTGCATTATTTGGTCTGGTCATCGCCGGACTGATTTACTGGTTTATATGCAAATTCATGGGATACAAACCTAAATATGATTTGATTTTGTGTAAAAAGACGGGATTGATCCTATACTTTCTATTTACGTTAATCAAAGAAATCTTAAAAGCAAACGGCACTGTCTTTAAAATGATTTATTCGGCAAAATACGAACCTGAACCCGTTATCGTCTGTTTCAAAACGGATCTGCATTCTACCGTTGCCAGGGTGCTTCTTGCCAATTCCATCACGTTGACGCCGGGCACTATTACGGTTTCGTTGAAAGATAATGAATATACCGTGCACTGTCTGGATAAGGAACTGGCGCAGGGCATCGATTCCTCCGTGTTCGTACAGCTTCTGACTAAAATAGAAAGGATGGATTAACATGATCTATTACTATATCTATACAACACTGCTGATTCTATTGGCTTTCATGTTGTTTATCTGCCTGATCCGCGCCATTTTAGGTCCCCGTATCGCTGACAGGCTGATCGCGATTAACATGATGGGCACCATGGTTATCGTCATGATTGCGGCGCTGGCTCTTCTGCTGAAAGAAGGCTATCTGGTGGATATCTGCCTGATTTATGCAATGATCAGTTTTCTGGCAGTAGTCGTTCTTTCCAAGGTATACATCGGTGTCTATGAAGAAAAACAGCACAAAAAAGAATCCGCAGAACACGAAGACAAAGGAGGCATTTCTGATGGGAATCATTGAGTGGATCAGATTGATTGCAGGAAGTATTTTCCTGATTTGCGGTCTGGTTATTTTCTTTACGGAATTATTCGGCGTATTTCATTTTAAATATATCTTAAACAGGATGCATGCGGCTGCCATGGGCGATACGTTAGGCATCAGCTCCTGTCTGATCGGTCTGATGATTTATTCAGGGCTTAACTTTACCACCTTAAAATTATTGCTGATCGTCATATTCCTATGGTTTGCTTCTCCTGTATCTTCGCATGTATTAGCACGGCTTGAAGTGGCAACCAACAAAAAACTGGATACCCACTGCACCATCTATAAAGACTTACACACACTGGAAGAAGAATTAGCTTCCGATACAAAAAAGGGGGAGGAATCACAATGCTGACCGTACTGCAATATATTCTGATGGGATTTCTGATTATTTGCGCCCTTTCCGTCAGTTTTTCCAAAAATCTGCTGAATTCAATTATGATTTATATGTCTTTCAGCCTTGTCATGTCTATTCTGTGGATATGTCTGGAGTCTCCGGATCTCGCAATTACGGAGGCTGCCGTAGGCGCCGGAATTACCAGTGTACTTTTCTTCGTAACACTGAAAAAAATACACGCCATGGATGGAACTATAGACAGGGATGAATCCCAAAATGAGTGTGCCTGCCGGCAGACTAAACAGGAAGCGCACCGGAACGGAGGAAAAAATGAGTAGAAGAAAAACAGAGAAAGAATATTCCAAAACCTTTGCCTATCGCTTCTTCCGATGGATGGAGGGAACCAAAGACCCCTATGTGGGCGAAGCAGAAATGAAACCGCAGCAGCCTTTTCTGCAGTCAAAAGAAATCAGTTCGGCTTATGCCAAAGATCATGACGCTATCCGCGATAAAGTCTACAACATCAGTTCCAACAAGGAAATCAAGACCTTCCGTAAGCTCTATAAGGCAGTGAGCATCCTTTTCTGCATTTTCCTTATGGCGCTCCTGCTTGTCACAATTTCTTATCTGCCAGCCACAGGCACCGCAGACAAACCGGTCAACAATGAAGTTGCCTCACGCTATATAGAGGACGGACTTGAAGAGACAGGCGCCGTCAATATTGTCAGCGGCATGATACTTGATTATAGAGCTTTCGATACATTAGGAGAATCCCATGTATTGTTTGCGGCCACCATCACTGTTCTGATTCTGCTGCGTCTGGATAAGAATAAGAAGGGGGAACTGTCGGAGGTTGCCAAAGAGCTGAATCCCAACGACCGTATCTACGAGCCGAAAAACGATACCATTCTGCAAGTGTCCGCCACCTTTCTGGTACCTGTTATTATGATATTCGGAATCTATGTGATCTTAAACGGTCACTTAGGACCGGGCGGCGGATTCTCCGGCGGCGCTATTATCGGCGCCGGGCTTGTCCTGTACCTGAATGCTTTCGGCTTTCAGAAAACAGAGCGTTTCTTTACGGAAAAAACTTATAAAATAATAAGCTTTCTCGCGCTCTCTTTCTATTGTCTTGCCAAGAGCTATTCCTTCTACACCGGTGCAAACCAGCTGCACAGCGTGATCCCGAAAGGTACGCCCGGTGCCATTCTTTCCGGCGGTTTAATCCTTCCGCTCAACATTGCCGTAGGGCTTGTGGTTACATGTACAATATACGCTTTCTACGCGATGTTCAGAAAAGGGGGGTTCTGATATGGGATCTAATTTACTGATAAATTACGGAGAAGCGGTGTCGGCAATCTTATTCTGCATCGGCTTTACGAACTTATTGTTACAAAATAACCTGATCAAGAAAATTATCGGCTTAAATGTAATGGACAGCGCCATTTATCTTTTTCTTGCGGAAAAGGGCTATATTGCCGGACGGGCAGCGCCGATTATCACAGACGGCGTAAAGAGCGCGGAAGCCTATATCAATCCCATCCCCAGCGGTCTGGTTTTGACGGGTATCGTCGTTTCCGTATCCGTCACGGCGCTGATGCTTTCCCTGACAATCAGGCTTTATGCCCGATATCATACGCTGGATTTGGATGAGATTTCCAGGCGGCTGAGGAAGGAGGGAAAATAGATGAATTTTATATGCAATTTCCCTTTCTTCTCTATTTTGCTGAGTTTGTTTTCCGGCACCGTATGTTCCGTGCTGCCGGGGAAGGCTGCCAAAGCAGTGAACCGCGCCGTAATTATTATTATCGGCATCCTATCCGCCGTCTTACTTTTATATCTGTGTAATACAGGCGAAAGCTTTGTCTACTGGATGGGGCACTTCCCGGCACCCTGGGGCAACGAGATCCGCGCCGGCGTACTGGAAGCGGGTATGGCTTTATTTTTCTGCATAATTATGTATCTTTCCATGGCTGGCGGCGCCTGTAAACTCGCCAGCGAGGTGGAAGAGACCAAACACAATCTTTACTATATTTTGGTCAATCTGCTGTTAAGCTCTCTGCTCGCACTGGTATACACGAACGATATGTTTACCGCATATGTATTTGTGGAGATCAACACCATTTCGGCCTGCGGTCTGATTATGATCCGTCAGGTGGGCAGAACCATTGAGGCTGCGGTACGGTATATGATTATGAGTTTACTGGGCTCCGGTCTGCTGCTGCTTGGCATATGTATGCTGTATGACCTGACGGGGCATCTGTTGATGAGTAATATGAAGGAAGCCATTGCCGGAATTGTAGACAGGGGAGAATACAGTATTCCTCTGATTGTCGCGATTTCCCTTATGACCGTGGGGCTTTGTATTAAGAGCGCCCTGTTCCCGTTCCATGCATGGCTGCCGGATGCCTATGGTTACTCTACGGTATCTTCCGCTGCCATATTGTCCAGCCTGGTATCCAAGGGCTATATTTTCTTACTGATCAAGATCATCTACCGTGTGATCGGTTTTGATATCTTTATCAACACAAGAATTATTGATGTACTGTTCGTCTTTGGTCTGATGGGTATGATCTTCGGTTCCCTAAGCGCCATCAGAGAAAACGATATCCGCAGAATGATCGCTTACTCCTCGGTGGCACAGATCGGCTATATTTACATGGGCTTTGGTATGGGAACCCAGTACGGTATGGTTGCCAGCGTGTTCCATATCCTTTCCCATGCCGCCACGAAATCTTTGTTATTTATTGCCGCGGTCGGGCTGACCGATGTTTCCGGCGGCAGCCGTAAATTTATTGATTTGACCGGTTCCGGATACCGCAACAAATGGGCAGGCGTTACCTTTACGGTAGGCTCCCTCTCCATGGTAGGTGTGCCGCTGTTCTCCGGCTTTATCAGCAAGCTGCTGTTTGCACAGGCGGCTGTTCAGATAAACGGTAAGATGCTGCCGGCATTGATCGTTCTGGGTATCAGTACGATCCTGAATGCCATCTATTTCATGAAGACGGTAATCCGAATTTATACGCCGGTGGAAGATACTTCTTATCCGAGCGTAACCTTTAAGGATATGAAATTATACGCTGTTGTGTTGGTATTATTTATCATTTTAAATATAATGTTAGGCGTTAACTCCCAGCCAATCGTAGATATGATTGAACAGGGTCTTGCCATGTTTGCATAAGGAGGTGACGGCATGTATTTGATTCTTTTATCCATATTTTTCCCGGTTCTCGCCGGCGTATATCTTTTAATAAGAAAAGAGATGGCTGACAGACGAAGCCTGCTGATCACCACAGGTATCTGTTTTGTAATCACAGGCACACTGGTCGTTGCCACGCTGCTTACAGCACATGGTACGGACTTTACGTTATTCTATCTGACACAGTCACTGCCGATTTACTTTTCAGTGGATGCCGTAAGCGTGATCTTTTCCGCAATGACGATGATCATATTTGTCTGCGCCGGTTTTTTCTCTTTCGAGTACATGAAGCACGAAACGAAGGAGAAACGCTACTACGGATATTATCTGATTGTGTTCGGTGTGTTGAATGCGCTGTGTTTTGCGGGCAACCTGATTACCTTTTACCTGTTCTTCGAAATGCTGACTTTATCGTCTATGCCGTTAGTATTGCACAATGGCAGCAGGGAAGCCATTATGGCAGGTTTGAAGTATTTATTCTACTCTTTATGCGGCGCCTACGCTGCTTTGTTTGGTATTTATTTTGTCAGCAAATATGGCGACAGCTTAACCTTTACCGCAGGCGGCGTGCTGACATCTTCTGCCGCGGCAGAGCATACAGGACTTTTACTGATCGTTGCTTTCGTGATGATCTTAGGCTTCGGTGTCAAAGCCGGTATGTTCCCTATGCACGCATGGCTGCCTGCCGCCCATCCGGTGGCTCCGGCTCCGGCATCTGCGGTGCTTTCCGCTGTGATTGTTAAGGCAGGCGTTCTCGGTATCGTCCGTCTGGTCTACTATATTTTCGGCGCTTCCTTTTTACGGGGTACCTGGGTGCAGACAATATGGCTTATTCTCACGCTGATTACCGTTTTTATGGGATCTATGCTTGCATACCGTGAAAAAGTATTGAAAAAACGGCTTGCTTACTCTACCGTAAGTCAGCTTTCCTATATTTTATTCGGACTGGCAATCATGGATGCCGGCTCCGTGACCGGCGGATTCCTTCATGTACTGGCACACGGTTTTATCAAGTCAACACTGTTCCTCTGTGCCGGCGCCATCATCTATACAACGGGCAAAACCAGGGTGGACGAACTGCGAGGCATTGGCAAAGAGATGCCTCTGACGATGTGGTGTTACACTATTGTTTCCTTGGGGCTGATCGGCATTCCGCCCACCGGGGGCTTCGTCAGCAAATGGTATTTGGCAGTCGGTTCTCTAAACAGCGCTATTCCGGTATTTTCCTGGCTTGGTCCCGTGATTTTGCTTGTCAGTGCACTGCTTACCGCAGGCTATTTGCTGCCGCTTACGATTCAGGGATTTTTCCCGGGCGCGGATTATGACTATGAACATTTCAAGAAGCGGGAACCTTCCGGGTGGATGACGATACCGTTGCTAATTCTGACAATTCTGTCAGTGTTGATCGGTTTGTTCCCAACGCCGCTGATTGATTTCCTAACACAAATTACCAGCACGATATTATAAGAAAGGAGAAGCAGTTATGATTATCTTAGTAATTTTACTTCCGTTAATAGCCGGAATTTTAGTACCACTGCTTCCCTTTAAAAAGAGAAGCCATTGGGAGATTTTCTTAGAATGTGCCGTAATTTTAAACAGTATCCTTGTATGGTATCTGCTGCTGCATCATTCTGACAGCACTTTTGTACTTGCCTACTTTACGGGAGACTTAAGCATTAACTTCCGGATAGACGGCATGAGTATGGTCTTTGCAGGTCTGGTTTCAGGATTATGGCCCTTTGCAACACTTTATGCTTTCGAGTACATGACCAAGGAAGAACATGAAAAAATCTTCTTTCTGTTCTACACAATGACCTACGGTGTGACGCTTGGCATTGCCTTTGCCGCTAACCTGCTGACCATGTATTTCTTCTATGAGTTATTGACTCTGGTTACAGTACCGTTAGTCATGCACACACTGACCAGAGAAGCCATTCTCGCCAGCCGGAAATATTTGTACTATTCTCTGGGCGGTGCGGCTTTTGCTTTCCTCGGCCTGATCATGATCATTGTCTACGGTACTACTAATAATTTCATTCTCGGCGGTGTGCTTGACCCTGCCAAGGTCGGAGACAAGACAAACATATTGCTGCTCATATACGTTATCGCATTTATGGGCTTCGGCGTAAAAGCGGCGGTTTGCCCGTTTAACTCCTGGCTGCCTCAGGCAGGTGTGGCGCCCACTCCTGTTACCGCTCTGCTTCACGCGGTTGCGGTTGTAAAATCCGGCGCTTTCGCCATCATCCGGCTGACCTATTACAGCTTCGGTACGGATTTCCTGAAAGGCACATGGGCACAGACCACGGTCATGATCATTGTCATGTTCACTATCGTATACGGCTGCAGCCGTGCTGTTAAAGAGACTCACTTAAAGAGAAGGCTTGCATACTCTACCATCAGCAACCTGTCCTATATTCTCTTCGGTGTTGTGATTATGACGCCTTTGGGACTGGTAGGCGCTCTGTCTCATCTGGTCATTCATGCTATCATGAAGATCAGTTCCTTCTTCTGTGCGGGCGCTATCATCCATCAGACAGGAAAGAATTATGTACATGAGTTAGACGGCATGGGTTACAAAATGCCCTGTATCTTCGGTATTTTTACCGTATCCGCTTTCGCCCTGATGGGCGTACCGGGTCTTGCAGGCTTTATCAGTAAATGGAATCTTGCCACCGCTGCGGTAGAAAGCGGCAACGTGGTAGCCTATTTCGGGATTGCCTGCCTGCTGGTTTCCGCATTGCTGACAGCAATCTACATGCTGACCATCGTAGTGCGTGCCTTCTTCCCCGGCAAGGATTTCGACTACAGTACGTTACAGGATGTGAAAGATCCTAACTGGAAAATGTTAGTGCCGTTGTTTGTATTTACTTTCTTTATTATTTTGTTCGGCGTTTATTCCCAGCCGCTGGTAAATTTCCTCTGCGATGTGGCTGCAGGATTGTATTAAGGAGGTGACCGATATGAATACACTGATTTGCACCGTTGTTTTTCTACCTATGATATCGGCAGTCCTCTGCTATCTTTTGGGACGCTTTCAGAAAGAAGTACGAAGTTATTTTGCTGATATAGTTACAGGCATTACCTTTGGATTATTTTTATACTTATTTATACAGACCCTGACAGGCGGTGTATCCGGAATCCTTGTGGAGATTCCTTACATCTGCGGCATGGGACTGCACTTTACCTTAGACGGTTTCCGCGCTATGTACGGTATGATTGCCGCATTTATGTGGTTTATGAGTACACTTTTTTCCAAAGAGTACTTCGCGCACTACCGCAACCGAAACAGATATTATCTGTTCCTGTTACTGACATTAGGCGCTACGGAAGGCGTATTTCTGTCCGCTGACTTCTATACAACCTTTATCTTCTTTGAAATCATGTCCTTTACCTCCTATGTGTGGGTAGCGCATGATGAGAAGAAAGAATCCCTGCGTGCGGCGGCAACTTATCTGGCTGTGGCAGTAATTGGCGGTCTGGTTATGCTGATGGGTATCTTCCTGCTGTATGACGTGACAGGTACTTTATTCTTTGATGAACTGGTGGACGCCTATACCACTTACGGTCTGCTCAACGCTGCGGACACGAACCGCACGCGTCTTTGGATTGCAGGTATTTGTATGCTGTTTGGCTTCGGTGCCAAGGCAGGTGCATTCCCCCTGCATATCTGGCTCCCGAAGGCACATCCGGTGGCTCCGGCTCCGGCATCCGCACTGCTTTCCGGTATCCTGACTAAGGCCGGCATGTATGGTATTTTGATCCTGACAGCTTACCTTTTCCTTGGAAACGCCGCTTGGGGCAGCTTCATCCTCATAATCGGCGTGTGCACGATGGTAATTGGCGCGGTGCTTGCCCTGTTCTCTGTGGATCTTAAGAGAACACTTGCCTGCTCCTCCGTATCCCAGATCGGTTTTATTCTGGTAGGTGTCGGAATGTCAGGTCTGCTGGGCGAAGAAAATCTCTTAGCCGTACGGGGCAGTATGCTCCACATGGTGAACCATTCTCTGATTAAACTGGCGCTTTTCATGGCGGCAGGCGCGATCTTTATGAATGTGCATAAGCTGAATCTGAATGATATACGCGGTTTCGGACGCAAAAAGCCTCTGCTTAATTATATTTTCCTGATGGGGGCATTGGGCATCGGCGGTATACCGCTTTGGAACGGTTATGTCAGCAAGACGCTGATTCATGAAAGCATTGTGGAATATATTGAGCTGCTCCGCGAAGGACAGGCTGCCGGAATGTTTGATGCCGGATTGATGAAGTCTATCGAATGGATTTTCTTAATCAGCGGCGGATTAACAGTCGCTTATATGACAAAGCTTTATGTATGTATCTTTATTGAAAAGAATACAGATGGATCCGTGCAGGCTGAATATGATTCCTTAAAAGGCAAATACATGAATAAGACCAGCGCCTTTGCGCTTGGCTTAAGTGCAACGCTCCTGCCGATCATGGGATTCTTCCCCGGTATTGTGATGGACGGACTGGCTGACTTGGGGCAGGGCTTCATGCAAGTGGAAGAAGCCGGACATAAGGCAGCTTATTTCTCCCTCACCAATTTAAAGGGCGCCGCTATCTCTCTTATAATTGGCGCCTTAGTCTATATCATTATTGTACGTTTATGGCTGATGAAGAGAGAAAATGCTGAAGCCTCTGCCAAGATCTATGTGAACCGCTGGTATCGGTATCTGGATTTAGAGGATATGATCTATCGTCCCCTGTTACTGAAAATTCTGCCCGCCGTATTCGGTTTCCTGTGCCGCGTTTTGGACAGTCTTGTTGATACTGTGGTTGTTGTGCTGCGTAAGACTATTTACAAAGACAGCAAACTGCCGCAGGAACTGGCAGAAGGCACTCCGCTTAGCCATATGTGTGCCTGTGTAGCAGAATGGTTCCAAATGCTTGGAAATAAGACGTTCAACCGAAAACATCCTAAGAACATAGATTATGATCATAAGTTTGCAATGTTCCATGAAGAATGGGCTGAAAATAATGCCGTGATCGCCCGAAGTCTGTCTTTCGGATTATTGCTGTTCTGTATTGGTCTGATCTTTACTGTGGCTTATTTGTTCTTAAGAGATGTGTTTGGATTGTGGTAATTAAAATGTCCTCTAAATGTTATAGATATTTCTCTGACATTTAGAGGACATTTATACTTATGATCGAAATCCCAAGGTTTGTCCATTTAATTTTTTTCCCGAAGCAAAGCAAAACAAATTATGAAAAAGATAATGCCATACACGGTTGTAATCGGTGTCGCAAACCCTACCAGCATCAAGGATGTATTAGGCAGCTTGGACATGAAAACCGATACCGGAATACGGATACAAAATGCAGAAGAAATTCCTTGAATCATGACCGGAATACTCCTTCCGGTTCCATTAAAATAACCCACCGTCGAAAACAAAATACAGGTCAGAATACAATCCGCAGAAAAACCTCGCAGATAATCTGCACTTTGCGCAATTACCTCTGCATCGCCGGTAAACAGAGAGGATATCCTCGCCCCGCCGAAAAATCCAAATAGAAAAATAATAATTCCGACACAGCATCCGGTAATCATAGCTGTAAAATACCCCTGCTTAGCCCGGTCTTTTTGTCCTGCACCGATATTCTGTGCTACAAAAGCGGAAACACTCTGCATCACAGCCGAGGGCACCAGCATAATGAATGATATGAGTTTTTGTGCCACACCATAACCTGCCGACGGCATCAGTCCCATGTTGTTAATAATGGAATTCACCACCAGAAATGAAATCTGCACCATCGCCTCCTGCAGAGCGATCGGCACACCGACATTTAAGATCATCCTGATCTCTCTGCCGTATATTTTGCATTGTTTTGCACAGAAGGCAATCGGGAGCTCCTGCTTACGCAGCACCAAAAGAGATGCGATAACAGATACAAACTGTGCCGCAACTGTGGCAATCGCCGCTCCTGCCACATCCATATGTAAAACGCCGACTAAAACCAAATCCCCCACAATATTGACTACGCAGGCGATTCCAACAAAGAGAAACGGCAGATTTGCATTCCCTACTCCTCTCAGGACACCACTGATTACGTTATAAGCAATAATAATCAGAATACCGCCTGAACAGATTCTGAGATAAGTAATCGTCTGAACGACAGATGCCTCCGGCACTTGCAAAATTGCTACAATGTTCCCTGCAAATACTTCCAACAAAACTGTCAGTACAACGCCCAATACCGCAAACAACACTACCGTCGTTCCAACGGCATCTCCTGCATCTTTCGGTCTCTTTTC
The DNA here is from genome assembly GCA_964589055.1 of uncultured Bacteroides sp. Classification (GTDB taxonomy): domain Bacteria; phylum Bacillota; class Clostridia; order Lachnospirales; family Lachnospiraceae; genus UBA3282. Next base: position 10,739 of record CAZPSD010000076.1, read on the forward strand.
TCCGATATGCTGACCGATCGTAACCGTTGCTCCCATAGCAAGACTTGTTATAACAAAGGTTACCATCTGCATAAAGCTACTGCCTGTTCCAACTGCCGAAATACTGGAAGCATCCCCAAAGCGACCTACCACCAATAAATCTACCGCTCCATATGCAGCCTGCAAAATCAGCGCGCCCAGCACCGGCAGCGCGAAGCGAAGCATCGCTTTGAATACGGAGCCTTCCATAAAAGAATTTTCTTTTTTATTATCCACCGTTTCTTCTCCTTCTTGCTCTCATTGTTATTCTGACATCACATATCATATCCCGATTACCACTGTCTGCACAATCTCCTTTAAAATCCCATGGGCTGATGATCTACCATCCTATGATATGATATCATATACAATGTATTCATGGTCAAAATGATAGCCCAGTGTTTCCGCCATATCCTGCTCTTTCTTAATGGAATACCGGGTCACCTGCTTCGCCTTTTCCTGATAACAGCTATCTATCAGTTTCGCCCATGCTACCCTTTGCGGGGTCATAATAACAAAATCCGATGTACAGGTTTCCTGCCAGCCGTCAAATAGCGGTGCAGCGATAGACGGATTGGACAAACGGACAATCTTATGATTCATGCGGATACCTCATCTCCTTGATTATCTTCCCTTTTTTCCGGCGATCAAGGGTTTTATTGCCGTATAAATTTCACTTGCTTTTTTATTGTCCTTGCTTGGGAATTGCTTCATCAAGGCATTATTTAACCCTTGCTTGGTTTTATATTGCTGAATCAATTTTACTACGATATCCACTTCTTCTTTATCCGCAATCAACTGCTCCACCCGGCTTTTCAGTTCGGATTGAATTGTTTCCTCGTTTTTGCCGGATAAATCAAGCGCCAATGATATATCAATCTTCTGTTTCTTCCAGTAATGTACCAGGCTGGAAAAGCCCTGATCCTTGGTAACGATAAAGTAAGATACCTCTTTATCCTTATTTTCATGGATTATATATCCTAAATAGGAAGCAAGCTGGAAATCTAAAGCGTTCTTCGTTCCCACTTCCACTTCCTGATATATAATCTTTGCCGCCGCTTCATTCAATCTGCGGTGCAGCCCAAAGGTGATGCGGTCAGCATTTTCACTGTAAAAAATGCAGACTACATCTTCGGAACTCAGCATTGTAATACCGTCTAATCCATGTGTTGATACGTTTTCATAATCGACAAGATAACAGTTCATTGGTGTTCTCCTTATATGCCCAAAATTTCTTTTTTCGTTCGTGCCGCTTTACAGGATTCAATAGATTCATTTTAACATATGATTTTTTATAATTCTACTCTAACTATTAGTACATAAACCGGTCTCCTGAGTTTTGAAGTAAATATCTGAAATAAATCCGGCAATCCCTTGTGGTTA
>CAZPSD010000077.1:0-2495 GCA_964589055.1 uncultured Bacteroides sp.
AGGCTCGCCTTCTGTAAAATTAGTGCGAATTATTTTTTCCTTTCAAGGCTGCATATTTTCTCATAAAACTTGGACGAAATGTCTTTAATGAAATGTCCCCTTAAAGAGATAGTTTTAAGTAATCTCCTAAAAGTAATATCATGCACTGATCAGGCGGCATCCAGTACAAACCAGAATTCTACGCCGTTATCATAATTAACTACTCCGTATTCCTGATTCATAGACTCCATGATGGCTTTTACAATAGAAAGGCCAATACCGCTGCCGCCGTATTCTCTTGTCCGCGCTTTATCTACTTTATAGAATTTCTCCCACAAATGTTCAAGGCTTTCCTGCGGAATCTGATTGCCGGTATTAAAGACGGAAATGCGGACCTGCTGCTCTGTCTTCTGCACCTTAACGTCTATGATTTTATCATCAAGCGCATAATTGATTGCATTAGAGAAATAATTCATAAACACTTCTTCTACTTTAAATTCATCTCCCCACACATAAACGGGCGCATAATCTTCCATCCGCACCGATATTTCTTTCTGTTTTAACAGGATGTCGGAAGAAGCAATATAATTTTTGATCAATGCTACAATATCAAACCGTTCCATACTTACCTTGTCATTTCCGAATTCCAACTGATTCAATGTAAGCAGTTTCTTGACCATAATATTCATTTTATTAGCTTCATCCATAATCACATCGCAGTAAAAGTCCCGGCTTTCTTCATCCGAATTGATGCCTTCTTTCAATCCTTCCGCATATCCTTGTATCAAGGCGATCGGAGTCTTTAATTCATGGGAAACGTTGGACAAAAATTCCTGACGCATCTCATCTTCTCTGTTTTTTCTTTCAATATCTTTTAACAATTCATTATTAGCGGTTTTAAGTTCAGAAATTGTCGTTTCCAGTGTCTCCGACAGCTCATTGATGTTATTTCCAAGCACGGATATCTCTGTCCTGTCATTTCCGGTATATTTAGCTTCAAAATCCAAATGTTTCATGCGCTCCGAAATATCGGCAAGCTCCAGTATCGGTTTAGTGATCCGTTTAGAAAGCCAAATAACCATAAGAGCGCTGACAAAAATCGCAACACACCCTACATAAGCGAGAAAATGATTTGAGATTGTCACGCTTTCCTGGATACCCTCCAATGCGCTTCTGAGCAGAAAGAGATAGCCGTTATCCAGCACGCCCCACATCTCAATATAATCTGTCTGCGTTCTGTAATCCGTAATCATCTGCATTTTGTAATTATCAGTATTTAAAAGCAGATGGTCTTCATCCACGCCGCGGAAAATATTATCAAATAATTGTTGGATCGCTATTTTCGGGTCATTCATTGATGCTTTGATCGTCTCCGACTCACCATCCGCCACAAGTACATGAATATTGTATTTTTCACAAATTTTCCGAAGTTCAATATCATATTCATCCGATGTAATGTCTCCCTCACTGGATGCCTTATTGATACTGTTATAAGCTTTGACAAGCGCATTTTGTTTATTATTTATATAATACTTTTCTAACAACGTGGAATTCAGAATGAGGCACAAAAGGATCGTACCCGTGACCAACATAATAAAAGTTATGGCAAATTGCCTTTTCATAGAATACTTCATATCATTTTTCACCTTTTTCGTAACGTTATCACTTCGTCTTTTATATGTCAATATAGACATAAACCGTGAAACCGTGAAAAATCTGTGAATTTTCATTGAAATATCCAAAAAACAGCGTATAATTTTAAGTAAAATAGGTATTTATTATATGAAAGACAGGGGTTCTGATATGTTTACAGGAAAGAATGAAGAGACATTCAATATGTATCAACAAATTGCCGCCGAGTTTTCCTCCTGCATGAATGACTATCTCTATGCCTATAATCTGCAGGATGATACCTATTATATTTCTGAGCAGGCAACCAAACGTTTTGCCATTCCCAACAATGTTTTTCACAATGTTCTGGAAACTCACAAGCATTTTGTTTATATTGAAGATCAGAAGATGCTGATCAAAGACTTACAAGAAATGATCGACGGTGTCAAAACCGAACATAATCTTCGTTATCGCTGGCTTGGATTAGACGGTTCTCCCATTTGGATCAACTGCCGCGGGCACAGATTGATCATCCCTGTTGGGAAGTGGATCATGCGTAATGCCATAAAAATGTGTAAAGAATGTCAGAAATATTTTCCTGAATTTAGGATATCTATCAATTTGTCTTATATTCAGTTATTGAAAAGTCCTGTCTTTACCGATATCATGGAAACATTAAATGAATACCGGCTTAATCCCGGCAGCCTGATCATAGAACTTACCGAAAGCGGTCATTTGGAAAACAATAACGCTGTCCAAAATGTATGGAAGAAACTAAAAAACTCCGGAGTGCAGATCGCTATTTATCCACATGGTACATAGCATCGGATTACGTCTTGTCGTAGAAGGAATCGAGACAACGGAAGAACTTTCTCAGATCACTTCTCTTGATCCCGATTACATTC
>CAZPSD010000077.1:2595-12013 GCA_964589055.1 uncultured Bacteroides sp.
ATCGAGACAACGGAAGAACTTTCTCAGATCACTTCTCTTGATCCCGATTACATTCAGGGATATTATTACGGAAAACCTTGTCCGCAAAAAGAATTCTATCAAAAATTCATCATTGCATAAGAAACGTGGCAGCCGATTGGCTGCCACTCTTTTTTGTTTCTATTCTTTTGTTCCCTGCTCTGTTTTTATTTTATCTTCTTTCTTCGCCGCTCTTGCCGCTTTTTTCTCCATTCTGCGTTCCTTTCGGCTTCTCTTATCTATAATCAGATAGAAAGTCGGCATCAACAGCAGAATCAAAATGGTAGATGCCACCAGACCGCCGATGATAACCAGCGCCATACCCTGCATCACAATAGAACCGTCACCAATGCCTAATGCCATCGGCACCATAGACAAAATTGTGGTGAGAGTTGTCATCAGAATAGGTCTTAAACGCAACTGTCCGCTTTGGATCAGAGCTTCCTCTAATGGCATCTCTTCTCTGAGCTGATTTGCCGTATCCACATAAAGGATACCGTTGTTTACTACGATACCGACTAACATCAGCACACCCATCAAGGACACCATACTGAGTGTTGCATTCGTAATATATAATAATCCAAAAGAACCGATCAGGGCAAAGGGAATACTCATCATAACCATAGCCGAAAATCTCGGTGACTCAAACTGCATCGCCATAACTAAGAAAATCAAAAATACGGATACAAAAATCGCCGTAATGATCGCGGTAAACTCGTCAATCATCATCTGATTCATCATACTGGTAGCCTGAGATACGTCTTTAGGCAGAATCATCTGCTCCATCGCTTCATCTGCCGCTTCCTGTGCTGTATATTTCGCGTCCTCTGTAGTATTTGCCGTCACTGCCACCTGATAAATGCCGTCCACTCTAACCAGCGTAACCGGTGAATCCGTATATTCAACCGTTGCAAGGTCAGACAGCGGTATCTGTGTGCCATAAGGGGTACTTAATGTCATATTCAGTAAATCATTCATGGTTTCAAATTCACTTGCCGGATATTCCACACGTACAGAATATTCCGTACCGCTTCTGGTCAGTTTGGCAGCCTCCGTACCGCTCAGTGCATTATACATTTCACCTGCCACCTGTACCGGAGCAAGACCGACCGCCATACTCTTAATCGGATCAATCACGATCTCAGCCTGTGTCGAAGCATCCGCCAGATCGGAAGACACCTGCAGGACACCCGGTATCTGCCGAAGCATTTCCTGCACCTGCTTCGAGGCCTCTTTCAAATCACCCAGATCGCGTCCCTCCAGGTCAATCTCTATGCCGCCGCCCATCATACTGGTCATGCTGGCCCCGCTGGATTCTATACTGATATCCATATTGCTGATACCATCTAACGCTTTAGAGTAAGTCTCTACCGCTTCTCCGGTCGATAATTCACAGTCCTCTGTCAGATAGGCTGTCAATACAGCGGAGTCACCGGAAATGCTATAGGAATAGTGATCCACATTAGGGTCTGCTTCTGCCATTTCCTCCAAAAACTTTGTCTGCTCTTCAATCGATTCCATTTTCGTTCCGGACCGGAAGCTTGCAGTAATTGAGAATGCCCCCTCATCTATAGTAGGCATCAATTCCGTATGTACTTTACTTACCAAAGCAAATGCCGCTATTAAAAGAAGAATCGACACACAAAGCACAAGTGCTCTTTTAGGTAACAGTTTCCGCAGCAGTTTCTCATATCCGCTGTTAATCTTACGCAACAGTTTATTGACCGGCAATTCTTTCTTTTCCTGCGGTTTGAACTTGGCAAACAGAAGCGGTATAATCGTCATCGCCACCACTAAAGACGCAAGCATCGCCATAATAATAGTCATGCCAAGCTGCCCAAACAGCTGCCCGGACAACCCGTCCATCGTACTCAGCGGCAGATATACTACTACCGTGGTGATTGTCGATGCAATGATGGAAGCCGTCACAAACTTCGTTCCTTTCAAAGACGCTTCCTGATAATTGTCAGTTTCATCCCGCAGTCTGAAGCAACTCTCCAATACGACAATCGAACTGTCTACCATCATACCGATCGCAATAACTAAGGCGCCCATGGTAACTACGTTGAACGTAAATCCCAGCATATTCATACCGATCATGGTTGCGAACAATGAGATCGGCATGGAACTGCCGACAATTAAACTGGCACGCATATCCCCGAAAAAGATAAACAGTACAAGCATGGAAAGCACAACACCCAGCACAAGCGTGCTTCCAACGGAGGATAAGGAGGAAATAATCATATCGCTGGCATTGTATATCGTATCAATGACTACGGTATTATTATCTTCCTGCAAATTCTCCAGCGCCTTATCTACCGATTTGGTCACATCCACGGTTCCGTAGCTTTTTTTCTTCTTAATGGCAATGGTAACATTCTCTTCGCTGTTGTATCGGCTGATACTGTCTGCTTCCATCTGACTTTCACTTACGGTTGCAAGCTCGGATAAAGGAATCACCTGTCCTTTTGCCGTAGTAATCGGAATATTCTGAATCTGCACTACGCCTGAAAGATCCGTACTGCTGGACACCGCAATATCCTGAGACCCCTGACTGACATGGCCTGCAGGAACCGTAAAATCCATAGCGCCGATGGTCTGTGCAATACTGCTCATTGTCACACCATACTGTTTCATCGCCTGCGAGTTTAATTCTACTTTAATATAATTTTCTCTGCCGCCATATACGGTAACATCCGCTACTCCGGACAGGGTTTCCAGTTCCGGTACAATCGTGTCGTTGACGTAGGCGAGCACGTCGCTGTCTCCCACCGCCGTAACGGAAATATCCATAGTCTCCACCTGATCCATAGACATTTCTATTATTACCGGTTCCTGTACATCATCCGGCATAGAGGCTCTCGCCGAATCCAACGCCGTTTTCAAATCCATGTAGGCATCATCCAAATCGGTTCCGTAATCATACTGGAACATAACCATGGACGCATTTTCCGCCGACTGCGATGTATATGTCGAAACCCCGCTTTGCTCCGAACCGGCTGCTTCCACTTCTTTCGTTACCAGCTCTTCCACACTTTCGGGATCTGCTCCCGCATAGATCGTATAGACCAAAAGCATGGGCATCTCCATATCCGGCGTTAATTCCAGACGAAATCCGGGAATAGAAGAAATACCAAATACTACTAATGCTAAAACAATCAGCGCCATTGACACAGGACGTTTCAAGGCTAACTTAGTCAAATTCATGCTGCCGCCTCCATCCTATTCTTCGCCCGTTGTCACGGCATCGTCATCGTCTGCCGCTGTGCTATTTTCTTCCTCTGAATCAGTTTGTTGAGACACACTATTCCCTGCCTGGCTATCATCTGCCGTCACAGTATCTTCCGACGCATTCTGCTCAGATAAAATAGATACTTCCGCGCCTTCACGCAAATTTGCAGACCAACTTATAATCAGCTGATCTTCTGTGGTAAGTCCAGACAATACAGTGATAGTCTCCTCATCGAAAATACCTGTCTCTATATCTCTACGCTCAACAATACCATTAACAGCCACATAAACATAAGGCTGGCCGTCATCATAATATACCGCATCATAAGGAATCAACAATGCATTATCCTGACTATATGTATCTGCAATAACCTTCACGCTGCATCCGGTCAGCAGGCTTTGATCCGGTGCACTGACACAGGCTTTGACCGCAAACAAACCGGTCGTCTGATCGATCATGCTGCCTATTTCCGTAATCGCCGCGTCATACAGCTTGCCGTTGCGGTCTGCCTGTACCTTCTGTCCTATGGTCAATGTATTGCGGATCCCTTCGCTGACATAGAAGGTGATGGTCATCGTATCTTTATTGGATATAATAAACGCCGGGCTGGTTGATGTGGCTAAATCATGCGTTTCCACGTTGACTGCCTCTATCACGCCGTCAATCGGCGCCGTCAAAGTGTACATATCCAACTGATATTCCGCACTGTCTACCGCAGCCTGAGCGCCTTCCATACCTACCTGCGCTGCGTTTACGCTTGCCGCCGCGGAATCCACGCCTAACGCTGCCGTTTTCTTATTGGCATCTACAACTTTCTGCGTATCATTATATACTTGTTCTTCCGTAATGTTCTTGATAGCTTCCGCCTGCTCTAAGCTCTTGTAGGTATCCGCCAGCGTTTCCTCTAATTGCTCTTTGCCGTCATCTATGGATTCAATACCGGATTTTACCTGCTGATAGGCTGATTCTGCGGCGCTTGCCATCTCCTGCGCCTGCTCATAAGCAGACTTTGCTGTCTCTAATTGGTCTTTCGCATTACTCAAAGCAGCTTCATATAAATCCTGATTACCTTCATATTGATCATTAATCAACTTTTTAAGCGCCTCTTGCTCTACCGGTTCCAATGCTGTAACAGCATCTCTTGCCGCCACATATACCGCCTGTGCCTGTTTTAAATAACTGTTCGCCTGATTTCTGGCGGATTTCAAATCATCCTTCTGATCCTGCGCGTCCTCTTTACTCTCTGCCAAATCGTCTAACTGCTCGTAAATATCATCAATACCGCCCTGAATGGTATCTACCTGAATCTGCAGCTGATACATCTGCAGATTCTTCTGTCCGCCCATCTGGGCATCTGACTGCGCCACTGTGCTTTCATACTGTGCCTCTGCAATTTCATACCCCACCTGCGCGGCATCTACATTGGCGGCTACACTGTCATATTGTGCCTGCGCACTGGCAAGCTGTAATTCTGCCGCTTCTGAATCAAGTTGACATAATACTTGTCCTGCTTCAACCGTATCTCCTACGGAAATGTCCGTACTTAACACTTCCGCCGTTACCATAGGAATCACATAAACCGATTCCTGAGGGCTGACTGTTCCGATAAATTCGTTTTTCAAGGTAAGTGTTCCCGATTCCGGCGTCTGTATCTGCACAGGAATGACTTCACTCATAACTTCCTCTTCTTCTGTCTGACCACATCCCGTAATCGTGGAACCGGCACATGCCGTCGCCAGCAGTATCACTAACATTTTGCTGTACGGTTTGACATATCTTTTTTTCATAACGTTCTCCTCCAGTGTTGCCTAGCTTGCCAAAATAATGCTGTCTGATGATTTCCAAAATACACCCTTTTTACTTTAAAAGAAAGTGTCTGCTTTGTTTTTTAAGAATTTTTTTAGAAAAATTGATTAATTTTTAATTTTAACGAAGCAAAAAGAGTATACCTTCATTTTTTGAAAATGTCGATATACTCTTTTAGTTTTATGAATTATTAAGATATTTTATCACTTAATCAGCAACCCCGCTGCCTGCAGCGGGGCATCAGCCCTCGCATCATCGCCTGTTGCAGTAGGTATGCATCTGTTATATAGATAAATACTGCATTTTCATAATCCGCCGCTTTATTGATTATGATGGTTCTTCTGCCTCAAACTTATAGCCCATTCCCCAGATCGTTTTGATCAATTCTCCTTTGTCCCCCATTTTGCTGCGAAGCTTCTTAACATGCGTATCTATAGTCCTGGCATCGCCGAAGTAATCATAGTTCCAAACGCTATTGAGAATCTTTTCTCTGGATAGGGCAATTCCTTTATTTTCTACAAAATATGTTAAAAGTTCAAATTCTTTATAGCTTAATTCAATCGGCTGACCGTCCACCGTCACATTGTGCGCGGCTTTGTCGATCCTAATGCCGCCTGCCTCCAATAATTCATCGCTACTTACCTGATTAGTCCTTCGTAAAATAGCCTCCACTCTCGCCACTAAGATCTTAGGGCTGAAAGGCTTCGAGATATATTCATCCACACCCAATTCAAACCCTTGCAGTTCATCCTTCTCATCCGCTTTTGCCGTAAGCATGATAATCGGCACTTTGGAATACGCCCTGATCTCCCTGCACACCTGCCATCCATCCATCTTAGGCATCATCACATCCAAAATAATCAGTGCGATGTCATTTTGTTCAAAAAAGATGTCTACCGCTTGTGCGCCATTCTCCGCTTCTAACACATCATAATTATTTTTTACAAGAAAATCCTTAACGAGCTTACGCATACGGCTTTCATCGTCTACCACTAATATTTTCAATTTATCCATATCAATAACCACGCCTTTCTGCCACTTTATCTGACCGGTGCTGTCCATACATGCACATCACTGCTTTTTCAATGATTAACCATTATACGGTATAATTATGTTCAAATTGTGACAAAGCAGGAATTTTCTATCAATTATGGCGCCATATTGAGTTCTTTCTCTGCTTCCCGCACTGCATTTTCCCGTTCTGTCAGCTGCTGCTCCCAATCGGAATATTCATTCAAAACAGCAGTTCGATAATTAACAATATTCGGTACGTCACTTTTCCACGATACTGCAAACATTGCTGCCACCAACAGTACCAGAATAATGTTGACCAAAAGCGATGTGATGAATCGTCCTTTATATTCTGTCTTCGGTTTTCTTGCCGCAATGCTTTTGCGGATGGAACTGGTATTCTCCGTCTTATTGCTGAATGTTCCGTATAACGGAATCGGTCTTATTTTATCCGCAGGGACACCCCATTTAGTCATCTCAGACTGCATTTTCTGTAGATAAGTAAGCCCTATCGGTGTCAGAAACACTTTGTTATCTATTGCCTTATTGTAAACAAGCAACACATTCTGCGGCTTACGATAATCCAAATGCTGCTCCAGATTTTCTATTTTCTTTTCTTCCATTCTTGCCGTCTCCGCATCGGCAACGGTTGCGAATCTGTATCCGCCCACAATAAAATCTTCATTATTTTTATCCATGATCATTTCCTCTGTATTCATTTGTTATTTTATCCATTTTAACAAGAATAAAGACTGCTTTCAACCGCAGCCATGCAAAACATTTACCAAAGCAGTCTGCAATCAGCAGGCAAAAAAGGGACAGCCCGCAAAGGCTGTCCCTCTATGTGTTACATTTTAAATATGTGCATATTCTCCTCCAGTCCATTGGCAACTTCTTTAAGCTGTGAAGCATTTTCGGAAATGCTATACACGATACTGCTTACCTCTGTAACAGAAGCGGAGGTTTCTTCCGTACTTGCCGCATTCTCCTGAGCGATTGCTGTCAGATTCTGAACAACATCTACTACATTCACTCTTGCTTCATCCAGCTTTCTGGTCTTATCGGCAATTCTGTTCACTCCGTCGATGGAAGTATTGATACCTTCTTTTACCTGCGTAAAGATTGCATCTGTCTTCTCAACGCTGGTAATCTGATTGTTCATAATCTCTTTCACTTCATCCATAGTTGCAACTGATTTCTGCGAATCTTCAATCAGGGAATCGATAATACCTTCGATTTGTCTTGCAGACTCATTAGACTGCTCCGCCAATTTCTGGATCTGCCCTGCAACTACGGCAAATCCTCTGCCCTGTTCACCCGCTCTGGCCGCCTCAATACTTGCATTTAAGGATAACAGATTCGTCTCCTCGGCAATGGACGTAATAAGAGAGGTTGCCTCCCTGATCTTCATTGCGGATTCATTCGTTGTATTGGTCTGTTCGTAAATAACATCAATCGCTTGTTTTGCCTGTGCATTGATCTTCTCTAACTCAACTAAAGTAGCGGAGGCTTCGTCACCGGACGCTTTCATATCATTTGCATTGGAAATCAGATCGCCCACTTCCTGAGCCGTCTCTTCTACCATATTACCCATCAGGATAACATTTTCTGTCGCTTTCTGCGTTTCATCTGCCTGGGATGATGCGCCATCTGAGATTTCAGCTACCGCCTTCTCTACCTGTTCTACTGTCGAAGCCGTCTCAGAAGCATTGGTATTCAACGAATCGGAGGCATTGAACAACTGCTGGCTTTGATCTTTCAGATCAGATACCACATTTGCTAGCTGGCTGCGAAGTTCCGCCACCGCTCTGCCCATCATACCGGTTTCATCTCTTCTTGCAACAAGTTTCTCCTGACCTTCAATTTCAGAGAAATCCATATGCGCAAGCTTACCGACAATATTCGTCACTTCAATAACCGGTTTGACGATCCTGTTTACTATGATATATGTAAGTAAAACAAAAACTACAGCTAAACCTATAGCACACGCCGCGCCCACAACGGTAACTGTCCTAACAGGTCCCATAATCTCATCATCATCAGCCGAAATGACCAAAATACAGTTAGTTCTCTCTGTAATGGAATATGCCGCATATTTAACAGTGCCGTTAAAAACATATTCCACTACTGCCGGTTCCGGTATGTTTCCCGCCTGAAGCTGCTCAACAATCCCCGTTACCACAGCATTTTCAACCGGTTTTCCAACTTTTTCTTTCGTCGGATGATAAAGCATCGTTCCGTCAGCCGCCACCAGATAAGCATAACTGGATTCTATGCCTGAAACGCCGACCCCACTCAACATTGCCGACAGATTGTTATAATCCGTAGCCGTATTGTACCCCTGTATCTCTATCTGCTGTTGAAGTTCATCTCCATAAGCTATCGCCAGATCATATAAATAGTTTTGGGTCAGTTCCATCAACTGTTGTTTTACATTTTCAATAAAGATTGCAGAAATACACACCGCCAAAGCTAACATTGCGATAATTAAACAAGCTACTATTTTGGCTCTCATAGATTGAAAAAATCCAACTTTACCCGGATTAGACTTACTTTCTTTTTTCCCTTTACCCATAAAATAACCCTCTTTCTAGTATTAAATATTAAAAATATCTTAAATATATTTTATTTTAACTCAAAAAGGGTATAGTGTCTAGGCGAAAGTGAAAGTACAGCGAAGTTGCTGCTTTTCAATCTTTATCTAACACAATTGTTGATAGTAACTTACTAAAATGGTTCGTAGATTTTGGAACTGGTGCTGTATCTGCATTAGATACTGTTGTAGATAAATTCGGCACTTTGCCAACATTAATGGCAACAGTCGGTGCCGGACTATCTGTAAAAAACGTCGGTGAAGATAAAATGTATTCTCCTATTCGTTATTTGTTTTAAATGTGCCGACAATAATATGTGTTCTTTAGGATACTAAAGTTTTCATATTATCGAATGTGAAATACACAGGGTAAATACATAACAGAAGCAATATGCGGGAACTGCGTACAACGATTGCATAATGGCAATGTATCACTACTCTCCTATTATGGTGACATAATTAGGTTCGTAACAACGTGACGCTCAATGAATCCGCAGGGATAGATCTTTTATTGAGATAAGCCCTCACCGTAGCGACAACCCTCACAATAAGCTATATGAAACGATGCTTATTGAACATACGCTCGATACTACCTGACAAAACAGGATAATCCGTGAAAAGATTATATAAATGTGAAAATCTTATCTTTCATTTTATGGGACTCTCGTTATCAGGGTTGATAAGACGATAACATTATAACAACAAAAAAGAGAATATATAAATGGAAGGTGGTGATAAGTAAATGCTAAAAGCCTATA
>CAZPSD010000078.1:0-11908 GCA_964589055.1 uncultured Bacteroides sp.
CGGCAGCCACAAGGGTTGCCGGTTATATATTGAATATTAAAGTGTCAAACTCAGGTGGAGGAATAGGCTGCCGAGATGACTTGTGGTAAAACTTAAACACCGGATAGTCTTGAAAAACACCGTAAAACAGTGTAAAATTTAACAAGCTGGGAAATCGCGGAGATTTAGAAAGATATCCCGCATCAGAAGAAATTCAAGTCTGCACGGTAAGCTGGCAGGCAAGAGGAAGGCATGGTTAACATATGGCGCTTAGTAAGAAACCGGTTACCGGTATGAAAGATATTTTGCCGGAGGAAATGGAAATCCGGGATTACGTGATCGGCGTGATCAAGGAAACCTATGGTAATTTCGGATTCACTTCCATCGAAACCCCCTGTGTGGAAAACATTGCGAATTTGAACTGCAAGGCAGGCGGCGAGAACGAGAAGTTAATCTTTAAGATTTTAAAGAGAGGCGGGAAGCTTCGTTTAGAGGATGCAAAGAGCGAGGAAGATTTGGTGGACGGCGGTCTTAGATATGATCTGACTGTTCCGTTGGTTCGTTATTATTCCAATCACGCCAACGAGCTTCCGGCACCCTTTAAGGCATTGCAGATGGGTAATGTGTGGAGAGCGGACAGACCCCAGAGAGGACGCTACCGCCAGTTTATGCAGTGTGATATAGATATCTTAGGCGAAGCAAGTAATCTGGCAGAGATCGAGCTGATTCTTGCCACCACCACCACCCTTGGCAAGCTGGGCTTTAAGAATTTTCAAATCCGTATTAACGACAGGCAGATTCTGAAAGCCATGGCAGCTTACAGTGGTTTCTCCGAGGAAGATTACGATCAGGTCTTTATCATTTTGGACAAGATGGATAAGATAGGGATAGAAGGCGTGGAGGCGGAACTTCTGGAAGCCGGATATGCACAGGACAGTGTAGCGAAATATATGGAGCTGTTTAAAGGCATCGAGACGGCGGACAATGCCATTGCTTATATTACGGAGAAAATTGCGGATGTGCTGCCGGAGGGCGTAAAAGAAAGCTTTCAGGAGATCATAGACAGTGTGGAGGCTGCCAGGGAAGATTTCTTTGATCTGGTGTTTGATCCCACACTGGTTCGGGGCATGTCCTACTATACGGGAACGATTTTCGAGATTGCCATGCCGGAGTTTGGCGGAAGCTGTGGCGGCGGCGGCAGATATGATAAGATGGTCGGGAAGTTTACCGGCAATGATGTGCCGGCGTGCGGCTTCTCTATCGGCTTTGAACGGATCATACTGCTTCTGATGGAAAGCGGCTTTAAGGTGCCAAAGGAAGGCAGGAAGATCGCCTATCTGATGGAGAAAGGGCTTCCGTCCGGGCGTTTATGTGCCGTCATGCAGGAGGCGCAGGCAGAGCGCGCCAAGGGCAATCAGATTCTGGTGGCACGCATGAACAAGAACAAGAAGTTCCAGAAAGAACAGCTCACCGCGCAGGGGTATGAAGAATTTAAAGAGTTTTACCGTGAGGAACTGAAACGGTAGGAAGGTAATACCATATAACGATAGAAATGATGACATAGAACCATAATAATATGAATCATATAGTCAAAATTCAGACATGAGGAGGAAACGACAATGGCAGAGTCCATGAAGGGATGGAAGAGATCCCATCGATGTGCAGAACTGTCTGCGCAGAATGCAGGCGAAGAAGTAACCGTCATGGGATGGGTACAGAAGCAGAGAAATAAAGGCGGTATTATATTCGTAGATTTAAGAGACCGTTCCGGTATCTTACAGATTATTTTCGAGGAGAATGACTGCGGCGCGGAAGCTTTTGCCAAGGCGGAGAAGATGCGGAGCGAGTTCGTTATTGCCGTGGTCGGCAAGGTAGAGAAGCGTTCCGGTGCAGTCAATGAAAATCTTGCAACGGGAGAAATCGAGATTCGTGCCAAAGAGGTACGCATCTTATCCGAGTCCGAGACACCGCCGTTCCCGGTGGAGGCAGATTCTAAGACGAAAGAAGAGATTCGTTTAAAATACCGTTACTTGGATTTGAGAAGACCTGATTTACAGGAGAAAATGATTCTGCGCAGTAAGATTGCATCCGAAATGCGCGCTTTCATGGCAAAGGAAGGATTTCTTGAGATCGAGACGCCGATCCTTTGTAAATCCACACCGGAGGGAGCCAGAGATTACTTAGTGCCGAGCCGTGTGCATCCGGGCAGTTTCTATGCACTGCCGCAGTCTCCGCAGTTGTACAAGCAGCTTTTGATGTGTTCCGGGTATGACAGATATTTCCAGATCGCAAGATGCTTCCGGGATGAGGATTTACGTGCAGACAGACAGCCGGAATTTACGCAGGCGGATATGGAATTATCCTTCGTGGATGTGGATGATGTGATTGAAGTCAATGAAAGACTGATTCAGCATGTGTGCAAAGAAGCTATCGGTCTTGATGTACAGCTTCCCCTGCCCCGTATGACTTGGCAGGAGGCTATGGACCGTTACGGCTCCGATAAGCCGGATACCCGTTTTGAGATGGAATTAGTGGATGTATCTGACGTGGTAGCCGGATGCGGTTTCGGCGTATTTACTTCGGCTTTAGAGAATAACGGTTCTGTCCGCGGATTGAATGTCAAAGGACAGGCTGCCATGCCCCGTAAGAAGATTGACGCTTTGGTTGACTTTGCCAAGGGCTACGGCGCAAAAGGACTTGCTTACTTAAGCGTACAGGAGGACGGCGCTTATAAGTCTTCTTTTGCAAAATTTATGACAGAGGAAGAGTTAGACCGCTTAGTCAAGGCGATGGACGGCGAGAAGGGAGATTTGCTTCTCTTTGCAGCGGATAAGAAGAATATTGTGTACAGTGTGCTTGGCGCACTTCGTGTGGAGCTGGGTAAGCAGTTGGGACTGATTGATGAGTCTGAGTTCAATTTCCTGTGGGTGGTAGAGTTCCCGCTTCTTGAGTGGAGCGAGGAAGAAAACCGCTTCATGGCGATGCATCATCCTTTTACGATGCCGATGGAAGAGGATTGGCAGTATATTGATTCCGATCCGGGACGGGTTCGTGCGAAAGCCTATGATATCGTCTTAAACGGCGTGGAGCTTGGCGGCGGTTCCGTCAGAATCCATCAGGATGATATTCAGGAGAAAATGTTTGAGGTGCTGGGCTTTACCAAAGAGAAAGCGTGGGAGCAGTTCGGTTTCTTATTGAGCGCTTTCAAGTACGGCGTACCGCCCCATGCAGGCTTAGCTTACGGTCTTGACCGTTTCGTGATGCTTCTGGCACATGCTGAGAGTATCCGCGAGGTTATTGCATTTCCAAAGGTAAAGGATGCCTCCTGTCTGATGACAGGGGCGCCGGGTACGGTAGATGCAAAGCAGCTTGAGGAATTGCAGATTGCCATTACTAAGGCGCCGAAGCAGGAAGAGGAGGAAAGCTGATGAATTTGCAGAATCCGGCAGCGCTTTTGCAGATGATGAATCTGTGGAACCGCTTTCAAAGAAATCATCCTAAATTTCCGAAGTTCTTAAAAGCGGTGGTACAAAGCGGCATTAAGGAAGGCAGTATTATTGAGATTAAGGTAACCACTGCCGAGGGTGAGAACTTTGACTCTAATCTGAAAATCAGTACAGATGATATGGAAATGATCGAGCAGATTAAAAATATGACATTACAATCCTAGATGCTTCGGGCAGGAAATAGGTTGTGTGATCATGAGAAAGGGATCATTGTCAGTATGGCGAAAGAATATTATTTCATTTTTTACAGTGCGCTTGCAGTAATCCTGCTGATGGGGGTAAAAATGGCAGGAAAAGGCAGATGGCGGGAAGATTCCCTGTCCCTTCATTCTTCGAAAGGATTGTTGGGCTTTTGTGCGGTGGGTATTATGCTGCATCATATGTCCCAGACGATTTACTTTGCGGGAGAAGATCCGGGAATCCTTTATTACATGGTGGATATCGGCGTATGTTTTGTGGGAATGTTTTTTTTCTTTTCCGGCTATGGGCTTTATACCAGTCTGCGGGATAAGCCGGATTACCTGAAAGGGTTTCTGAAAAAGAGGCTTCCGGCTGTTCTGATCCCCTTTTATATGTGTAATTTTGTCTTTATTCTGGGTTCCTTTCTGTGGGGCTATGAATTTCAAAAAGGGGAGCTTCTGCCATACGTGACAGGGGTGATTCTGATGAATTCCCAGATGTGGTATATTGTAGAAATTTTCATTTTATATCTGTTGTTTTATCTGTTATTCAGACTGATTAAGAACCAGAATGCGGCATGTATTCTGTATGGTGTATGCGTGTGCATTCTGATTGTTGTAAGTCTGCTGCTGGGACATGACAAGACAACGCCCACGCAGGGTCTTTGGTTTCATGGAGAATGGTGGTATAATGCCACGGCTTTACTCTGGGTAGGAATTCTTTTCGCCAGATGGGAGAAACAGATCCTTGGTTTCGTGCGCAAATACTATTTTATGGTGTTGTTTGTTATGCTGTGTCTTACCGCCTTTTTCTATAACAGAACCATGTATATGCTGCAGAATGCGGGCTACTGGTATGAGTGGGACGGCTATGCGGGTTACAAGGAGAAGTTCCGGACACTCGGCATACAAGTCCTGTTTATTCTTTTTGCTGTTTTGACGATAATAGTGATTTTGCAGAAAATAGAGTTTGGCAATAAGATCATGCAGTTCTTAGGCTCGATCGCTATAGAATTGTATCTGGTCCATAATCTGTTCATTTTATATCTGCCCATCCGCAACCGCGTGTTTTTTATCATAGGAGTGTATGCGGCTTCTATCGTGACGGCATGGCTTTTACATATGATTGATCAGAAACTGATAGGAATGGTAATGAAGATTGGCAGAAAAGAAAAACTCTGATATACTGTATAGGACAGAAAAGAAAAAGGAGTCACATATGGCAGAGAATCAATCAGGTAATCATAAAGTAGATAACAGTAAGCTGGAAGAAGCTTTAGAAGAATTTGCCAAAGACAGGCAGAAAGAGAAATATGCGCATGTCATGGAGATTTTGGAAAAGTCTGTGGTGCTGGTTCCGTCTATGATGCCGCAGGATGTGGATGAAAAGACGAAGGAACTGATGAAAGAAGGCAAACCGGTGCAGCTTCCCAAAGAAGCGAAGATATTACCCTGTCTGCTCCGTAAAGAAACCGGGGAAACGGCGCTGCCCGTTTTTACTTCCGCTGCGCAGATCCCGCGGGATAAAAAGAGCCCTGTGGTTCTTGCGATGCCGTTTTTCGGGCTGCTTGGTATGGTGAAGGCAAACAATGATAAGATAGAGGCGGTGGTAGTAAATCCGTTTACTCACAGCATGGTGCTTAACAAGCCCATTTTAGAAGTGGCAATGAAGCGTAAGGATGCCTTAAGTAAGCCGCAGACCAAGACGATTAAAGTAACCGAAAAACAGTTTCAGAATCTTGTGCATAACAGAGTGGCGATGTATCTGCTGCCCAAGTATCTGTTTGAGCATAAAGAGGACGGTTTGCAAAAGCTTCAGAAGGAAGAGGGAGAATTCCTGCTTCATTTTTATGATGAGGTATATCCGGAAGGCAAAAAAACAGTCTTTACAGCAGATGATTTCTCTGTAATGACATTGAATATCACAGACACAGTGCAGCTGACACGGGTGGACATGCCGGATGAAGCGATACAAAAGGGCATGTGCTACCGGGTTTATGCAGTCTGGAAAAGAGATACACAGGAAGTATTATATTATACATTGGAGAAGACCGAACAGGGCAACTATATCGGTAGGATCTGGATCGACGGCAGACATGAACTGGTGGAGCAGGCACCGGATAATGGAGCAGAAATCGAAGCTGTTATGAGTCTGGTTACCCAAATGTAAGAAAGTGGGAATTCTTTATGGTTGAATTGTTATTCTTAAGTATCTTTACGCTTGCAATTATAACTTTTTGTATTGGATTTGCCGTATTACAGAGAGGGATTAAGAAGGACAAAATTGATCTGCTCTGTTTCGTGATGTCTATCTGTAGTGGATGGTGGAGCTTATTTTTTGGGCTGGTATTAAGGCAGACGGATTCGGATATGGCGGCATGGATGCGTACAGTAGGTATGGTCGGCGTGTTTGCACTGCTGATCTGCATCACTTATATGATGGTCTATTGGTCCGGCATTCACGGTAAAATGCGCCGTTTTATTATAGGTTTTGCATGGCTGGGGGTGCCTCTGTATCCCTTTACGGTGCAGAAAAGAAATATTACGTTCGAGATGACAAATTACGGTATGTCATATCAGATGAACCGCGGGTTGTGGGGTTACGCATATACCCTGTATTATGTGATAGTGGCACTTAACATGCTGGTTCTTGCAATTCATCTGTTGCGAAGAAGTATCCGCAAGAGAGAAAAGATTATGGCACACAACCTGATCACGTGTATCGTTATCGTTGTGCTTGGAAGCGTGCTGGATACTGTGATGCCAATGGTTGGCCTCGCCGCTTTCCCGGGCAGCACGATCGGACAGTTTATCGGTGTGATCGCCCTTTATCAGACATATCTTTTCTATAAAAAATCACAGATGACTTTGGAGAATATGTCTCAGTTCGTGTATTATTCCGTAGACGAGCCGGTCTTTTTGTTTGACGAAGCAGAAAGGCTTTGTATTGTGAATAACGGTGCAACGGTTTTTCTGGAGATGAGCGCGGAAGAGTGCTGTAAACTGCGCCTGAATGAGATTTTCGAACTGGATCGGGATGTATTCCGTTTCCAGGGAGGCAAGAACAGAGTGGAGGCGCGCTGTATTCAGAACCATAATATCTGTAGCGTCAGTATCGATAAAATCTATGACGATTATCAGGATATTATCGGTTATATCGTGATTGTGCATGATATTACGGAACGAGTGCATATGATGGAGAAACTGGATCAGGAGCGGCAGCGTGCTGATAAAGCGAATGAGGCAAAGGGCGTATTTCTTGCCAATATGTCTCATGAGATCAGAACACCGATCAATGCCGTGATGGGTATGAATGAGATGATCATTCGTGAATGTGAGGATGATACGATATTGGAATATGCGCAGAATATTAGGGATGCCAGCAAGACACTTCTTGCGCTGATCAATGATATCCTGGATTTCTCAAAGATAGAATCCGGTATGATGGAAGTGGTGGAAGAGGCTTATTCCCTAAAGGCGATGCTGAAAGCATTGGAAAAAGAATGCAGCATGAGGGCAGAGGCGAAGGGATTGGCGCTCAAATTTACCGTGCCGGCGGACACCCCCAATGTATTGCTGGGTGATGAGGTAAGAGTGCGCCAGGTTCTGTTCAATATTCTGAGCAATGCTATTAAGTACACTTTCAAGGGCGGCGTGACGATGACGTTGACCTATGAAAGAAAAGAGAATAAGAAGCTTCAGCTTACCTTTACGGTTGCGGATACCGGTATCGGAATCAAAGAGGAAAATATTGAGCGGCTGTTTGATAAGTTTGACAGAATCAATGAGGAACAGGTGCACGCGATCGAAGGTACCGGTCTCGGATTGAGTATCGTGGACAGGCTGTTAAAACTGATGCACGGTACGGTGAAGGTGGAGAGTACATATGGTGAAGGGTCTGCCTTTACTGTTTCCTTGACGCAGCAGATCATAGAGGATCAGCCGATAGGTGTCCTGCATGATGATAATAAGGTGCAGAATGAAGAACGCAAGAGGTATATGCCGAAATTTATGGCACCGAATGTGAAAGTGCTGGTGGTAGATGATAACAAAGTTAATCTGACAGTTGTAAAAGGGCTCTTACGCAAGACCCAGATGCAGATTACCTGTGTTTTGAGCGGTAAGGAATGTCTGGAGGCGGTAAGGCAGGAGGAATATCACATTATTTTGTTGGATTATATGATGCCGGAGATGGACGGCGCCGAGGTATTGCAGGAGCTTAAAGTGATGCCGGATAATAAGAGCCGGAATGCGATAGTTATTGTGCTGACTGCCAATGCCATGGCAGGCATGAAAGAGATGTATCTGGAGAAAGGCTTTGACGCGTATATATCCAAGCCGATTGAAGGAACGGCTTTAGAGCAGATTTTGATGGAATATATTCCGGAGGAATATTTGCATAAGACGGCGGAAGCGTAATCTGTGCATGATAATACAGCTGATATAAATGGAGATGGTTATGAATAAAATAGGCACCGTTGTTTTTGATTTGGACGGAACACTTCTTAATACTCTTGAGGATCTGGCGGATAGCGTGAATTATGCCATGAAACAGCATGGACTGCCGAAACATACGATAGAGGAAGTGCGCGCCTATGTTGGGAACGGCATCGCGAAGCTGATTGAAAGGTCAATTCCCCAAGGGATAGACAATCCGCATTATGAACAGATTTTGGATACTTTTAAGAAGCATTATGCATTGCACTGCGAGGATAAGACCCGACCTTACGAGGGAATTATGGAATTGCTGGCACAGTTGAAGCAGCAAAACTTCCGCATGGCGATCGTGTCGAACAAATTTGACGGGGCAGTTAAAAAGCTGAATGAGAGATACTTTGATCAGTATATTTCCGTGGCGATCGGCGAGAGCGCCACGGTACAAAAAAAGCCGGCGCCCGATACGGTATATCAGGCGCTGGCAGAACTTGCTGCCGATGTATCCAGTGCTGTGTATGTGGGGGACTCGGAAGTGGACAGGCAGACGGCAGCCAATGTGCCTATGACCTGTGTCAGCGTTACATGGGGATTCCGCACAAGAAAGCAGTTATTGGAAGCCGGTGCAAGCGATGCGTATATGATCAGGACTCCGCAGGAACTTCTTCCGCTGTTGTCTCGTCTACAGCAGGAAGCGTGATCAAAACTTTCAGGATACGGTTATCCTGAATGCCGCATGCCTGTAAGGATATTCCGTTTTCTAACAGAATAGTTTCCTGATCTTCCGGCAGCCGATCCAGTTTCTCTATCATAAGACCGCCGACAGAGTCGTAGTCTTCGGATTCCATTTCAATATCCAGTGCGTCATTGATATCATCCAGCTTCATACCGCCTTCTACCAGATATTTGCCGTCCTCTGTCTCCTGGATCAGTTCCTCTTCGTCATCATCATACTCATCACGGATCTCACCGACTAATTCCTCCATCATATCTTCCATGGTAATCATACCAACGGTGGTTCCGTATTCGCTTAGTACGAAGGCGATATTGTAGGATTTCTCGCGGATTTCCATTAACAGATCGGATATTTTCTTATATTCATAGGTGTAATAGGCATCTCGAAGAATCTTCTTGATCTGGAATTTTTCTTTATCTTTTACCAGAATAAAATCTTTTACATTGACAAGACCGATGATATGGTCGGGATCACCGTCATACACAGGAATTCGAGTAAACATGGATTCCTGGAAAGTGGACAGCAGCTCTTGGTAGGTAGCGTCAATGGGAACTGTGGTCATCTGGATTCTGGGGATCATAATATCCTTGGCGACGGTATCCCCGAAATCAAATATATTATAGATCATTTCCCTCTCTTCCGATTCGATGGCGCCGCCCTCGTGGCTCACATCTACATAAGTCTTCAATTCTGTCTCAGTGATGCTCATATTGTTGCCGTCAGTATTGATATGTAGCAGACGCAGAATCCAGCCGGAAATCTTGTCAACCAGAAAGATTACAGGGGTGAGAACAGTCATCAGCGTGCTGATCAGCCTGCTGTACAGTAAAGTGATAGACTCTGCCCTCTGCATTGCCCAGGTCTTTGGTATAATCTCACCGAACATTAAGACGGCGAGAGTCAGAACACCGGTCATGATACCTACCGCATGACTGCCCCAAAGCCTGATGGCAAGGGTAGTGGCGACCGAGGAGGCGGACAGATTGACAATATTATTGCCAATCAGGATTGCGCTGAGCATTTTGCCGTATCGATCCAATATATGCAGCACCCGGATGGCGCCTTTATGATTTTCCTGAGCAAGCGTGCGAAGCCGTACGCGGTTGATTGTCGAGAAAGCAGTCTCGGCAGAAGAGAAAAATGCTGATAAAACGATAAGAATAAGTAAAGCTGCGATTTGTATGACACCCGTGGTATCCAATGAAATATTCACTCCTTGTTTGTTGATATAATAAGTCTGACCGCAATCTCTTTTCTGATATGTCTGAAAGATATGCGGCTTCTGAACACATAGACTTCTTAGTAGAAAATATTACTATGGAATGTAAGATTATGTCAAGTTTTTCTACGGTACGGAATATATTTTAAGTAACAGTTCAGCCATGCAGAAACGATTGTACAATATGACTGTGAGAGCCTGCTCGCCAGAGACATATTACATGAATGAATGGCTGAATACCGGGGCAAACGGGAATCCGTACTGTAGTTTCCCGATGATAAACAGCTTCGGAATGGAAAAATGTAAGGGGGAAGTATGGAAAAAAAGGAAATTTATACGGAAAAAGTAATTTTTATCACAAAATGTATGTTGACGGCATATATCCTGACAGCAGGGCTGCTCTTACTGCTTGCTTTTATGCTGTATCGTTTTGGTCTGTCTGAAAAAGTCGTGTCAATTTGTATTATAGCAATATACATAGCAGTTACATTTCTGGCAGGGCTGATCGCCGGCAAGAAAGCTGTCAGGAGAAGGTTTCTGTGGGGACTCGCCATGGGAATTACTTACTATGCGATTCTGGTCATTGTGTCCCTGATCGTGAACCGGGGCGCAGAAGCCGTGGCGGGGAATATGCTGACTGTTTTCTTCCTGTGCGCCGGCAGCGGGATGATGGGCGGTATGCTAAGCTGAACTTTGATTGTTGAGCAGCAGCTGTTAAAAAATTTTATAAAAATACTTTTCGCGCAGTAAAAACTATGGTATACTACATAAAGTTATGAGAATAATCCACGTATGATATCGGAAGATGTCATATCGCTGAGGGACATAAGGAGGATAAATCGCATGAAACATATTAAGACTTTGACAACAAGAGACTTAAAAGAGTCTATGAAAAAAGGCGGCTGCGGTGAGTGCCAGACATCCTGCCAGTCTGCTTGCAAGACTTCTTGTACAGTAGGTAACCAGAGCTGTGAAAAGGCAAGATAACAGAAGCTTTTTATCGCCTATAAAGATGGAGAATATAAGCAGCGATTCAGGTCGCTGCTTATTATGCGTGTATAAGCAGAGCCGGAGGACGGAACTTTAGCCGGCTGTTTATCCATGTACAGTTTATAATGGGCAGTTAGGAGAATTGAAGTGGTACATCAGTATATCAATAACGGATACCGCATTGTGCTGGACGTGAACAGCGGATGTGTTCACGTGGTAGATGAACCGGCATACCGTGCGATTCCTGTCATAGAAGAACTGCTTAACCGGAAGGTGGAAGCGAAGGACAAGATAATTGAGGAAGTGGCTTCCAAGTCAGGCATGGACATTTCGGAGGCGGCGGAGACTGTGGAAGAGATTCTGGCATTAAAGGAAGCGGGAATGCTCTTTACAGAAGATATTTATGAAAGATATATCGGGGAGTTTAAGGACAGACAGACGGTGGTCAAGGCATTATGCCTGCATATTGCCCATGACTGTAACCTCGCCTGCAAATACTGTTTCGCGGAAGAAGGAGAGTACCATGGAAGACGTGCCCTGATGAGCTTTGAGGTAGGAAAGAAAGCCCTGGATTTCCTGGTAGCTAATTCCGGCAGCCGTGTGAATCTGGAGGTGGATTTCTTCGGCGGCGAACCGCTGATGAACTGGCAGGTCGTGAAAGACTTAGTGGCATACGGCAGAAGTTTAGAGGAGCCTCATCATAAGAAGTTCCGTTTTACGCTGACCACCAACGGCGTTTTGTTAAATGATGAAATCTTAGAGTTTGCCAACAAAGAGATGGCAAATATCGTACTCAGCATTGACGGACGAAAAAGGATTCATGATCTGATGCGTCCCCACAGAGGCGGCCAGGGAAGCTATGATG
>CAZPSD010000079.1:0-11628 GCA_964589055.1 uncultured Bacteroides sp.
GGCGTCGTTTCCTACATAGTCGATGCCCGTTTCTTAATGTGTAGGTGCACTAAGGCGGACAGCTGCCATTAGGCAGCGTATGCTAAATTATCTTCAGCGTTTATATTTAGATTTGCGATTTGACGCATCAGCCTGCGGATAGCTTCTCCAGCTGCAAGACCCCTGTCGAAACCTTGACTGGCCCTTATGATATGATACACATCCTGATCAGATGCCCTATTACTATAGCACATTTTATTATGCGGCGGCAATCTTTTCTGTCATAAATAATATCGACATTTTATCCCAAATTTTTAATTTTAAATTCTCTCTCATGTTCTCTTCGAAGATCCTTTTTGGCAATGTCCTGCCTTTTATCATAAAGCTTTTTACCTTTAGCAAGACCGATCTCCACCTTTGCCCTGCCATCCTTGAAATAGACTTGCAGCGGCACAATCGTATAGCCCTGCTCAGACATTTTACCGGCAAGTTTTCTGATTTCTGTCTTATGCAGAAGAAGCTTCCTGATCCGCAGCGGATCTTTGTTAAAAATATTGCCTTTCTCATACGGACTTACATTCATTCCATATACGAAAGCCTCTCCGTTCTCGATCCTGACAAACGCCTCTTTGATGCTGCATTTCCCCAATCTGAGCGACTTCACCTCTGTTCCGTGGAGTGCAAGCCCCGCTTCGTATTTTTCTTCTATGAAAAAATCATGATACGCCTTTTTATTATTGGCTACCAGCTTCATTGCTTCTTTCGCCATCTTACATTTTGCCTCTTTTCCCTATTCATATGGAATTTCAAAATCGACCGTTCTGGTCAATTTATCCACTCCCTTTACCGCAATGCGAAGCTTTTCGCCCAGCTTATAGGTTTTGCCGGTATCACGCCCTACCATCTCATAGGTATTTTCATCATAATAGAAATAATCCCCCGGCAAGGTTGACACATGCACCAACCCCTCCACCGTATTGGGCAGCTCCACATAGATTCCCCATTGGGTTATACCCGAAATGACGCCCTCGTAAACCTCTCCGATCCGATCAGCCATATATTCTGCCTTTTTAAGTTTATCGGTCTCCCGCTCCGCTTCTTCCGCCCGGCGTTCCATCTTAGAAGAATGTTTTGCCACTTCCGGCAGTCTCCCTTCATAATGCTCAATTCGGTTCTCTTTCAGCTTCCCGCGAAGCTGTTCTTTAATAATTCTGTGAATCTGCAAATCCGGATATCGCCTGATAGGAGACGTAAAATGGCAATAATACTGACATGCCAAACCGAAGTGTCCTGTGCATTCTACCGTATATTTCGCCTGTTTCATACTGCGCAGCGTCAATCTGCTGATTAATGTCTCCTCATCCGTATCGGCAATCTTGTCCAGCAGTTTTTGTAACTCTTTCGGATGGATCTCGTCTCCGGTCAGTTTGATATGATAACCGAAGTTCCGTATAAAAGTGGATAATTTCATGACCTTCTCCGGATCCGGCTTCTCATGGGTACGGTACACAAAAGGCAACTCCAGCCAAAAGAAATGCTGCGCCACCGTCTCATTGGCAATGAGCATAAAATCTTCTATGATTTTGGTTGCCACATTGCGTTCATAAGGTCTGATCTCCACGGGATGTCCCCTTCCGTCTAAAAGGATCTTGCTCTCCGCGAAGTCAAAATCAATGGAGCCTCTCTTATGCCGTTTCTCACGAAGGATCGCAGCCAATTGTTCCATCAGCTCAAACATGGGAACCAAGGTTTCATACTCCGCTCTCTCCGCCGTATCTTTATCTTCCAGAATCTTCTTCACCGAGGTGTAAGACATTCTGCGGTCTACACAGATGACTGTCTCAGCGATCTGATAATCCACCACCTCGCCTTTTCCGTTAATAGTCATCAGACAGCTGAGCGCCAGACGCTCCACGCCCTGATTCAGGGAACAGATACCATTAGAAAGTTTATGCGGCAGCATCGGAATCACGCGATCCACCAGATAGACACTGGTGCCTCTCTCCATAGCCTCCCAATCCAGTGCGGAATTCTCCTGCACATAGTTGGTCACATCCGCAATGTGCACACCCAAATGATACATCCCGGCATCATCCTGATATAAGCTGACTGCATCATCTAAATCCTTGGCGTCTTCGCCGTCTATCGTCACCATCTGCAGCTCCCGCAGATCCAAGCGGCCGTTCTTATCAGCCTCCTGCACTTCTGAGGGCATCCGTTCCACCTGCTTCATGACTTTGTCGCTAAATTCGGTCGGCAGTCCATAACTTCTGACAATAGACATGATGTCTACCCCCGGATCATTGATGTGCCCCAGGATTTCTACAACCTTCCCCTCCGGTTTATGCCGTTCATCACCGTAGAAAGTCAGTCCCACCACTACTTTATGCCCGTTCACTGCACCCTTAGAACGCTCCTTGGGCACAAAAATATCCACGCCGATTTTCGTGTTATCAGGAATCACAAAACCGAAATTCTGAGACTGCTCATAGGTGCCTACGATCTGCTTCATGCCACGTTCCAAAACTTTGACCACAGCAGCTTCCTGACGTTTTCCGCGCCGCCCGGGCAAAAGCTTTACCAGTACCACATCCTGATGGAAAGCGCCGTTTACCTGGTCTTCGGGGATATAGAGATCCTCTGTACGTCCTTCAACCTCCACGAAACCGAAACCTTTGGCATTGCTGATAAACGTGCCTGTAAGCTGGTTTTCATCCGGTTTCATATACTTGCCCTGCTTTGAAATCTGAAGCTTGCCTTCCGACAAAAGTACCTGCAATACTTCACGGAAAGACTCTCTGTCTTCTCTGGAAACCTGCATAAAGGCTGCCAGTTCTTTTTCTTTCATGGGCACATACATCTCATCGGCCACTAACTCACATATTAATTTTTTCCGTTTTTCGAACTTTTCATCTTGTTCTTTCTTCATATAAATTGTTCTTTCTTCCTAAAATAAATAATTACCACATTTAAGATTCCCATTTTAAGGGTTTCTACTCTGTCACCCCATAAACAGACTTAAAGTGTGGACATTCCTATCATACAGTCTGATATGTAAGTATAACGAACGTATGATGCGATTCTGACTTTATCCATGCGCGAAAAAAGCACCCTTCTGCAAGAGTGCTTTCACATTTAAAATATGGTCAGATTCAAAACAATCGCCAATACCATAAATCCAACGGCTAAACCTGTTGTGATTTTAACAAGTTTGCCCTCCATGGAGCGGCCTTTGTTCTTGCCCCAATATGTCTCTGCGGCACCGCTTACGGCTCCCAGACCTGCTGTCTTGCCCTCCTGCATCAATACCAATATAACAAGCGCTATACAAATCAGTATATAAATAACCGTCAATATGATTCTAATTACTCCCATTCTGTAACTTTACTCCTTTCTACTCAGTCTGTAAATCCGACGAAGTAAATCCCTCACCGGCTCATACATTTTAGGGAAATGTCTCCTCAGAGACATCTATACTTCCCAATATCAAGCAGATTTTATCTTACCACAGAAAACCATATTTCGCAATAACCAAAACAAAAAATATCTATTCAACCGCACAATACAGTCAGAAACAACTATTGCCGCCCTTCTTCCGGATGCCTTAAGCTTCAAAAAAATAACACATCTATAACGAAAACATATCAAATGCATCCCCGGATTCCTTCTGCCTGCTGTGATACCGCATCAGAAAAGCCTTCATCTCCGTATGGCTGTCTCCCATATCTGTCATCAGGTTCTGGAAGTTCTCCGAAGTAACACATCCAAGGTCAATCAGAAACTGGTAGTATTCTCTCTCGTCTCCATGCTCTTCCAGTACCACACGCCATGTTTCCTCTGTGGGCTGCCCTTTGTTATGCGCCAGCAAATATTCCCGTAAACTGTTTCTCGCGTTTTCGGGCAATCCGTAATCATGCATCAGCCGGAGCATCGCCAGTCTGACTTTTTCTCTTCTCTGCTGTCCCGTATAATAGTCCAGATTATTTTCCTTACTGCCGTAATCCTCCTCGCCGCACAGTAACATCTTAGAGAAACCGTCCGCATCATCCAGAGACATGAGATACAACATTCTTGCATCCCACTGTGCAAGCCAGCTGTCCGTCCCCGCATTCTCAAAATCAAACAGATAGAAAGCATCCAGCCTGTTCATCGTAGCCGCCAGTAAATAAGCGATATCTATTGTCTTTTTACCGGTCATATCCCCCTGCTCGTCTATGATCTGCTCCAGTCTGTGGCATTCCTTAAAAATACCCTGCCCGATTTCCATCCTGTGGTACGGCAGTATCATTCCGGTCAGTTTTCCGCAGTAGGCAAAAGCCCAGTCATCAATACGCACAATACTGTCCGGCAGGCTAATCTGTTTGATCATCTTATTGCTCAGGAATGCTTTCTTACCGATACGGGTCACGGGACAAGCTTCGATCCGGTCCGGAATGGCCACTTCCATATCCTTCCCCCGATAAGCGACAATTTCAGCCTGATTGTCAGCTATCTTATACTGCAGAGCCCCCTGCGGCATATCCAGTTCTCTCACTTTCATATCTGTTAACGTGCCTTCCTCTCAGCTTACTGATCTCACCGCCATGCACAACCTGCGGGAAAACCGCTCATCAAGGCAGTCTTCTCCCGATCAGCTATTCTCTACAGCGCCAGCTCCTTAATCTGTTCTATCAGCTGTTCACTGCGTTCCGTCAGCATCAATTCCTCATTATGACGCTGATAATCCTCGCAGCCGTACAGACTGATAAACCTGGCGCAGTCAGGCTGCACCGTACACTCCGTCACCAGAATCAGCATCTCATTGCCGGAGCCGAAGGTATCTTCTACAAAGGCAAAAAGATAATGCATCCGTTCTTTCACGGTGCCCGTATCCTGTTTGTACTGTGACACCTTCGCATCGAATTTTTCTTTCATCTGCGCAAAAGCAGCCTGCACGTCCGACGCAGTTTCCAGCCGGAGTTTTTTTTCACATTCCCTGATGAATTTGATAATGGCACGGCTCTTAAGCTTATCCCTGGCTGACAAAGCACCTGCCTTCTGCAAGGATTCCATAGCTTTCTGTCTGCCCTCCGCCTGTTGTCCCAACAGCGTCAGAAGTTCTTCTGCACTACAGCCGGATTCCACCCTTGCTTTGACCGCCTTTAACGGATTCATCAATTCGCCCAACATATCAGATGTCTGTATATTATCTTTGATATCCTGCTGGATCTTATCGATCAGCATCCCCATCAGGGATAACCGTTCGTCAAAATCGGCTTTCCGTGCCTTATCTTTGATTTGCTCACTCACTTTACCGGAGAGAATCTCTTCCACCTTATAATCATTCTGATACTTCCGGTACAGATCATAATATGCCGTAAATTCCTTGACCACACGTTCATTGCGAAGATACTGTCCCACGAAGGATTCCTCCACAGGAAGCCCTTCTTCCTCGTAGAGAAGCAGCATCTGGGAAAGATCTTCCCAACCTCTTGCCGTAATGTAATTCTTGCCTTTCACAGTAGTCTCTACCTGATAGAAATCCTCTTTCTTAAGATCTAAGTAATTCGTGATTGCAGTATGGATCTCCCGTTCTCCGGCATACTCTTTCCAGACAGAATAATCCGCTTCTACTTCCAGAATTTTCATACGATCTAAGGTTACCACATCAAACTCCCGCACGGACTTGTTGTATTCCGGCGGATTACCGGCTGTCACGATCACCCAGCCTTCCGGCACCTGATGTCTGCCGAATACTTTATACTGTAAAAACTGCAGCATGGAGGGTGCCAGCGTCTCCGAAACACAGTTGATCTCATCCAGAAACAGGATGCCCTCCTTCAACCCGCTTGCCTCCATCACATCATAAATAGAAGCAATAATCTCGCTCATAGTATACTCGGACACATCATAGGATACATTTCCGTATTCTTTATGGGTAATAAAAGGAAGTCCCAGCGCGGACTGTCTCGTATGATGGGTCATGGAGTAGGACACCAAGGCAATCTGCAGCTCCTGTGCGATCTGCTCCATAATCGCCGTTTTGCCGATACCGGGCGCTCCCAGCAAAAAAATGGGACGCTGGCGCACCACGGGAATCCGGTACTCCCCTTCTTCATCTTTCTTTAAGTATATTTTTACCGAATCTTTGATATAATTCTTTGCTTCCTTAATATTCATCGTTTTAAACATACCTTTCTCTTTGCGGAATTGTCAACTTTAACGCCTGTGCTTGTGGGGTGCTCCGGCTCCGGTGCAAATCATCTGTTTTCGCGCCTATGGCATAATATCCTCTTCCTCCAGAATCAGCCTGATCGCCCACGGCGGCGCCTTAGGAGTATTTTCATCCTCATTGAGGAATACAAATGCCACGTCATAATCCGGCATATTTTCGGGATAAATTCCGTATCCGTCCGTAAAATATATCAATCCCTTCAGGTTATCAAACTCTTTCTCTTCCCTCAACTTCTCTACATAATTAAACACCGGGCGAAAATCCGTAGAACCGAATCCGGTCAGTTTCCCCTGATGCATGAATGTTTCAAGATCCTTTTGCTCCGTGATCTTCGTATCCTGCTGCACCTGACTGTCACACTGGATAATGTGCACGTTGATCTTATTGAAAAAGTTCTCTCTCTGCTGCATGATATCGTAGGTTTTCTGTAAAAATGCCTGCACAAGCTCTCCCCTGCAGGAGGCTGAGGTATCGATGGCAATCACAAAATCCTTGATCTTGTTGCTGTCCTTATATTCCAACGGCTCTATCAACGGCATGTTGCCATAGGTATTTAACCCGTAAGTGTAGTAAATATAGTCAAATTCATCATCATTGATCTGGACGGTTTCTCCCAGCACCATGAATTTCTTCAAAAATGCGGTATAGTCATAACGCTCTCTGGTGGCTTCCTTTAAATTCTGTTCCATGCTGCCGGCATTATTTTTATCCTTGCTAAAACTCTTTAAATCCGCCTTGATCCGTTCACTGATCCTGCGCCACTCTGCCTGGGACAACTCCAATTCTTCTTTTCTGTCCCAATAAATGTGCTCGTCATAATGGCAAAGTTTATACCACTCTTCTTTTGCTTTTTGGGAAGGTTCTTCGATCCGGAAATGTCTATACAGCTTTTCCGCTGTCAGACCGCCCGCCTGCTTCTTTAAAATATCCACTCTGACCTGCAGGGCGTCATCCATAGATAATCTTGTAAGGTGCAGGTCAAGTTCCAATATCGTATTTTCCACCGCGATGTCTGTCGCCAGATCCCAATATTCACGATTCAGCCTGTCCGTCTCCAGGGGATGGTAAAAAATACAATGCAGCAATGTATGCAGATACAGCCTTGCCGCATAATGCGGTTCTCTCTCATACTGCGTAAGAAGCCGCACCGGGTCATAATAAAGCCTCGCCCCATCAAACAAATGGGCGCCCGTTGCTTCCCTGCATTCTACTTTTAATTTGGAGAGGGCAACGTTCAAAAAACGCATATTGATCAAAAGCCCGTCATGGGCAAGACGAAATATCTCCGCAGCAATCTTTTTAATTTGAACTTGTTTGTCAGCCGATTCTTTATTCATGCCCCTATTCTACCATACCAATACAAATGTCTTCAATAAGTAAAGTATTAGCAGATGCGCCGGATAAAATATGTAGAAAAACCACTTGGAAAAATTTTTCCCATGTTCCATGCGTTTACCGTTATAAAGAACCAATACAGT
This sequence comes from uncultured Bacteroides sp., assembly GCA_964589055.1. Taxonomy (GTDB): domain Bacteria; phylum Bacillota; class Clostridia; order Lachnospirales; family Lachnospiraceae; genus UBA3282. The sequence continues at coordinate 7,672 of CAZPSD010000079.1, forward strand.
AAAACCTGCCGCCAGTATACCGATACCCGACGCTATACCATGCACAACGGCGGAACCTATGGAATATTCCGATATAGCAGCAAAACTCATAATATTAAGGAAAACAAATACCGCACACATAATACCATAGCTAAATGCCATTTTCTTCCGGTTTCCCGCACTTTGATACAGCAAAATGGTTAGGATCGGCGCCACAAATGCCCAATCACTGATGGAACTCACAAAAACCAGTATTGTACAAACCACCGTACAGGCGAACGGGTTTGCGATCCGTTCCAAGACAACCATAATCAGAAAACACAAGAGCAATGTAAAAATCATATTCATACTCATCAGACCATAGTGAAATGCCAGTCCATAGGGGATCTGGGATATGACAGCAAACAATAAGAGCCGCAGACCGTACCGCAGCCGTGATCTGGTGTACTGAAATCCTTCTACTATGAAAAAGCACATAACCGGCGCCGTAAAATAGCCGATATCCTCAAACATTTCATGCACTATTGGAGATAATGGCAATAAGTTTATATGTGCAATATGGTTTAACAGCATGGTAAACATGGCTATATACTTGATTATATCCCTGTTTAATGCTTGTAAATTCCTGCTTTCCGTTTTCATTATCTATTCCTTCATATCAAAAAAGCGATTGAATCATATCTCTCAATCGCCTATTCACATTTCTTATTGTCAATATATGCTGTATTTTTCATTATTATACTATATCCGTTGCTTCGTGTATAACACCATACAATAGACCTACTGTACAAAAGGATTGTATTGCTTCTCATGCGCAATGGTAGTGCTCTCGCCATGTCCCGGATATACTTTCGTCTCATCAGGAAGGACGAACAATTTCTCTTTAACAGATCTTACAATCGCACTCATACTTCCTGTCGCCAGATCCGTCCTGCCAACCGACTCCGCAAACAGCGTATCCCCTGCGATCAGAATCCCAGCTTCCTCAAAATAATAACAGCAGCTTCCGATGGTATGTCCCGGTGTTGCAATGACTTTACAAGTCATATCCGCTATGGTGATCTCTTCGTCATCCTTTAAATAGCGATCCGGAATTACCGTATAAGGTCTGCCCACCTGATCCGACACATTGGTAACCGCATCCTCACACAGTGCCTTTTCCTCTTCATAGGCATAGATTGGCGCACCGGATAACCCGCGTAACTTATTCGTCCCCCAGATATGATCAAAATGACCATGGGTTAACAGAATACCCTTGACCTGAAATCCTTTCTCACGCAAAGCCTCATAAATATAATCGCCTTTGTCTGCCGGATCAAAGAAAATCACCTCATTACTTCCCTCGCGGTATACGAAATAACAATTTGTCTGAGCAATACCTAATATCAGCCTGCCGATTTTAATCTGGGACATAGCTTACCCTGCCTTTCACTTATCTTTTATTTCTTACGCATATGTTACATATGATCCGATTTGACATTTATTCCGGACAGCAACAATACAACTATTCCGTCATCCCGTCCTTCTCTCAATATCAATTACGCTCTCGATTGTCCTGATCTTATCAATAATACGCTGTAATTCTTCTCTGCTGCGAATTTCAAAGCTGACAGACATAGTCGCCGTCCCTTGTTTGCTGGTTCTGGTATTGAGCGCCAGAATATCGATATCTTTCTCTGTCAAAGCTTTGGATATATCTGCCAGCAGGCCGTTTCTGTTATTGGCATAAATGCTGATTTCCGCAAAATATTTACCGTCAACCTCTTCCGTCTGCTGCCACTCCGCATCAATCAGCCTGTGCCGTTCAATTTCCGGCAGATTAAGCACATTGACGCAGTCTGTACGGTGAACGGAAATACCTCTTCCTCTGGTAACAAAACCGACGATTTCATCCCCCGGCACCGGATTACAGCATTTCGAGAAACGCACAGCCACATCATGAATTCCTTTCACCACAATACCGCTGCTGTTTTTCTTATCTCTGCTCCGGTTAAGCTGTACACTCTCCTCAATCTCCGCCATGATCTCGGCATCTGACATTTCCTTCTTGTGATCCTGATCGTACAACTCCTGCATACGGTTGAGTATCTGTCCCTCTTTGAGGCCTCCGTGTCCGATAGCAGCCAGTACGGAATCCCAGTCATGAAAACCGTATTTTTTCATGATGGCTTCTTCATATTTGGGCGTTAATATTTCCAGCATATTGATTGACTTGGCTTTGCAATATGCCTGGACAAGCTCCTTGCCCTTCACAATATTATCTTCTTTTAATTCGTTCTTAAACCACTGGTTAATTTTATTTTTTGCCTGTGTACTCTTAACAATATTAAGCCAGTCCCGGCTCGGTCCCTTAGAGTTTTGGGAAGTCATAATCTCTACTCTGTCACCGTTCTTGATCTCATAATCAATGGTTACCAGCTTGCCATTGACTCTTGCGCCGATCATTTTGTTGCCCACAGCGCTATGAATACTATATGCAAAATCTATCGGTGTAGAACCTGCAGGCAAATTCTTTACATCACCGGTGGGAGTAAAGCAATATACATTATCGGAAAACAGGTTCAAATCACTCTTTAACAGCTTCATAAACTCCTGGTTGTCTTCCGCGGTCTGCTGCCATTCCAGAATCTGACGCAGCCAGACAAGTTTCTCTTCCTCCTGTGTCTCAACCTTCTTACCGTCGGAGGCTTCTTTATACTTCCAATGTGCGGCAATACCGTATTCCGCCGCCTTATGCATCTCATACGTACGGATCTGTATCTCAAAAGGCTGTCCGCTGCTGCCGATCAATGTCGTATGCAGTGACTGGTACATGTTAGCTTTAGGCATAGCGATATAATCTTTAAAACGACCCGGTATCGGCTTGTACATTTCATGGATCACACCAAGCGCCGCATAACAATCCTTCACGCTATCTACGATAATACGCACCGCGAACAGATCATATATTTGATCTATCGTTTTGTTTTGATTTTTCATTTTCTTATAAATACTGAAAAAATGTTTGATTCGACCGTCAATCTGAGCTTTGATTCCCGCATTTTTAATATGCACGCTGACCTCATCAACAATCGCCTGAATGTACTTCTCCCGTACACTTTTACGAACCGCAATCTTATCTACCAGATCATAATAAGCTTCCGGTTCCAGATATTTTAGAGATAAGTCATCTAATTCTACTTTAATCTTGGAGATACCGAGCCTCTGTGCAATCGGTGAATAAATATCGAGTGTTTCTCTGGCTATCTCCTGCTGCTTCTCCGGACGCATATGCTGCAAAGTACGCATGTTATGCAACCGGTCTGCCAGTTTAATCAAAATGACACGGATATCCTTAGCCATGGCAAGAAACATCTTGCGCAGGTTCTCTGCCTGCCGTTCCAGCTTTTCCGCGTCTTTATCATAATTCGTATGTTCTCCGTGAAAATTCAGCTTCTCTAACTTTGTGACACCATCTACCAGTAAAGCAACATCCGCCCCGAACTGCTCACCGATCTCCTCATCAGTCATAATGGTATCTTCCACCACATCATGCAAAAGCCCCGCCACGATTGTTTCTTTATCAAGTTCCAGATCCGCAAGGATAATTGCCACACACAGCGGATGAATAATATAAGGCTCTCCGGATTTACGCACCTGATCTTTGTGTGCCTCAGACGCAGTCTTATATGCCTTCTCAATGAGCGAAATGTCATCAGACGGATGATATTTGCGCACACGGGCAATAAGCTCCTCATATAATGTCTCAGGAGTTTGAAATTCCTCAATCGATTCTATTCTTCCATCATCAAATACAACTTCTTTTTTTTCTTCTGTCATGATCTTCTCACCAGCCGCTTTGCTTTGATTATGATATCAATATTTTTTATTATAATAGGAAATTATATGCAAGTCAAAATATTCTTGTAATGAATTAATTTGGCTGAAGTGAAAAGTTTATTTCCACTTTGAAGGGGCAAAGTGGATTTTAGTCTTACA
>CAZPSD010000080.1:0-11498 GCA_964589055.1 uncultured Bacteroides sp.
CAATAAGATCGTAGCGCTGATGTGTTCCTATTTCAGCGTGACATCCGATTATTTGCTGTATGGAGTCAGTGAATGTTCGGAAGATATTCTGGAGTTGATCAGAAGGACATCTGATGTTGAAAAAATGAAAGTTTTAGTTAGATTATTATTTTATTTTACAGAAGGAAAAAGCAGCAGCCTGTCTGTGAATGTAAGTTTGGATGATCTTAAAAAAGCGCTGGACAGGTTATTTAAGGATAAGGAATAGGACATAAAACGGGTGGCCGGTAATGAAGACAATTTTAATACTGGAAGACAACCAGGACAGCCTTGACATGTTAGTTAAAATTGTCCGGGAACTTGACCTTGAAACTGAGGTAAGGAGCGCCGCTAATCTGGAACAGGCATATATCCATATGATAAAAGGCAGTATCGACTTGTTTCTTATAGATATTATCTTAGATTCTCATTATGCCGGGGACGTTTCAGGAATCAAATTCGTGGAATTTATCAGACAGCAAAAAAGATATGAATATACGCCAGTAATTTTTGTGACTTCTTTGGATGATCCCAGGCTTTATTCCAGCCGGGATTTTCATTGTTATAGCTATATAGAGAAGCCATATAACGTGGCGCAGGCAGGGAAAACTATCAGGGAGGCCCTGCTTATGCCGCTGCTGCCGGAACGCAGCGGAAATATTTACTTTCGCAGCAACGGTATTCTTTATAAAAAAGAAAAGGCGCGTATCGTCTACATTGAGAATGGCAGACGGGGGCGTATTATTCATGCCACGGACGGTGATGTGAAGTTGGCATATCTGCCATGCAAGGATATTCTGCAGGAACTGGATTCGGAGCATTTCATACAATGCAGCCGTTATACGATTGTCAATAAAAATTACATTGAGCATATCGATGTGACGAACCGCTTTATTAAGTTAAGGGGCTATCGGGAACCGGTGGAAATCGGGGTTATGTATAAGAAGTTTTTTATGAGGGATGTGGTGAATGGTTAAAGGATTAGTTTTGTTAATGGAAATGTTTGCCGCAGTATATGGTATAGCGGCATTTGTTGGACGGAGAGTAAAGTATGATATTAAAACGATTTCTTTTATCATATCTGAAATTTTGCTAACTACTCTCATAAATGAATATCATTTACCGGTTTATTTATTTTCATTATCCTATATCATTATTTTTATATATGGATTAATTGAGTATGAAGAGGGGATAAAAGGAACTATATTAGGTTGTTTATTAACAGCTGGAATTGTTATTGTGTTGCAACAGATTTTCTATTATATTGTTTTCTTTTTCTTGACTGATAATAGTGAAGTGTGGAATGTTTTGCTGATTAATGCAGGATGCGTTTTAGTACTTTGGGGAATGATGCATTGTAGCTTGTTGAATAAATTTTATAAGGCAATATTAAAAAGTAGGAAAGTATATATTGGGTTATTACTATTTGTATGTACTTGTTTGTTATTTGACCTTTTAGAAGCGAAAGATCAAAGTTATTTATTGGGAAAAGATTCATTACAGCTATTATATTTTACTGGATTAATGGTAGTCGTAATATGTGAGTGGCAAAGAGCGAAAGTTGAAATGGAAAAGAAAAAGGCGGAAATGGAAATCAATAAGTTATATTATTCAGCCTATGAAGAACTTATTATGTTAATTAGAGATAGGCAACATGATATTAAAAATCATATCAATACTATTTATAGTATTATATATACAGCAAATACATATGAAGAATTGGTAGAAAGGCAAAAACAGTATTGTGACTTTGTATTGGAATCCGGTAAAGAAACACAAATATTATTAGCGGTAAATAATCCATTGATAGCAGGATTCTTATATCAGAAGGAACAAGAAATAAAGCGTCACAATATTGAAGTGGATCATAAATTGGAGGTTATTGTATTGCCGTTGATTGTGTCAGAATATGAGATTATTGAGATGATGGGGATTCTGATAGATAATGCGATTGAGGCGCTTTTAGTGTCCGGGCTTGAGAAAAAGAAGATTATCGTTGGATATAAGAGAGAAGAACAATGGGATATATTTTATGTTTCTAATACAAGTAGATTTTATTCGAAAGAGGAAATTGAAAAATTTTTTCAAAAAAATTACAGCAGTAAAGGAGTGGGAAGAGGTATTGGCTTAGACAAAATAAGGAGAAAGTTGAAGCGATTGGACGGTGGTATAAAAGTTACAAATATGCTGGATAATGGAGAACGGTATTTGGAATTTAGCATTATGTTGCCAATAAAAAATGGTAGCTGCCACATAAAGAAATAATCTACATGTGACAGCTTGTTTTTACTCTTCTGTAGGAAACTCAGGTTCACCGAAAAGAAATACACTGTTAAAAGGAATATGAATTGTAAGTCCGCTAAGGCACAACAAACTTCCCGCCAAAAGAATTTTATCCAAATACTTTCTCATTTTTTTCACCTCTTTTCTTTACTTTAGTTATAATCAGTTGGATGCTGTGAAGTACAACAGTCCAAAAGCTTGCGATAAGATATTTCGTATCCGGGAATAGAAATAATAATACAGAAATTACCAGTACGATCTGAAAGCTTTGAATATGAACTTTATGTAACTGCTCATCATCTAAGTTAATCTCTCTGTTAGATGAAATAGGACCGATATAATACATAACCCATGCACAAACCAACAAAGTCAACTGCATCCAGGTCAGTCTAAGCGGAATGGCAGGTAATGCAATGGCTGCCATAATAAAATAAAGAAAGGACGCCAAAAAACAAGTCCAATATGTCTTCAGATGATAACCGCCGGTCGTTTTTCTGAGAAACAAAAGCGGAACCAATGTAAACAGGAATTCCGTGAATTTTCCGATATACAAAAAGAAAATCCCGATCATAAGCATTTTGCTGATATCATACAGAATACCCGTAATATAGAAACGGATGAGTTTCAACTCATAATCCGTAAAATCATGCAGTTGTGCAATCCGGTTCATCAGTAGATTCATAATATTCCTCATAATAATGTATGATTAATGCGTATCACAAAATTTTTACTTCAAACTCCTGATATGCTTTCAAACTAAAACAATAAATTCATTTCCTGCTTCAAAATTCGTTACTATTATATATTTAATTACATGAAACGTTGAATTTGAACACTAAACTTGCCAAAAACCGGAACGTAGAACATAAAAATGGCATTTTTAGACGATTTATGCGCCAAAACCGAATGTTTAAGCTGAAAAAAACAGAATTGAAGATATTCCGGATATCCTTGAAGAACTTGGAGAGATTCCGGCTTCGTAAATTGTCTCTGTTGTCCTTTTCTTCTCTTTTTGATATGATTATTAATAGTACATTACAGATTGGAGAAACTATGAAATTAACAGAACTTGCAGCTTATAATCCCATTACCATACAGTGCCATGATAACCCTGATGCGGATGCCATAGCTTCCGGTTATGCATTATATGTATACTTTCAAAGCTTGGGCAAAGATGTGCGCTTTATCTATTGCGGCAGAAACAAGATACAGAAACCGAATCTGCTCCTGATGCTGGAGCATCTGAATATCCCCATTTCCTATATAGACGATACAGGGGCCTTTTTGGCAAAAGAACCGGACGGGCAGGTGCCGGGATTATTGATTACTACAGACTGCCAGTATGGTGCGGGCAATGTGACGTTTCTTCCGGCAAAAGAGGCGGCGGTTATAGATCATCATCAGGTAGAAATAAGGAACGTGAAGAAAAGTGAGATCAATCCCCATCTGGGCAGTTGTTCTACATTAGTCTGGAATATGCTTCGTGAAGCGGGGTATGAGATCAGGGATACGAAGCTGGGAACCGCTTTGTATTACGGACTTTATACGGATACCAATCAATTTTCCGAAATTTATAATCCGCTGGATATGGACATGCGGGACGCGCTGCCCTGCGAGAAAACGCTGATTACTTTATTCCGTAATTCCAATCTGTCTTTACGGGAAATGGAGATTGCCGGAGTGGCAATGATCCGAAATATTTATAATGATGATTACAAGTATGGAATTATCAAAGCGCAGCCCTGTGACCCGAATATTTTGGGACTGATCAGTGATTTCTTAAATCAGGTTGCAGAGGTAAACTGCTGCGTTGTGTATAATGAAACAAAAGACGGTTACAAATTTTCCGTACGCAGCTGCGTAAAAGAGGTACAAGCCAATGAACTGGCGGCTTTTCTCGCAGAGGGAGTAGGCTCAGGCGGCGGACACATAGAGAAAGCGGGCGGTTTTATCAATAAGGTTCTTTATGAGAAATCCTATCCGACGATGCATTCCGAGGCTTTTTTCAGTGAACGGCTGAATGACTATTTCGATCACTGCGAAATTATTTATGCCAAGGAATATGAAATGGATATTACGGGAATGAAGTCTTATGTGAAAAAGCCTTTGCCGCTTGGTTACGTGAAAGCAACTGATGTGCTGCCGGCCGGCACGCCGATCACTATTCGTACATTGGAGGGTGATGTGGATATGATGTCGGAAGAGGATCTGATTATCATGATCGGTACTAAAGGCGAGGTATATCCCGACATCAGAGAGAAATTTGAGAAAACCTATGAGGCGACGCAGAAACCGTACTGTGTGGATGAAACCCATGCGCACTGCAATACTTTATATGAACCTACAATTCACAATCGCGCTACAGGGGAAGTGCTGAAGCTGAGCGATTACGCGAAAATCTGCATTGCCGGCGGCGGTACGCATATTCATGCGAAAGAATTGACCGGAAGGGTCAAGGTGTTTACAGCCTGGGATGAAGAGAAATATATGCTGGGCAAAAAAGGAGATTATCTGGCTGTACGATGCGACGACAGGCATGACATCTACGTAGTAGAGAAGGATATTTTCTTTCATACATATGAGGAAGCGGAAACACGCGAATAATCACATAATAGGATTAGAAAAATAAAGAACAGAGAACCCATAAAATAATTATGACATCTGTGTCAGTTATTGCGGCGCGTCTGTTATTTGGTGTGGTACGCTGATTATGCCGGACAGTGAATTTGGTTCCCTTGTGGTATGGATTTCCGAAAGGAAACTTTTTCTTCCTATTTTATCCTGCCTATGGTAATATAAATAAGAACGCGACAAAAGGAGGTAGTGACTGTAACTGCATTTGAGGAAAACTGCTTAGCCGGTTGACAACTTGACAGTCACGCAGAGATCTATGAGTGAGAATGAGAAGAATTTGACAGCGGAAAACACAGAAAGCAAGGAAGCGGTCTCCAAGAACTTTATCGAGCAGATCATTGAAAAAGACCTGGCAGAAGGTGTTTACGACACCGTACACACAAGATTTCCGCCGGAACCAAACGGTTACCTGCATATCGGACATGCCAAGAGTATTTTATTAAACTATGGACTGGCAGCCCGGTACGGCGGTAAATTTAATATGCGTTTCGACGATACCAATCCGACCAAAGAAAAAAGCGAGTTTGTAGAGTCCATCAAGGCTGATGTTCAGTGGCTTGGGGCTGACTATGAGGATAGATTATTTTTTGCGTCCGATTATTTTGATCAGATGTATGAAGGCGCCGTTAAGCTGATTCAGAAGGGCAAGGCATATGTCTCCGACCTGTCCGCGGACGAAATGAGGGAATACCGCGGTACCTTGACAGAACCCGGTAGGGACGATCCCAACCGGGACAGAAGCGTAGAAGAGAATCTCCGGCTGTTTCAGGAGATGAAAGACGGCAAGTACACTGACGGAGAGAAAACGCTTCGTGCCAAGATTGATATGTCGTCCCCCAACATTAACATGCGTGACCCGATCCTTTACCGTGTGGCACATTTATCTCATCAGAATACAGGAGATAAATGGTGTATCTACCCGATGTATGATTACGCACATCCGATTGAGGATGCGATCGAGGGCATTACCCATTCCATCTGTACGCTGGAGTTTGAGGATCACAGACCGCTGTATAACTGGGTGGTAACAGAATTAGAGTATCCGCATCCGCCCAAGCAGATCGAGTTTGCGAAGATGTATTTGACCAATGTGGTCACCGGTAAGAGATATATTAAGAGATTAGTGGAAGACGGTATCGTAGACGGATGGGATGATCCGAGACTGGTCTCCATCGCGGCGCTCCGCAGACGCGGATTTACACCGGAGTCTATCAGGATGTTCGTAGACCTGTGCGGTGTGTCTAAGGCGAACTCTTCCGCAGAATACTCTATGCTGGAGTATTGTATCAGGGAAGATTTGAAGATGAAGCGCTCCCGCGTGATGGCAGTGCTTGATCCGGTCAAATTGGTAATCGACAATTATCCGGAGGGACAGACGGAAGAATTGGAGGCTGTCAATAATCCGGAGAACGAGTCTCTTGGCAAAAGGACGATACCTTTTGGCAGGGAGCTTTATATTGAAAGAGATGACTTTATGGAAGAACCGCCGAAGAAATATTTCCGGTTGTTTCCGGGTAATGAGGTCCGTCTTATGAATGCGTATTTTGTAAAATGCGTAAGCTATGAAAAAGATGCGGACGGAAGAGTGACGGTAGTACACTGTACTTATGATCCGGCATCCAAGGGCGGCAACAGTCCGGATGGGCGTAAAGTGAAGGGAACCATCCACTGGGTATCCGCTGCCGAATCCGTCAAAGCAGAAGTCAGACTGTATGGGAACATTATCGATGAGGAGAAGGGGGTCTATAATGTGGATGGCAGCCTGAACTTAAATCCTGATTCTTTGACCGTGTTAAAGGAATGTTACATGGAACCGTCTGTCAGGGATGCGAAAGCATATGACAGCTTCCAGTTTGTCAGACAGGGATTTTTCTGTGTGGATTATAAGGACAGCAAGCCGGGTGAACTTGTATTTAACAGAATTGTATCGCTTAAGAGTTCCTACGTATTGCCGAAAAGGGAGAATTAGGGTACAATAATCTATAAGGCTTTAAAAACAGCGATGTATAATGGGAGGATAAAGTAATGGCAGGATTATTGTCGGGGTTAGAGCAGTTTGGGTTATCCAATTTGGAGAATATGAATTTATATGAAGAGCCGAAGACAGCTAAGACGGGAACGGACGGTAAGCCTGCGCCGCCGGTGGTACAGGAACAGGACTTCCTGTTTGATAAATCTTTTACCTGCCCGATTTGCGACAGAGAGTTCAAGGCGAGAACCGTAAAGATCGGTAAAGCTAAGCTGACAGGAAGCGATCTGGATTTGAGACCCAGATATGAACAGATCGATCTGTTAAAATATGATGTTATCATGTGTCCGTCATGCGGGTATGCGGCACTGAGCAGATTTTTCAAGTTCGTTACTTCTCCGCAGGCTAAGAATATACAGAAGACTATTTCCGCTACTTTTAAGCCGCAGAAAGAGACGAAAGAAATCTATACTTATGATGAAGCTTTAGAGAGATACAAGCTGGCTTTGGCGAATGCAATCGTAAAACAGGCAAAAGCCAGTGAGAAAGCGTATATCTGTTTAAAGACCGCGTGGCTTCTCCGCGGCAAGGCAGAGCGCTTAGACAAGGGGCAGGCTGACTATGAGGCACAGAAGAAGCAGTGCGGGGAGGAAGAAAATGAGTTCCTGAGAAATGCGCTGGAGGGCTTCTTAGCGGCAAGACAGACCGAAAACTTCCCGATGTGCGGTATGGATGAGCCTACGGTCGATTATTTGATCGCGGTAACGGCAATGCGGTTTGAACAGTATGATGTATCCAGCCGTCTGATTACTGGCATTCTCACATCTCCCAATGCGAATCCCCGTATGAAAGATAAGGCAAGGGATATTAAGGATATGCTGATGAAGAAGATCAAAGAGAAGAATGCGGCAAGAAAGTAAGCTTCTTTGACATGAGGATCAGATGAAAGAATTACCGATTCATATTCAGTTACATCCGGAAAGTGACAAGACGTTATACGAACAGATTTATGAACATATTCGCAGTGAGATCCGGGCAGGCAGCCTGCTGCCGGGAGAGAAGCTGCCTTCCACCAGATTTCTTGCGGAATACCTGCAAGTCTCCAGAACTACGGTGGACATGGCGTACGGGCAGTTAGTTGCGGAAGGATATCTGGAAGCGAGACCAAAGAGAGGTTACTTTATCTGCGCTGTGGATAATCTCTATCAAATAGAAATGCAGTCATCAGATAAGGAGCAGGAATATGTGAAAGCAGTGGGTCAGGCGGTTTGTCAGTATGATTTTTCGCCGACCGCTATTGATATGCGGTATTTTCCTTATGCGACATGGAAGAAAATCTCGAAGAATATTCTTGTGGATGCCAAGAGCAGTATGTTTGCGCTGGGCGAACCGCAGGGAGATTTGGAGCTTCGGACGACTATATGCCGTTATCTGCATGGGTCCCGTGGCGTAAACTGTGATCCGGAACAGATTATTATCGGAGCGGGAAATGATTTCCTGCTTCTTTTGCTGGAAAAAATTCTCGGACGGCATATTCATGTTGCGATGGAGAATCCCACCTACGTGAAAGCCTATAAGATTTTTCGCTCCTTTGCTTATCCGGTGTCTTTTGTGCCTGTGGATGAGAACGGTATCCGGGTTGATGCTTTGCGTGAAACCGATGCGCAGGTGGCGTATGTCATGCCATCACATCAGTATCCTACCGGGGTGGCGATTCCTATCGGGCGGCGGATAGAATTGTTGAAATGGGCAGCCGAAAAAGAAGGACGTTATCTGATTGAAGATGATTATGACAGTGAATTCCGGTATAAAGGCAAGCCGCTGCCGTCTTTGCAGGCTTCGGACACCAATGGGCGGGTGGTATATATCGGAACCTTCTCTAAGGCTATTGCTCCGGCGATTCGTATCAGCTATATGGTACTGCCCTATCCGCTTTTGGAAAAATACAGGAAAGAATGCAGCTTCTTTTCCTCAACGGTCTCACGGATTGATCAGACTATCCTAAACGAGTTCATACGGGACGGCTATTTTGAACGTTATCTGAATAAGATGCGTAAGCAGTATCGTATGAAACATGATTTTTTATTGAATGAATTAAAACCGCTGGAGAGGTGCTTCGGGATCAGCGGCGGCAATGCGGGACTCCATATTCTGGTGACGGATAAAAAAGGCAGAAGCGAAGAGGAACTGGCGGCACTGGCAGAGAATGCGGGTGTAAAGGTGTATTGCATGGGAGCTTTTCGGATGGATAACGGGAAGCCCCAAACAGCAGATCCGGCAACTATGATTCTGGGGTATGGCGCGCTGTCTGTGGAAGAGATTCGGGAAGGAATAAAGATATTAAAAAAAGTCTGGTGCTAAGCGGGCTGCGTGCTTAAGACCAGGCTTTATTTTTGGATTTGTATATTTATGATTATTTGTAAGAAATTTTTTTCATCATATCAAGGTAAGATACCGTCTCTTCATATAACATTTCCGGCTGAAAAGAGGAAGTGCCGAAACGTGTCGTCATCAGACCATTGACCGTATAATCTAACATAGCGTCTAATTTCTCAAATTCCACGTCATCTATGAAGAGAGACCGGTCGGACTGATTCTTCAAAACGGCATAGACATCCTGAATAACATTGCGCTGTTTCTCGATTGCCATTAACGCCTCACTGACGTCCTCCGTTTTGCAGCGGTTTAAAAATTCCTGCATATACGGATAATTCTTCAAAACCTGCATTTTGGCATATTCCATTTGTTTTCTGATCTCAAAATAATCGGTGGCGGTGGAAGATACACCGCTGGTCAGTTCAAGTTTCATAAAGCGTGTACTGTAATCATAAAGAAAGGTATAAAGACCAAGCTTACTGCCGAAATAGTGAAATAAAAGCCCCTTACTGATACCTGCCTCGGATACGATATCATCCGTGCTTGCATGCTTATAGCCATTGAAAGCAAAGATTTTCAGCGCGGCATTGATCATGCGGTCCTGCTTTTCTTTTTTCAGATCAAAAAATTTTTCGTTCATAGTTTCCCCAATTTCCAAAAATAATATCATATATTGACTTTATGAGTCGAATTTTAATATAGCATAAATTGGATAGGGATTCAATGTCTGAAGAAAAACTAGTTTTAAGAAAATTTTGAGGTACAAGATGTTGTGGACAGCGCTTTAAAAATAATTTTTACGTTTTTTTTATACATATTCCCTTTTCATTTTTGTAAAATAGTATTAAGATATTTATAAAAAGCGGTGAAAGGAGAACACTGATGGCGAAGAAATTTGGTAAGTTTTTAATGATGACAGCGGCTCTTGGCGCCGTAGCAGCAGGAGCATATTATTATTTACAAAACAAAGATTCTTTTGTAGATGATGATTTCGAGGATGACGATGATTTCGACAACTTTGATGAAGATTTGGATGAGGATGCTGATAGGAATTACGTCGATTTAAATCTGGATAAGGCAGATAATTTTAAAGAAGGTTTGGATGCAGCCAAGGCAGATGCTGCAGAGAAAGTTGTAGGCGCTGTCAAGGAAACTGCAGAGAAGGCTGTAGAGAAAGCCGAAACAAAGGTGGAAGAGTTCTTTGATGACGAGGATGACGCCGACGGTTCCATGGACGCTGTGTAATAGAAATACCATCCGGTTCATAGGAAATGAAATTCCCCCTTTTGCCATGGGATATAAGCCTGACAAAGGGGGATTTCTTATATAGCTATTATGTACATGCCATATAGATACATTGCATCCAGAGATATGATTCTACATTATTTATTCATCTTATATGGCGGGTCTGCGGGATAGCCGCCCTTCAATTTCTGCATACCGCGCTGGATGGCATCCTTGGAATTTTTCCAGCCGGCATCTTTATTGCGGTAATCGAATTTTTCCACCAGCCATGACACGTCTTCGGACAGACGGGCAATATTTTCTTCCATCAGGGGAAATACCATAGCGTAGAATTCTTCTTTTTCTTTATCATTCAGACGGCTGTCTGCCGCTTCGCATAAGTCGCCGAAGTGGTGCAGGCAGAAGCCCTTGCTGTTTTTTATTCTATTCCGGAATTCCTGATCTTTCTTGTACATAACGAAGAAAGTATCCAGATATCTTTCGTAGGTGTCTGCGTAGCGCTTGCAGATGTAGCAGGAATTTTCTTTTTCTTTCACCCAGATACCGATGGGATTGTGTGCTTCCGCCTGTTTCTTGAATTTATCCTTGAGGGAAGTCTTGCCGGGCTTGAAATTCCGGAATTGGTTCTGCATTTCCCGGGTGATCTGCATATAGTGGGTTTTGAGAATCCATGCATTGCCCAGTGTATTACCGTAGTCGAACATTTTCTTGAAATGATCGCGGCAGAATCCTGCCTGATCCGTCTGCTCGCGCACATCGCTTTCCATATAAGAAGAACCGGAACCCAGGACGAAGTCTAATAAATCTTGTTCCACATTGCGTTCGATAAAGCAGAAAGGACATTCGTCATCGGCATTGATGGCATCATTTAACGGGATCGTGTATAGCTGTTCTTTCATGGGAAGACCTTCTTTCATTTGGTAATTATTAAAATTATATCATAGAGAAAAACGGTCGGCAAGGAAGGATGAGA
>CAZPSD010000081.1:0-4996 GCA_964589055.1 uncultured Bacteroides sp.
TCTTACCTCTTAAAACCTTCGCAACCTCAGATGCCAAACGTCCGAGTGTCATATCTGCCGCATCAACTACATACCATTTTCTTTCGATTGTAGCCGGGCTTGCCATAAAAGTCTTCATTGTATTAACCTCCATAGTAACTAAATCGTCTTACGACTGTCTGTGTTGTTCCTCCAAGTCCCTCGTGCAGATGTCCGGCCACACTTACGACCCTTATAACAACGGTTTGTACTCTATTCAAAATGCCTTCGCCGGGGCTTTGGCTTGACATTTTTAAACATTGTCACAGTAAAATATTATATTATACGCTTCCACGTGTGTCAACTGGTTTTTTGGGCTTTACAGGATTTACGAACCTAATTTGAGCCTTAATATACTTTCCTTTATTTCATTGATGATGCAAAAAAAAGCTATTATCAAAACATAAAGAAAAAAACCTGAAATTGCATATTTTAATGCCTTATGAAAATTAATCCATTGATTCTGTTTCGCGGCAAGTCCACAGTATCCCGTTAAAATAGGAACCTCTGTACCACATTTATCTATTGCCGGTATATCATCCAAAATATAACTTTTCTCATCTTTCGCTTCTATTGTTGCACCGTGAAAACTTCCATAAGCAGCACATAATA
The DNA here is from genome assembly GCA_964589055.1 of uncultured Bacteroides sp. GTDB lineage: Bacteria > Bacillota > Clostridia > Lachnospirales > Lachnospiraceae > UBA3282. The sequence goes on from CAZPSD010000081.1 coordinate 631, forward strand.
ATATTAAAAATATACCTTCATAAATCCATTTTCTTATGTATTCTATATACTTTTTTATTATATTTCCCATTTATATACTTTGAATCCTCCATATTCTATTAGAAGGCTTGCCTCAGAATTTTCCCATTCATATTCACTTGGCAGGTAAACAATAACAGAATTTTGAGATAATTCCCTGCCTTCCAAACATGCCTCTGTCAAACCATAAGTCAAATAGTCTTCAATACTGATTTTTTTAAACTGATGATACTCTCCAAGTTCAAACCACAGTCCCCTTAAAAGGTTATCCTTTACGCTTTCAATATATATACAATCGCAATTTTTGTTTTCTATGGCAATACTGTATCGTTCTTCAAATTTATGATACTCGCTAACATTCTCCTGCAAATCATTAATAGCCGATAGCGGATTCACAACCCAAAGCCCCAAAAGCATTGTTATACAAATACTTAAAATTTCTTTCTTACAAATTTTTCTGATTAACCAAAATAGTATTGCAGCTAACCCAAAAGACAATGGAATATACATAGGCGTGAAATAGTACATGATTCTTCCATCTAGCGTATAGATTATGATCGAGAATAACACGCATGGTACAAGTACCAAAATCCATTTAATCTTACTCTCTCCAGCAATAAGCAATTCTTTGCTTCCCTTTTTCTTTAGCAAATACAACAGTATAACTATACACAATAAAATATAGAGTATGATTCTTTCATTAAATAGATATTTATTAATAAAATCCATATACTCTTGACAATCTGCCATATTCCACATTTCTATATTCGTATGTTTTTGCTGTTGATTATATATAATATGCCAAATAGCCCATGGGAATAAAATAAGTGAAATCAAAATTCCTGCTATACCACTCAATATCCATTCAAAAAGCTTTTTATAATTTTTAATGTACAACAAATGAATCCCTACACATAACGCAACACATCCTGCATAGACATAAAAATAATAATGAGTCAATGTACCAAGTACCACACAGCAAGTCATGGTGCCTAACTCCGTTTTCTTCCATCTTTCTTTTTCCATAAAACAAATTTGTATCCACAAAAAAAGTAAACAGAAAAAAGCAAGCATCATATACATGCGTGCCAAAATAATTAACTTCTGCATCGCTGGGGTAAAAAATAAATAGACCAATGGTAAAATTGCGTATATACGCCTGCCTAACATTTTTTTTGACAAAAGAATAATCAGAAAATCACTTGCCAGCATAAAAATAATGTTAATACTAAGAGCATACATATTAGAATACGTATTTGGGAACAAAGAACATACTGTATGAACCGCAAAATAATAGAGAAAGGGATGTGTATCATAACGTTGGTGATGATATACCTGTGCATAGTTAAATTTGTCGTAATCTTCTACTACATAATTTTCCCGTAGCACCCCCCCCCAGAATCCAACCGTTATTTTCAGGGAATATCTCATAAATATCATCAATAAAAGTATAATCATATGGATTATTAGATAATGTATATGTAAAAATACCATCTCCGCTTATTCTTGTATGATACTGAGCATATAAAGACACTAAGACTTGAGCACAGATAAAAAGTGATAAGATTATATATTCTATATAACACCTATTCTTGACTTTATTCATCATTATACATCCTTTTCCCGTTTTAAACTAACATATATATAAATGTCAATCTAACAAATCCATTGAAATTTCCTTGTGACCATATTGTGAAATAAAAATATAATTCTACAAAAACTCATACTTCACAAGCGTAAGCCCGCACGCCGGAGCCGTAGGACCCGCCGCCGCCCTGTCTTTTGCCTCCAATATCCGTGTAACCTCCTGCGGTTCCAAGCGGCCGCTTCCCACTTCCATCAGGGTTCCTGCCATGATTCTTACCATATTATAGAGAAACCCCCTGCCGGTTACCCGTATTGTGATCAAATTACCGCTCTTTTGCACCTCCACGCCGTCTATATGCCTTACAGTGCTTTCCACCTGCGCATCCGCACTGCAGAAGCTCTTGAAATCATGAGTCCCTGCAAAATAGTCTGCCGCCTCCTGCATCCGCCCGATATCCAAAGGCGTATAAGAGAAATGAGTATATAACCGCTCCGTCGGCATCGGAAAAGGCGCGTTATAAATTCTGTATTCATAGGTTTTGCGGCTGTCACAATGCCTGGGATGAAACTGGCTGTCTACTTCTTTCGATTCCTGAATTCTGATGTCCTCCGGCAGTCTTGCATTTAAGGCATATGCTATTTTCTCCGCCGGAATCCTCGTCTGCGTGTCAAAAACTGCTACGTTTCCCAATGCGTGTACACCGGAATCGGTCCTGCTGGCGCCAATGACTTCGATATCTTCCTGTAATAGATCAGAAAGGCATCTGTTTAAAACACCTTCTATCGTCTCTCCATTCTGTTGTACCTGCCAGCCATGATAGCGGGTTCCATCATAGGCTACAATCAACATAATTCTTTTCATTGAACAGGCATACCTTTCTCCCGGCTTGCAAACCGCCTGCATATTGCATACAATACAGGCGCGTTTTTACTCAGCCCATCATATAATCGCTGACATACTATGCTGTACGCTCTCTGCAGCATACTTATCATAACGATTCTAAATTTATCTATTTTACAAAATTCACCGCCACGCAAACTGCCAAATAGAAGACCAATACAAGGTAGGCGTTCCCATCCCGTCTCTGATACCGAAGAGGCTTCATCTTTGTTCTGTGTTCGCCGCCGCGATAACATCTTGCTTCCATCGCCATCGCCAGATCATTAGCTCTACGGAAAGCAGAGATAAAAAGGGGCACCAGCAGCGGAACCATCGCTTTCGCCTTTTTGATCAGATTGCCGCTTTCGAAATCCGCACCCCTTGCAATCTGCGCCTTCATGATCTTGTCCGTCTCCTCCAACAGGATCGGAATAAAACGAAGCGCGATCGACATCATCATCGACACTTCATGCACCGGCACTTTCACCTTTTTAAGAGGATTCAACAGCTTCTCCATCCCATCCGTGAGGCTGTTCGGCGTCGTCGTAAGCGTCATGACCGAAGAACCGATGATCAGAAACGATAAGCGAATCGCCATCATAACCGCAATCTCTGCGCCTTCTTTCGTGATCGTCAGCTTCCAGAAAGACACAAGCGGCTCTCCCGGCGTCAGAAAAAGATTAAACACTACCGTGATCAGCAAAATATATACGATCGCCTTCATGCCTTTAACCATAAACTTAAAGGGCACTTTGGACAATTTGATCACCACTGCCAGAAAAACAGCAGCCAATACATAGCCCAGCCAGTTTTTTACCACAAAAAGAGAGATGATAAAACAGAGGGTGGCTACTAACTTTACGCGAGGGTCCAATTTATGAATGACGGAATCCGCCTGATAATATTGGCCCAATGTGATATCTCGTATCATAGCTTGTTCCTTTCCTATCTAATTCTCTATGTCACAGACTCCACGAACAGCCTTATCGTTAATCACTCTCAGAATTTCCTGCTTCGCTTCTTCAATCGTCGTAACATCAGCGGCAACAGGCAGCCCTTTTCCTCTAAGCGCTTCCATAATATAAGTCACCTGCGGAGCGGCAAGTCCTACCTGTTCCAGTTCTTTATAATGCTTAAATACTTCCTTCGGCACGTCATCAAAAAGCACGCTTCCCTTGTTCATTACGATAATGCGTTCCACATACTTCGCCACATCTTCCATACTATGGGAAACAAGAATAACCGTGATCCCCGTCTCTTCCTTCAACCGCGCGATCTGGTCTAAGATCTCGTCCCTGCCTTTCGGGTCCAGCCCCGCAGTAGGCTCATCCAACACCAGAATATCCGGCTTCATGGCTAACACACCTGCAATCGCCACGCGCCGCTTCTGCCCGCCGGAAAGATCAAATGGTGACTGATAGAAATATTCATCCTCCAGTCCTACCTGCTTGAGTGCAGCATAGGCGCGAAGCTCTGTCTCCTTCTTGGATAATCCCAGATTCTTCGGGCCGAAACACACATCCGAAAATACGTCTACCTCGAAAAGCTGATGCTCCGGGTACTGGAAAACCAGTCCTACTTTGCTGCGCAGCTTCTTTTTATCATAATCATCCGCATGAATGTCCTCACCGTTAAAATAAATGCTGCCGCTTGTAGGCTTAATCAATCCGTTCAGGTGCTGCACCAGTGTGGATTTGCCGGAGCCGGTATGCCCGATCAATCCGATAAACTGCCCGTCCGGAATGAGCAGATTGACATCCTTTAAGGCATGCACGGCAAGAGCCGTATCGCCGCCGTATATATAATTTACATGATCTAATATTAAAGACATTCCCAATCCTCTGTTTCCTGTTGTGCGCCCTCTCTATGACACCGCAACAT
>CAZPSD010000081.1:5096-6829 GCA_964589055.1 uncultured Bacteroides sp.
CATTTCAGCCGCTCCTATTATCGGGCTAATGGCATCAGCGCCTGCGTGAATTCTTCAATGGTCAGAATACCGTCCGGAAGGTTAAGCCCGCTCTTTTGCAGTTCGTAGGCAAGCAGTGTCACCTGCGGTACATCCAGCCGCAATTCTTTTAACTTTTCCACCTGGGAAAAGATTTCCCGCGGCGTGCCCTCCATGGCGATCTTCCCTTTATCCATGACAAAAACCTTATTGGCATGAATGATTTCTTCCATATAATGAGTGATCAGTACCACGGTAATTCCTTCCACATCATTTAATGCCCTGACCGCGCGAATCACTTCTTTGCGCCCGTTGGGATCGAGCATCGCTGTCGGTTCATCCAAGATAATACATTTAGGATGCATGGCAATCACACCCGCGATAGAGACACGCTGCTTCTGCCCGCCGGATAGCTTGTTAGGCGAATGCTTCCGGTACTCATACATGCCAACTGCTTTGAGGCTTTCTTCCACACGCTGCCAGATTTCCTCGGTGGGTACACCCATATTCTCCGGTCCGAAGCCTACATCCTCCTCCACAACCTGACCGATGATCTGGTTGTCCGGATTCTGGAAAACCATACCCGCTTCCTGCCTGATATTCCATAAATCCTTGCCGTCCTTCGTATCCATTCCGTCTACCCATACAGTGCCCTCTGTCGGATACAGAATTGCATTGATATGTTTGGCAAGCGTTGATTTCCCGGAACCGTTATGACCCAGGATCGCCACGAAGTCGCCCTGTTTTACATCGAGATCCACCTCGTCCACCGCACGGGTAATCCCTTCTACATTGCCTTCTTCGTCTCGTCTGATATATTCAAATACTAATTTGTCTGTCTTGATAATTCCCATTTGTTATCCTTTTTCATAATTCAGTTTACAATACTCTACATCAACGCCTATTGTACTAGATTATCCCATAAAATACAAGCTTTAATGCTGTAGGAGAATAGGTTATAATATGATATAATTAGATAATTGATTTTATCACAAGCAAGGAGACATGACACATATGTCAGAAAACACATCCAGCAAGAAACAGCGCGATACTAGAGACACCGCCCATACATCTTCCGGCAGAACACCTTCGCAACCGCCTTCCTCATGGAAGGAATTAGGCAGACAAATAGCAAAACCTTTTACTTTTCTGCTTCTTCTCATTATGATATGTTCCTTTCTGGCACATTATCTGACTGGACAGGAGACGTTAGAGGAATATGCCAGAAATAATCCGGAACTTGCCTATGGAAGCCAGACAGAATCATCCGGGGAAGATACTGTTTCCCCGGAAAAAGAGACTGCATCCGACGATGCAGGGAATCCTGCAAACGCCTCTGCAGTTGACACTTTGGACAACCCCAATGCATATACTAAAACTGATAATCCCGCACAAGAACCATCCGATACTACGGATTTAACCAATGCCCCGGATGCAGTAACAGAACCGTCCGGATTGGAAAATAATGTGCAAAACAACAAGGAGTATGAAACTATGACTGACAATCCGGACCGCATCACATACAAGCCGGGCTTTTATTATGAACCGCTGAATGAAGATATCAAGAAACGTATTACCGGTATTTCCTATCCGGTAGCAGAATCCCAAGCCGCAGAAACAATTGTACCGGCAATCAACATGATCGCCGACGATCTCACGCCTGCCGTATCCTATGACGATCTGCGTTATGTCAGCATACTGCACTATGATTTCAA
>CAZPSD010000081.1:6929-11479 GCA_964589055.1 uncultured Bacteroides sp.
CTGCCGTATCCTATGACGATCTGCGTTATGTCAGCATACTGCACTATGATTTCAACGGCAAGGAAAAAGAAGGCGAATTAATCTGTAACAAAGCCATTGCACAGGATATGGTGGAAATTTTCTATGAATTGTATCAAAATGATTACCAGATCGAACAGATCCGCTTGGTAGACGAGTATAGCGGTGATGACACGTTATCCATGATGGACAACAATACTTCCTGTTTCAACTACAGGGTGGTGGACGGCACCGACAATCTCTCCAAACATGCCTACGGGCTTGCCATCGATATCAACCCTTTCTATAACCCTTATATCGTTTTCGGCAGAAATGAAGACGGAAGCGACTACATCTCTCCCGCCGGAAGCGAGGTCTATGCAGACCGCTCAAAGAATTTCGCCTATAAGATCGACGAGACCGACCTTTGCTACCGTCTGTTTAAAGAACATGGCTTTACATGGGGCGGCGACTGGAACTCCTGTAAGGATTATCAGCATTTTCAGAAAGCGTTGAAATAAACGACTGTGAAACCCTGCTAAACTGTGAAATCCTGCTAAATAACTTGTAAATATAGAATACTAAAAGAATCGCAGCCGTATATATTGCACAAAACAAAAATTACCGTTTCCGCTTAATTGCTCCCCTGATATATTTTCTCTATAATATCATCTATATCGGCAGACATAATGGAGACATCCAAGATGCTGCAATGCTTCAGTACACATTGCAGAATATCCGCTGAGTGAATCCGGTTTACATCATAATTACAGATAATTGTATTTTCTTCTATCTGCGCATGCACCTCAGGTGGTAAAAAACGAATTACTTCCCCGTCCGTCTCCTTCAACTTGATTTCTATTTTCTCCATATTTCCATATGTTTTCTTTACCTGTTCAATTGCATCGTCAATAACAATACTGCCCTTGTCGATTACCACCAACCGTTCGCACACAGTATCAATATCTTTCATGTCATGAGACGTCAGGATGATCGTTGTTTCCCCCTTTAACATCTGCAGAAGTTCCCGTATCTGCCTCTTCACAGCAACATCCAGTCCAAGGGTAGGCTCATCCAGAAAGAGAATCCTTGGATTATGCAGAAGACTTGCCATCAATTCCAGTCTCATCCGCTGTCCCAGACTAAGCTGTCTGACTGGCTGATCGATATAACGGGACACATCCAATACATCCGTATATTTCTCCATATTTTTCTCGAATATCTGATCCGGTATCTTATAAATCTTCTTTAACAGTACAAACGTATCCTTTGCCGGAAGATCCCACCACAACTGGGATTTCTGTCCGAAAAGAACGCCTATATTACTGCAGTTTCTTTTCCTTTGGGCGAACGGGTCTTTACCGAAAACCGTAATACTTCCTGAGTCCGGCACCAAAATACCCGTCAGCATTTTCAAAGTGGTGGATTTCCCCGCACCGTTCGGGCCGATCATCCCTACCGCCTCGCCGTGGGCTATCTCCATGGAAATATTCCTGACAGCGTCAATCTTCTGATACTGCCGCTTTACAAGATCCTTAAATGGTTTTCCACTTCTGATCGGAACCAGATAACTTTTAGATACCTTTTCCAGTGTAATATCGTTCATAAGTTCAATTTCCTTTTCCACCAACTCTTATTCCGCCTTTTCCTGAGACCGTCCGTGCTGTCGATACGATTGGTGCAATTCCGCGCTCAGGTCAGACCCCCGCATCAGCTTCCGGTTCCTGTATAATGCCTCAATCCGAAATAAAAGAACTTCACAGAAGCAATCAGCAGCAATATCCCTATAACCGGCGAAATACAGCCGCAAACCATCTCGAATTTCGTGTTATCCTTATCGAGCAGCAGCAGGCAGGGGTAATAGTTAATAAACGCCCATGGGAGTATAAAGGTTAACAATTTCTGTATAATAACAGGAAAAAGGCTTAACGGATATCTCGTAAAGCTCCTTATTTTATAATAAAAGATTTCGCCTATTTCTTGTGATTTGACCGTCCAAAAGCTGAGCGTTCCCACCGCGATCATTCCGGCTGCCTGTATGCAGACGCCGCCAATCAAAATCATAATAAAATAGATTACTTTCCCAGGATCGAGCGCTATCTCCTGACGTGAAGCCGCAATACCCAGAAATATGACGGTAACCAGAATCTGCGCCAGAAAAGTATCTCCGAAACGGTTACAGATCAATTGTCTGAGTACTCCCATAGGTCTGATCAGCAGCACATCCAGTGTCCCCTTGACAATCAGTTCTGATAAATTGTAAACAGAATACCATAACAAAGTACCTGCCAGCGCATAGGTCAGAAGGGAAGTCCCATACAGCAAACACAACTGGGAAAAACTCCAACCCGCAATATCAGCAAGTTCTGTTGTAATAATCCAGTATGTAATATAGGTAAAAAAATAGGTTATAAAATTCGCGGCAAGACCGATCCAGAAATTTAACCGATACTCCGCTCTAGCGCTGAAAAATTTTCTGATATAGAAAAAGTAAATATCTAAAAATTCCATGCTAGCCCCCCTGAATTACCAGTTTTCGCATCATCCGGTGATGCATTCCCCATATCATACTTCCCAGCAAAACGATCCAACCGCATAGTACTCCGAAATTACCAAATATCACTTCATTATCCGTTTCATTTAATAATAATTCCAACGGAAACGAAAACACAAACCGGAAAGGCAGGAATAGATTGATGTGGTATAACGTATTCGGGAACAGGCTTAACGGAATAAAAGCGCCTGACAAAAATAATATAATATCATTCATTATCCTGTGAATCGCCCATGTTTCCATCAAAGCCATTGCCATCAGCCCAATCGCCATAAATATCTGCATATACAGAATGTGTCCTAAAATTACCGCTGCAAGCGCTGCTGCCATCTGCTGATATACAATACGCTCCGAATACTTCCACAGATATACCCCGAAAAACATCAGAACCGGAATCCCTCTCAGAAGCAGGTCCGCGCACATCTCTCCTATACACTGCATATAGCTGCTGTATAAGAAATGCACCGGTCTGAGAAGGTCGACTGCTATATACCCATTTATGATTTTGTCTCCTATTTTATTGGTAATGGAATTAATATAAAACATAGAAATAATATTAGACAACACCGTATACATAATCATATATTCCGTCATTGCCGCATCATTTCGGTATAAATACATCCAGAACGCTATTTGGATGTAGATTTCGATCACAGAACCAATAATAGCGAACAATACCTCACTGCGGTATGTAATTTTATTTTTGAAAGCTATGATAAGAAATGCCATAATTCCTCTTTTTAAAGTATCTGTAAATCAATCTGGTTATTTCATAATTATATCATTGTAAAACATTTGCATTATTCAGCTCTTTTACTCGATTTACAATATCACGAATATATCGAAACCTTTCGCTCTGCATATCGTCAATAGAAAACTCAATCTGGTAAAAATCTTCCAACATAACAAGTAAATGAATAAAAGAAAAGGAATCTAACTCCAAACTACTAATCTCTGTATCCATATCAAAATCAAAAAAATCCATATTCTTTTTCATAAATCCTACTATTTCATCCTCTGTATGTCGTTCCATAGCCTGTTACAATCTCCTATATGCTAATCACTTAATTTTATTTAAAATACTCGTCCATCTGTCTAATCCAAATCCCACACATCCTGTTACAATCCTCCCATTTGCATCAAAATGAAAAATTTTACTAAAATGATCTCTATGATAATTATATGATGCCAATGCAATACTTTTTACATTACAATCAACAATTAGTTCTGTTTTTAAACTATTTGCTTTTTGCATTTTTTGCATAACTATATTTTCTCTGGAAGGATAAAAGTGATCATTAGATACACTCAATCTACTATTAATGCCTCTCCTTTCACATAATTTTAAAGATTTATTTTGAAAATCATTAAGGAACTTTTTAACAAACTTTGGAGACCCCACTGCAACAAACTCTCTAACTGTGAAATCCCAAAGCCTTTCACCCATCTCATATTTTGAATTTTCATGCCTATATACATGCGCACGTGTTGTTATAAGCATATTTTCTAATGGATTCTTTTCAATCATGGGATAAATATGGATACAAGCTGCTGGTGTTAAGTAATAATCACTGTCTTGAATATCCTCTAACGATACTTTATTGTTGCTAATAACGTTACCAATAGATTCTTCCTTAATTGAACAAGCAAGTGTTATTTGATTCGGCATCATACGAAAGTATCCACATTTTTTAAGTACATCTCCTTTAATTAATGCTGGAATCTCCCATTTTAGTAAATTGTATTCGTCAGCAAATTCAAGTATATCTTTTTCTATTTTTTCTCTGGTTACCACATCATTCTCTTTATAACACATATAACCTTCCATACAATTATTTGATGATTATTAACTCATCATCCACCCTTTCTTTATTCTTTAGGGAATAAATTACTACATGCCTCATACCTTTTATCCAAATCAAAAAGTCTCTCTTCCATTGAGATACTCCACTCATTCCATTCTTGATTTTTTCCTATGTAGCAATTAAAATGTTCCACA
>CAZPSD010000082.1:0-11460 GCA_964589055.1 uncultured Bacteroides sp.
CATAACTACGATTCTTGTACCAAGTGTCATAGCCTCTGTCTGGTCATGTGTTACGTAAATAATGGTAGTGCCTAATCTCTGATGTAATTTAGCGATCTCAATACGCATCTGTACACGAAGTTTTGCATCCAAGTTGGAAAGGGGCTCATCCATAAGGAATACCTTAGGATTACGAACGATAGCACGACCCATAGCAACACGCTGTCTCTGGCCACCGGACAAAGCCTTCGGTTTACGATCAAGTAATGCTGTTAAGTCAAGGATCTTAGCTGCCTCTTTAACCATCTTATCGATCTCGTCCTTCGGAACTTTTCTTAATTTAAGACCGAAAGCCATATTATCATATACGGACATATGAGGATACAGCGCGTAGTTCTGGAATACCATTGCAATATCTCTGTCCTTAGGCTCTACATCGTTAACAACTCTGTCACCGATCTTCAACTCGCCGGAAGAAATGTCTTCCAAACCAGCGATCATACGAAGTGTAGTAGATTTACCACAACCTGAAGGTCCTACGAAAATAATGAATTCCTGATCTGCGATTTCAAGACTGAAATCTTTTACAGCCTCAAATCCGTTCGGATATACTTTGCAGACATTTTTTAAAGATAAACTTGCCATGATTGCCTCCTAAATGTTTTATAGTTTTTAGTTGCTTCAATGATTATCATCGATAATCGACTCTGTGCTTAGTATAGCTGACTTTTAATTCCTTTGCTATGCCATTATTTCACAAAGATTTCGCTTTCCATTGTAAAAATTGCTTACTTTCTATTCGTTTTTTTTTGACTTTAGACAAGTTGACCAAAATTTTATAATTTTACTATACATTTTGACTAATTCAAGATACGGTACGCTTATTCCGCCTTACATGAGAGCACTTTATAGCCTGCCTCTGTTACCGCATCTGATAATGCCCGGTCTGCTACTTCAACCTCCATCGTAACCTTTGCCTGATTATCCTCCAGGCTGACCGCAACCTGACTCACTCCTTCCAAAGCTTCCAGCGCTTTCTGTACGTGTGCCTGACAATGTGCACACATCATTCCTTCAATATCCAATACCTTAACCATCTGTTTGTCCTCCTTGCTTTCCGGCTTCTCAGCCTGTTCTGTTTCCTGAAAGCCGTTAATAAATTCCGGCATAGGAATCCTTTTTCGTGTTTTATCCTTCTTCGTATCGCGCACCCCGAACAGGTTAAGCCTGAGCGCATTGGTTACCACACAGAAGCTGGATAAACTCATTGCCGCTGCAGCAAACATAGGATTAAGGCTGAACCCTGCCGCCGGCACGAGCACACCTGCCGCCAACGGAATACCAATACAGTTATAGAAGAATGCCCAAAACAGATTCTCATGAATGTTCCTGAGCACCTGTCTGGAAAGTCTGATCGCCGCCGAAACGTCTGTCAGCTTAGACTTCATCAGCACGATATCCGCCGCATCCAGAGCCACATCCGCGCCCGCTCCGATAGCAATTCCCACATCTGCTCTGGTCAGTGCCGGTGCGTCATTGATGCCGTCACCTACCATAGCCACCCTGCCATGTTCCAGCAGCTTCCTGACAACCGTTTCTTTATCTTTCGGCAGTACATCCGACACAATAGCCGTAAGTCCTACTTGTCTGCCGATAGCCTGCGCCGTGCGGCGATTGTCTCCCGTCAGCATAACCACCTGGATTCCCATATTCTGCAGTTCTACGATTGCCTGCCTGCTGTCCGGTTTAACCACATCCGCCACGGCAATGATACCGAGAGTCTTATCTCCTTTGGCAAAAAACAGCGGCGTCTTGCCTTCTCCTGCCAATTCCTCTCCGCGGCTCTTTAACGCATCTGTCATCAATTTCCGCTCTGCCATCAGCGCCGCATTACCGCCTATGGATACTTCCCCTTCTATATTACACTCTACACCCCAGCCAGGCAATGCACGGAATCCGGAAATCTGCGGCAAGACGTTCTGTTCTTCTTCCGCCCGTTCGCAGATGGCTTTGGCAAGGGGATGTTCGCTTCTGCTCTCCAGCGCAGCTGCTGCTTTAAGCAGTTCTCTTTCACTGATTCCTTCCGCCGCATAGATGTCCGTCACCTTTGGTCTGCCTTCCGTTACGGTTCCCGTCTTATCCAATACCACAAAGTCCATTTTGCCGGCTTGCTCTAACGCTGCCGCGTTCTTAAACAGGATGCCGTGTCTGGCGCCCATGCCGTTACCTACCATGATTGCCACCGGAGTAGCCAGCCCAAGGGAACAAGGGCAGCTGATTACCAGAACGCTGATGGCATAGGAAAGCGCTTTGCCGACTCCTGCCCCCGCCGCAAGCCAGATAATTCCGGCAATGACCGCCAATGTGATAACGATGGGCACAAACACGCCGGATACTTTATCCGCGATCTGCGCAATGGGCGCTTTGGTAGCCGCCGCATTCTCCACCATATCTATGATTTGCTGCAGGGTAGTATCCTGTCCTACACGGGTTGCCCGGCAGGTCAATGCACCGTTTTGATTGATGGCTGCCGCGCTGACCCTCATTCCCGCACTTTTATCTACGGGAAGGCTCTCACCCGTCAACGCCGATTCATCTACTGCACTTTCTCCTTCCAACACCTCTCCGTCCACCGGAATACTCTCGCCGGGTCTCACAATAAATGTATCTCCCTGCATCACCTCGCCTGCGGCTATGGTCATTTCCACACCGTCCCGCACCACATGAGCCGTCTTCGGCGCTAAATCCATCAGGCTTTTGACCGCATTGGTTGTCTTGCCTTTGCTGTAGGCTTCCAGCATTTTGCCTACCGTAATCAGAGTCAGAATCATTGCTGCAGATTCATAATACATATCGTGAAGACAATGCACCGCCATCATATGGTCATCTGCTCCCATATAATTTCCCATACGAAACATCACCGCCGTGCTGTAGACAAATGCCGCACCGCTTCCCAGCGCAACAAGCGTGTCCATATTAGGCGCTTTATGAAGCAGACCGGCAAATCCGTTTACAAAGAACTTTTGGTTGATAACCATTACAAGTCCTGTCAGTAATAACTGGTACAATGCAATCGCCCACGGATTCTCCGCAAACGCGGCCGGTACAGGCCATCCCCACATCAGATGTCCCATCGATACATACATCAGCGGCGCCAGCAAACATAAGGATGCGATCAGTCTGCGCCGAAGTTTCGGGGTCTCCTGATCTGTGAAAACGTCCTTCGCCGTATGCTCTGCCGCTCCGTCCGTGGCGGAAGCGCCATACCCCGCCGCCTCCACCGCTGCGCAAATTGCCTGTATCGTAGCAGGATCCTCGTATTCCGCTATCATACTGTTCATCAGTAAGTTTACGCTGACTTTATGCACACCCGGCACAGAAGCAGCCGCCTTTTCTACATGCGCGCTGCATGCCGCACAGGTCATGCCTGTTATTGTAAATTTTTCACTTTTCATAATATTTCTCATGCCCTTTCTGATAGAAGCCGAACATCTCCATCACCGTATTATTCCTGCCGCTTTACCATAATTATTCCTGTTTTACGGTTATTTTAGCTTTTTGATCAATTCTACCGCCTCTGCCATGATTGCCTCATTGCCCTTTTGAACTTCTTCTACAACGCAAGTCTCCAAATGATCCTGCAGAACTATATAACCCAGATTCTGCAGGGCACTTTCTACTGCCGCAATCTGAATCAGAATATCGCCGCAATATCTATTGTCCTCTATCATATTCTTAATCCCGTTAAGCTGCCCGATAATGCGATTGATGCGATTTTGCAGTTGTTTTTGTTCTTTCGCGTCTCTCGGCGTATTCTTATGATGGCAGCATGCACATACATCCTCCGCCGTCCTGTTTTCTTCCATATCATCACCATGCCTTTCTCATATCTTCTTTGTACGGCATTATAATATACCCCATAGGGGTATATGTCAACAAAAACTTCAGGAATACCAAAAAGACGGCAGTTCCCCGCCGTCTTTTCTCTTTTTATTCATTATAATCTCTATTTCTTGTTAAGCTTCGTTGTCTTCTTTCTTCGGCTGCTCCCACTCATCGCGGTAGAATGCCAACTGGTTCTTACCACGTTTCTTGGCTTTATATACTCCTTGATCCGCCGCTTTATATAAAGTCTCGAAATCGCCGCCTTCCTGCGGATAGACCGCTACGCCGATACTGGCTGTCGCGGCATATTTCACATACTCGCCCGCCTGGAAGCTTCTGAAGAAGTTCTCCACTTTCTTAGCTTCCTTCCTCACAGCGTCCGCATCCGAGATATCTTTTAAAAAGATCATAAACTCATCTCCGCCGATACGGCCAATGATATCGGAAGCGCGGAAGATTCCTCCAATCTGCTTTCCCAAGGAACGAAGTACCTCATCACCGAACGCATGTCCCATAGTATCGTTAATCTTCTTGAAGTTATCAACATCAACCATAAACATCATAGACTGAGACTGAGGATTCTGTGACATGTATTCTTTAATCTTACGTTCCGTAGCAAGTTTGTTATTCAATCCCGTCAGCAGATCAGTATCTGCCTTGTCTTCCAACTGCTTCTTTTTCTCATTGCTGCGGATCTTACCAACGATATTGAGAACCATAACGACACAGGCAAAAATGAAGACAACTATGATCAGGGAAGTCAGCATGCTTTTCGTATTTTCCCATTGCAGATTAACCTGCCGGTCTACATAAGCCTGGCTGACGCCCAGAAACATCTCCCACTGATTCGTTCCCATCGGCACATATGTCAGCATGTAAGATGCACCATCCACGGAAACACTGCTGTTCCCTCTTGCGCCGTTCTTCATGCGGTTACGAATCGTCTGCACTGCTTCTTCGTTGCCACTCTCGATCGTTTCTACAAGATTACCGCCTTCCAACAGCTTATTGGACGCTCCGCTGGTACCTAATATATTGCCCTCGCCGTCCACAATCGTCAGGAAAGCATTGACATCAATAGCCGTCTTAGACAACAATGTACTGAACTTGTCCATCGGATAATACATCAATAAATATCCTTTATCCGTATCTGTTACCACACGCTCTGCCACAACAATTACTTTCTGGGACAGATAATTATCTTCTTCCGCATATATATAAGATACATTGGCCGAATTTAAAATTGTCTCAAAGTATCCCGTACCGGCTAGGGAAATGCTTTCACCCAGTTGATTAATTCCTTTGCCCGACGCATCGCAGAAACATACCTTATAGGCATCGGAGCCTGATGCCAGAGCTTCTACCAGTCCGGCAACATACTCCTCATTTTGTATGCCTTCTTTTTCAAGCAGTTTCTTAATCGGCTGGGCAATCTTCTTCAAAGACTCCAACTCATTCAGAAAAGAATCCCCATATTGCTCTGTAGTTTCAATCAAATCCTTTGAGACAATTTCTGCGGCATCCGTACTGCTTTTTTGGGAAAAATTGAATAGCATAATAAGTACGACTACCATTAAAATAGCCGACAGAATGATCCATTGAAATGCAATTGACTTATTCTGATTCTCCATCGATTTGCTCGTTCCCCTCGTCATCTTTTAGAGAAAAATCTAAATCCGAAGCCTGTTGGTTCTCAGGTTCAAACTTCTTAAAAATACCACTATATATCCATGCTGCCGCATAAGCAGGCAAAGAGATACCAAACATAAAAATGAAAATATAAGAATAGGTGGAAAAATAACCTATTATAAGCGGCAGTGCATAAACAATTACCATTGCCAATGTTTTCGGCAGATTAGCAAACGCAAAAATCATTGCGTTCTTGATCGTATTTTTGATCGAGTTATCGAACCTTGCCAAAAGCGGAAAAATATAGGCAGCAATCATTAAACAGAAAACCGCTACCGCTACCACCGCAATCATTAAGGCTTTCGGAAATTCTATGCCGGAATAGTTAAAGATCAACATATCTCCCACATAAACCGCTATAACAAAAAGCATGATAAACCACAAAATCGTAGCCTGCTTAAAATTCCGAATGAAAGATTTAAAAAATCCCCTGATCAGATATCCTTCCTCGCCGCGAATCATCTTCAACAGCACATAATGCATAGCCGTATAGGCAGCGCCTATCGTAATAACAGGAATACAGCAAATAATCATCAGTATATTCAGGATCAGCAAATCTCCTACACGATTTAAAAACCGCATAAAGGGACTGTCCATATCAAATATTTTTCCCATAATATCGCTTCCTTTGAAGCCATTATATTACAAAAGCATACAAAAAAGCTATAGAATTTGCAATTTTTATAAAAAATTTCGCCAATTAAATTTTATATTTCCTGCTGATCTGCTCATACTGAAGATTCAGAGTCTGATACATCTTAAGAATTTCCGCGGATTCCTCTTTAACACGCTTCATAATAGCATCATAGGAAGTCACAAATATATTGACCACCTGCCTTTTCAGCCGTTTCTTAGAAACCTCATCATTCAAAATCGCAATTACTTTATCCTTCGGCAATGCATCACGGTAACTTCTTTTGTTTACGAGCGCGCTTACCACATCCGATACCTGCAAAATTCTCTGCGGTATATTCATCTGGTGGTCTCTCAGCCGCAGCGGATATCCGCTGCCGTCCCCCCGTTCATGATGCGCCAATGCGATACTGGCCACCTCATTATCCATTCTCTCCGCCAATGCCTGGCTGGCAATATCAATATGCGTCCGCACTACTTTCATTTCTTCCGGTTTCAGCTTACGGGGCGCTTCAACGATCTCTCTGGGAATTGCCAGCATACCGATATCATGAATCAGAGTTCCATAATAGAGAATTTCTTTCTCCGCATCCGACAGCATCATCTTTTGAGCAATCTCCTCGCAAATACAGACCGAAGTAATCGCATCTACAACCATGCTCTCACTGGTAAATCCCATACAGTACATGAGCATTTCCAGAAACTTTTTCTTATCTTCATTAGAGAAAATCATAAAATCGGCAATGTAATCCAGTTCCTCTTTATACTCACCGCTCTGCAGCTTCTCAATAATACCGTATTTAGCCTCGCATTGATAGAGCCGTTCCAATCCGGCCGCGGACAGCTTCGTGCCCGCTTGTTTCTGAAACATATATAAATCAAACTGACTGCCCATAGAAGTAGAATAAATGTCCATCTTCTCGGCAATGTTAATATAAGCAGCAATATTTTTATATGGATAATCCACCTTCTCAAGCTGTTCATAATCCCTGTGGTGGTACATAATGATCTTAGCCAGGTCCGGAACCGGTGATAAATATTTCAGGAAAAGATAGCCATAGATGGAATGCGCCATACTGTCTCTCGATTCATACCGGAGCATATCATTGATCCTGCCCCGTTCCGTCTTGTAGGCGCCTATATCATGAAAAGTTGCAACCATGACAATGTCAGCCAGTTCAAACTCCTCATACCGGCCTTCATCCTGCAGCATCTTATAGACCATATACGCCACTTTGGATCCATGCTCCATCAGCCTGGGATGAATCAGTTTTAAAATATCACGCGTCAATAAAAAAATATCTTTACTTTTAATATACTCCATAAGTCCCCCGTTCTAAAGTATAAATTTCATCGGCGTATAGATAATTCCATCTTTTTCTTCTTCAGGACGCAGGTCTTTAAATCCGAGCTTGTGATAAAATCCAACCCCGTACGGAGAAGAATTCACCGTCACATAATCTGCGCCCACCTCTGTCAGAAGATAATTAGTCAAAAATCCCATCAAAGCGCGGCCGATTCCCCGTCTATGGTACTGTTCATCCACAAACAGCAGTGAGATGTGTGTAGAATTACGCAAGGTAATCATCCCTACAATCTTATCGCGGTCTAACGCCACAAACATCTGATATGCCCCCATGATAAACATCCGATGCAGTGTCGTGTCCGTGATGAAATCCTCGAAATGCTGCACGCCCTCCGGTGAATATACATCAGCTTCAAACCGCAGAAAGGTTTTCCATGCTAATGCCATTGCATCATCCCATTCGTCCCGATATGCACTTCTTATCTGATATGATGTTTCCAAACCCTCTGCGGCTCCTTTATCCTGTCACTGTCATTTTAACATATTTTTAACATTCTGCGTTACCATTCGTCAATTTCTCAACATGGGAAGAATGCTGTCCGCATTCTTCCGGCTAAATTCATGGAGCGAAGCGGAATGGACTTAGCCTATTATACAACATTATGCAGTCTTTCACAAACTATTTGGCTGCCTCTGCCCCAACTTTATTGACTAACGGAAGACCATTTTCCAAAGCATATGCATTCTCCAATGTTTCCGTTGCGATCGCCTGCATAGCTTCTTTGGTAAAGAACCCCATATGGGAAGTGATCAACACATTGGGAAATGTCATAAGCCTTGCCAGATTTTCATCCTGCATGATCTCATTGGATTTATCTTCATAGAAAATCCCTTCCTCTTCCTCATAAACATCCAGACCGACTCCGCCGAATTTGCCTGCCACCAGTCCCCCGATCAGGGCATCTGTGTCAATGAGCGCGCCCCTTGAAGTATTGACCAGATAAACTCCCTGCTTCATCTTGTCTATGGCATCCCTGTTAATGATATACTTCGTCTCCGAGTTCAACGGGCAATGCAAAGATATGACGTCAGCTGCGGTCATAAGTTCCTCTAACGATACGTATTCCGCCTCCAACTCGGAGTTGGGATACGGGTCATATGCCAATACCTGCATACCGAATCCGTTACAGATCCGTATCATTGCCTGCCCGATTTTACCGGTACCGATGATACCTGCCGTCTTATGGTACAGGTCTACACCCATCAATCCGTTCAGGCTCATATTAAAGTCCCTTGTTCGATTATATGCTTTATGGGTGTATCGGTTGACCGTAAGAAGCATTGTCATGGCAAATTCCGCTACCGCTTCCGGAGAATAACTGGGTACGCGCAGGATCGGTATCTTATCCTCCGCGGCTTTCACGTCTACATGATTAAAACCCGCGCTGCGAAGCAGGATCGCCTTAACCTTCATCTCATAAAGTTCATCAATCATCTTCGCGTTTACATAATCATTGACAAAAATACAAACCGCATCAAATCCCCGTGCCAGCGATATGGTTTCCTCATGAAACGGCGCCTCATAGAAACGGATATCAAATCCATATTCTTTACCCATAGGTTCAAACCAGATTTTATCATATGGTTTCGTACTAAAAAAAGCTATTTTCATTTTCTTCCTCCACTTCTGACTTCTATTTTTTATTAGTATAATCAGGAAGTTCAAAATCATTCTGTGATCCTGCATAAAAACCGCCGTGCACTTTACCAGTGCAGCGACGGTTCATTTGTACGTTTATGCGGAAAACAAATTCGCCAAAAAATCGGATACTGTCTGCTTGAGGCTCTGAAAAAAACTACTGACAGCGCCTTCCACCGCACTTTCTACAGCTTCGTTAATGGCATCGTTGGTCTGGCTTACCAGTTCCGTACTGTATTCCCGGTACAGTTCTTTCGCCTGTTCCATGAAATCCCCGGCTTCCGCCTCAATGGCATCTAAGGACTTCACAAAGTCCACAATCCGGTCTTCTTCTTCCTCTGTCAGCGTAACGGAAAGCTCCTGTTCTCCCTCTTCGATCGCCGATCTGATACTGTCTTCGTCGGCAATCTCCACTTCCCCGTCCGCAATCTTTTCAATCATCCAGCCTGCGATCGGCTCCATGCCTTTGTCTTCGGATGCCATAGCTGTCATCCCCAAAATATACAAAACCGGCAGAAGACATAACAATACGGTCCACTTTCTTTTTTTCAATCTGATAACCATGCCTTTCCCGCAGCCTGCGGACTTTGGACCACAGGCACAACTGAAACAATTTATTACAGAGCGCTTCTCTTAATCATGTTGATCTCTCATAGCGCATCTTCGAACGAACCGGACGGGACGCTTATTATACTAGCAGATTTCAGCCCCCGCCGGCATAAATCTCTCCGGTGTCATAACAGCAAGATTGCCCTCTTCATCGGCAGCGCTTAAGATCATACCTTCGGACATCATACCCGCAATCTCCCTGGGTTGTAAATTAACCAGTACCATTACTCTCTTGCCGACCAGTTCCTCAGCCTTATAGTATTGCTTAATACCGGACAAAATCTGTCTTGTCCGGGAACCAATCTGAATCTTAAATTTTAACAATTTCTTGGATTTCGGCACTTCCTCACACTCTAATACCAGGCCTACCCGGAATTGGCACTTATCGAAATCATCATACGTAATCATTTCCTTTGCTTCCAGTTCCACTACTTTCTCATCCATACCGGAGGTTTCCTCTTCTGCTGCACCTGCAGCCGCTTTACGCTCTGCAAACATAGCTTCTACTCTTTCCATCACTTCATTCAGATCCTGACGCGCAAAGAGAATCTCAGGCGTCTCTGTCACCTTATTGCCGGACGGGTACAAAGCAGAGGCTTTCACGGTATCCTGATTCTTAGCACACTCCTCCAAAACAGCGAAGTCTACTAAGGAAGCATTGATCTGATTTGCTATTTTCTGTGCTGTCTCAGGCATATAAGGTTCTAAAAGAGAAGCTCCCACAAGGATGCCGTTTAACAAGTTATACAATACCGTAGACAGTCTACCCTTCTTCGCCTCATCTTTTGCCAATACCCATGGCATGGTTTCATCAATATATTTATTACAACGTTTGAAGAGTACAAAAATCTCTGTGATCGCGTCTGCCACACGCAGCTCATCCATCTTCTTGGATACTCTTGCATAGGTATCTGTCAGCACGTTAAACAATTCGGCATCCACATCCTCTGCCCCGTCATCTGCGCCAATCTTTTTATTCTCGACCATACCGCCAAAATACTTATTACTCATGGAAATGGTTCGATTTACCAGATTCCCCATGGTGTTGGCAAGATCAGAGTTCATGCGTTCTACCATCAAATCCCATGTAATCACGCCGTCATTTTCAAAGGGCATCTCATGAAGCACAAAATACCGCACTGCGTCTACGCCAAAGAAATCGATCAGATCATCTGCATAGATCACATTTCCCTTGGACTTACTCATTTTACCGTCTCCCTGCAATAACCACGGATGTCCGAATACCTGCTTCGGCAGCGGCTCGCCCAACGCCATCAGGAAAATCGGCCAATAAATCGTATGGAAACGAATGATGTCTTTACCGATCAGATGCAGGTCAGCCGGCCAATATTTCCGATACTGTTCGCTGCTTGCACCCTCCGCATCATAACCGATGCCGGTAATATAGTTGGTCAATGCATCCAGCCATACATAAACTACGTGCTTATCATCAAAATCTACCGGAATCCCCCACTTAAAAGAGGTTCTGGACACACACAGATCCTGTAGTCCCGGCAGCAGAAAATTATTCATCATCTCATTCTTACGGGATACCGGCTGAATAAATTCCGGATGGCTGTTGATATGTTCTATCAGCTTATCCGCATATTTGCTCATTTTGAAGAAATATGCTTCTTCTTTTGCGGGTTTCACTTCCCTG